>DATJXB010000065.1:0-6066 GCA_035500755.1 Thermoanaerobaculia bacterium | reverse complement strand
GAGACGATCGTGTACGCGGCGTCATGGAACGGTCAGCCGACCCGGATTTTCTCCACGCGGATCGGAAGCACGGAGTCTCGCGACCTCGGCCTCCCCCAGGCGGACCTGCTGGACGTGTCTCGCTCGGGCGAGCTCGCGATCGCGATCGGTCGCAACAGCATCTTCGCGTCGGGCACACTCGCGCGCGTCCCGCTCGCGGGCGGCGCGCCTCGCGAGATCTCGTCGAACGTCTTTCAGGCCTCGTGGGCGCCCGATGGCCAGGGCCTCGCCATCATTCGCCGGCTCAAGGATCGGAGCGTGATCGAGTATCCGGTCGGCAGGGTCCTCTACGAGACCCCTCGCAGCCTCTACTCGGTGCGCTTTTCCCCGAAGGGGAATCTCCTCGCGTACTGCGAGGAGAACGCCGCCTACGAGAGCGACATCGGCGTTCTGGATTTCACCGGTAAGAAGCGAGTCCTGGCAAAGGGTTTCTTTTCTCGTTACGTCGCCTGGCAGCTTTCCGGCGACGAGATCTGGTACGACAGCGCCGATCGACACGGTTTCACGACTTCCATTTACGCGGTGACGCTCGCCGGTCGCCAGCGCCTCGTTCGCCGCGAGGCCAATCTCTTGAACACCGCGGATGTGGCTCGGGATGGCCGGATCCTGGCGATCAGCGTGACCCTGTCCTCGAGCATGGCCGCGGTGCTCGCCGGCGAGAAGAGCGAACGCAACGTGTCGTGGCTCGACTATTCCGCGGTGGATGACGTCTCGGCAGATGGACGGACGATCCTCTTCGACGAGTGGGGCGAGGGCGGGGGACGCAGCGGCGCCTACTATCTCTGGCGGCTGAATGAGCCCGCCGCGATTCGCCTCGGGGAAGGCGTGGGGCACGCGCTCTCACCGGACGGGAGATGGGCGTTGATGAGCCCGCCGGCCCGCGACGAATTGATCCTCCAGCCCACCGGGTCCGGCCAGCCACGGTCTCTCGGCAGGCACAACCTCGAGATCTCCACGGCCGCCTTCGCGCCCGACGGAACGGCCGTCGTGACGATCGCCCGCGAGCCCGGCCACGGCTGGCGGCTCTATCGGCAGGGCCTCGCCGAGCGCGAATCCCCGCAGGCGTTCTCCGAAGAGGGACTGGAAGAGGGCCTGGACAGCGATCGGCTTTCCGTCTCGCCCGACGGAAGGCTCGTCGCCGCGCGCGGCAAAGACGATCGGATGTGCCTCCATCCGCTGTCGGGAGAGCCGCCCCGCTGCTTCGACACGGGGCCGTCGGACGTGCCCGTCGGTTGGGGCACCGACGGGCGCTCGCTTTACGTCTGCCCGATCAACGACCTCCCCGGGAGGATCGATCGCCTGGACGTCTCCTCGGGCAAGCGAGAGCTCTGGAAGAACTTCGGCCCGAGCGACCTCGCGGGCATCCAGCGTTTCGAGCGTGTCGCCGTGGCGCCCGGCGAAGGGTCGTTCGTCTACAGCACCGAGAGGGTCTTCTGCACGCTCTTCGTGCTCCGCGGGCTCCGTTGAAAATCCTTCTCGGCGTCGGCGGACTCGTGCTCGTCGCCTTCCTCGCCGACCGGCTCCTGCTCTGGATGGAGTGGAGGGGCTGGATCGACTACCGCCGGACCTATCCTGGCCGTTACAACGCCGGGCAGACCGGTCCCGCATTTCTCGCGATCCAGGGGCTGCTCGAGCCCGAGAAGCGGCACGCCGCCGAGGAACAGACGGCGCTGCGCACGCAGGAGGACGAGAAGGCCGGGGCCGGAGACGGCGGGATGCCACGACGGCGGTAGCGTCGCTTCGCGGCCTCACTCCTGGCATCGGCGCGAGAGCGAGTTCCTGAAGGCGGCCGGCGCGTGCAGGATCCCGCTGTCGCAGAGAAGCGGCGAGGCCATGGGCCGCTTCTGCGGCGCGCGCTGGCGAGCAGGTCCCGCCCCAGCGACTCATCGAGACCGTCGTCCGCTTCACCGACGTCAGCGGGCATTTGCCGTATCAGCGCGGCTCGCTCAGCGGATGCCGACGGCCAGCGTGTCGTGGTGAAGGGCGATCAGCGTCCGTAGATATGGCCCGATCGCCTTCGCGCCGTCGAAGCCCGCCGCCCGCGCCGCCTCCTCTGCTCTCGCCTCGGGAACCGCCGCGCCCTCGGCGTAGTGCGCGAGGTCGCGGTAGCCGCCGACCGTGAAGAGGCTCCAGGGCGCGCCCGCGGCGCGGACGAAGATCAGGTTCCGGGGCAAACCGAGCCGGGCGCTGTAAGCGTTCTCCATCTCCCGCTGCCGGTAGAGCTCGGCCTGCTTGCCCGGGAGCGCCTCGAACATCTCCACGTGGAAGAAGCCGGCCTTCTCGAGCGCGCCGCGGACCTCGGCCAGCGGCGGGCCGTATACGAAGACGTCCTCCTGCCAGGCGACGTCGTCGGCCAGGCCTTGCAGGACCGCCCTCGCCTCGTCGTGGGCTTTCCGCCGTTTCGCGACGCGCTCGGCGGAGAAATACTCGACCTCGCTCCCCATCGGAAAGAGCAGCATCAGGTCCCACCGGTCCCCCTGGCTGTGGCGCATCGCGAGCGGCGGCTCGTCGCCAGAGCCCTTGATGCCCGGCCAGCCCGCCTTATAGATGTCCACGACCTCCAGGAGCCTCCCGGGCGCGGCCTGGAGCAGGGTCGCCCGGTAGAGGTACCCGGTCTCGGGAGCAGGCGCCGCGAGGAGCCGGAGCGCCAGGGCGAGCGACACGAGCGTCATCGTGGGACCTCCGAGGCCCCATTCTGGCTCCCCGGCGGCCCTTCCGGACCGGTTTTTCGCAGCGCCTGTGCTAACATTTTTTAACTACAGCGATGAAATTCACACGTGTCGTTGCCCGGAGCTTCTCGACGGCCGAGGTGGCCCGGCTGACCGGCCTCTCGGCCAGGCAACTGGACCACTGGGACAGGAAGGGATTCCTGCGCCCGTCCCTCGAGAAGGCCGCCGGCTACGGGTCGACGCGGCGCTATTCGTTCGCCGACGTCGTGCGCCTCCGCGTGGCGGCGCGCTTGCGTTCGAACGGCGTCGGCCTCGCGCGGATCCGCAAATGCGCCGAGGCGATGGCGCGGCTCGACCCCGAGGCCGACCTCGGCCGGGCGCGCCTGCTCGTCGTCGGCAGCTCCGTCCTCTGGGCGCGCACCGACCGCGAGGTCGTGGACCTGCTCCGGGACGGCCAGCTCGTCCTCGTCTGTTCTCTCGGAGACGCCGTGGCCGAGGCGGCCGGCGCCGTCGAGCGCCTTTCCCGCGAAGCCTCGCGCGACGCGCCGTCCGCGCCGCGGGCGCGCGGCCGGAAGCACACCTCGGGCCGCTGACGCCGCCGCGCCGGGCAGGAGAAGCATGCGGGGAACCGAAGACCTCGGAACGCAAATCAACCGGCTCGCCCGGCTCGGCCGCCAGCGCGATTTCTCGCTCGCCCGTTTTCGCAAGTCGCTCGACGCGGTCGCGCACAACGGGCAGCGCGGCGAGGTGCTGCGCCAGCTCCTGACGGACTGGACCGGGATCCCCTTCGACGTCGAGGAAGCCCTCGAGCGCTGGGCGGAAGTGGAACGGCTCGCCTCGGGGCTCCGCGAGAAGCTCGGGCCGCCGCTCGGCCTCCAGACGATCCTCCTCCATCACCTCCACAGCCTGAAGGGGCTCCTCAAGGATCCGCGCCTGGTTTCGGAGGCCGACCTCGCGGTCCTGCGCGTCAACGCGATCACGGACCCGCTGACCGGCCTCTACAACCGACGTTTCCTCCTCGACCACCTCTCGCGCGAGATCTCGCGCGCCGAGCGCGCCGACGGCATCCTGTCGATCGTCCTGATGGACCTGAAGGGCTTCAAGTCGATCAACGACCGGCTCGGCCACCCCGTCGGCGACAGCGTCCTCGTGCGCACGGCGCGCGTGATCCGCGAGTCGCTGCGGGCGGTGGACGCGGGCTGCCGGTTCGGGGGCGACGAGTTCGTCCTCGTGCTGCCGAACACCGACATGTTCTCGGCCCTCGCCGTCGCCGAGCGCGTGCGCGAGAAAGTCGCCGCGATGGCGCTCCCGGCGCGTGGCGGTCTCCCGCTCGACCTCCACTACGGCATGGCCTCCTATCCGCACGACGGCAAGAGCACCGACTTCCTCCTGAAGGTCGCCGACCTGCGCCTCTACCAGTGCCGCTCGCAGTCGTCGTTCGGCGCGATGGCCCACCGTCTCCACCCGCGCTTTGCGCCGGAAGACATGAGCGTGCGCGTCGAGGAGAAGGGCGCCGGCGCGTGGCTCGCGCCCGTCGTGGACCTTTCTTACGGCGGCCTCTCCTTCCGCGCGCGGCGCCGGGAGCGCTGGCCGCCCCGGTGGAAGGCCGAGATCGTCCAGAAGCACGACCCCGAGAAGCACCCGATCCGGCTCCGGCCGATGCACTGGGCTCCCCTGCCGGGTGGCTCGGTGCGGGTGGGCTGCGCGTATGCCTGATCCCCGTTCGGGTCCCCGCGCGTGACCCGCTCCGCCTTCACCGCTCATCGCGCCGCCGCCTCCGGCCTCTTCACCCTCTTCACGCTGATCGCGATCGCGCTCGGGCTCGGCGACCCGCGCCGTCTCGCGCTGGCCCTGGGGGGCGCTCTCGGGGCGCTGCTGCTCCTGACCCGCCCGCCGGTGCGCGACGCCCTCGGCGTCTTCGCCGCGCCGCTCGCGGTCGTCGTGGATCTCTCTCTTCTCTTCTGCGCGATGTCGCTGACCGGGGGCGTGTGGTCGCCGTATGCGCTGCTGCTGCCCACCGGCGTGGCCCTGTCGTGGCACTGCGAAGGAAAGGCCGCGGCCCGCTTCTTCGCCGCCGCGTCGCTCTTCGGCTGCGCCGCGCTCGTCACGATCGGCGGCGTGCCGGTCGACGGCGCCGCCCACCTCTTCCCCATCGTCGGCGTCGCCCTCGCGGCTCCGGCGCTCCTCGTCGCGCTCGAGATCTCCGGCGCGGCGCCGGCCTCGACCGCGGCGCTCGTCACCGAAGCGGAGCGCGAAACGCCCGCGCCGCCTGCGTCCGCGCCGATGCGTGTCCCGCGGGGCGCCGCTCCCGCCGCCGCATCGGCCCCGGAGCGCGATCGCGAGGCCGAGATCCTGCACGACCTGCGCTCGCCCCTGTCCGTGATCCGCGTCTACACCGACCTGATCCAGGAAGCCGCGCGCCGCGGCGAGCTGCCGAACCCCGACTACCTCGGCAACCTCGCGCGCGAGATCGAGCTCGCCGAGCGTCTCGTCGGCACGCCGGCGCCGGTCGCGGCCGAGCCGCTCGAGCGCCTCGAGAAGCCCCAGAACGCCGACCTCGTCGAGATCCTGGGCTCGCTCGCGACGGCGTACCGTCTCGCGCACGGCGGGCGCATCCGCATCGAGTTCATCGCCGAGCGGCCGCAGCTTCCCGTCGCGGCGGATCCGGTCGCGCTCCAGCGCGCCTTCCGCAACGTCCTCGACAACGCCATCAAGTACACCCCGGACGGGGGCGAGGTGCGGATCCGCGCCGGCGCCGCCGGGCCCCAGGCCTTCGTCGTCGTCAAGGACACGGGCATGGGGATGAGTCCCGAAGAAAGGGCTCGAGCCTTCGACTACGCGTTCCGCGGCGCCCGCGCCGAGGCCGCCGGCACGCGCGGCAAAGGGCTCGGCCTGGCCGTGACGAAGGAGATCCTCGAGTCCAACGGCGGCAAGATCTCGCTCTCGAGCGAGGCCGGCTACGGCTCGGAAGTCACCATCATGCTGCCGTATCAGAGGGCCGGCCGATGAAGCGCATCCTCGTGGTCGACGACGACCGCACGATCTCGGCCGCCGTCCGCGAGATCCTCCTGCCCGAAGGCTACGCCATCGACTGCCCCGCGGACCCGCGCTCGGCCCTCGTCGACGCGATCCGCGACGCGCCGGACCTCGTCGTCCTCGACGTCTCGATGCCGGGCATGACGGGCTGGGAGTTCTGCGCGATCCTGCGGCGGCAGACGGCCACGCGGGAGGTCCCCGTCCTCTTTCTGACGGGCCGCGCCGAGGTCAAGGATCGGATCACGGCGATGCAGCTCGGCGGCTCGGACTTTCTCGCCAAGCCCTTCGGCGCCGACGACCTGCGCCGCAAGGTGCGCTCGCT
>DATJXB010000064.1:0-9067 GCA_035500755.1 Thermoanaerobaculia bacterium | reverse complement strand
ATACCGGCTTCGGGCAGTTTCCGCCGCCGATTGCCGTTAACATGGTCCGCCGTTGGTTCCTTTTCGGCGCAGGGGTTGATGACGGAAGACACCAAATCCGGGCGGACCGGCGGTTCCTGGTCCGGCTGGATCCTCGCTGTGGGCTTCGTGGGCCTGGCGATCGCCATCGCCTCGATCGCCGACATGTTCTCGGCGCGCCCCTACGACGGGATCGTGCCGGTCCCGTACGGCCGCGAGGGCATCGAGGTCCGCGACACGATTCCCGGCAGCCCGGCCGAGAAAGCCGGCTTGAAGCGCGGGGAGTGCGTCCTCGGCATCGGCAAGCGGATGGTCCGGATGAGCTCGGACGCCTCGGCGGAGCTGCGGCGGCACAAGATCGGCGAGCCGGTCCTGTACCTCGTTCGCAGCGGCCCCTGCCCGACGCAGCCCCGGGCGGAGACCGCGGGAGAGCTCCGCGAGGTGAAGCTGACGCTGTCCTCCGAGCGTCTCGGCGGCAAGACGTACCTCTACGCCGTCGTCGTCGGGTTCCTCTTCTACGCGATCGGACTCTTCGTCTTCGTCCGGGTTCCCGAGGAGCGCTCGGCGCGGATCTTCTTCATGCTGTGCGTGCTGTTCCTGATCTTCTTCGTCTGCCGCCTGCGGCCGGCCTCGTACTGGTGGATCGACATCTTCGTGCAGAACACGGGCACCGTGAGCCTCTTCCTCCTGCCCGCGGTCTTTCTCCACTTCTTCCTGGTCTTCCCGAGGCCCAAGCGCTTTCACTTCGCGAAGGCGGACGAGTGGACGGGCGAGCCGCCCGCCCGCTGGAAGACGCGTCTCCAGGAGTTTCTCTCGACGAGCCCCGAGCTGCTGTACCTCCTGTACGCGATTCCGCCGTTCGTCTTCCTGTACGACGTCTTCCGACAGGTCCAGGGCGAGAAGGTGACGATCCTGTCCGGGGCGCCGCTGTCGTCGTGGGTCCTCCTCGGGGACTACCTCGTGCTCGGCCTCCTCGCCCTGGCCCACTCGGCGTTCACGCTCGAGGAGCCGCGCGAGCGCCGCCAGGCGTTCCACGTCTTCGTCGGCACGATTCTCGGGACGGTGCCGTTCGTCCTCTTCTTCATCGTCCTGCCCTCCGCGTTCGGGATCGACGAGTACGCTTTCTACGGGATCATCCCGATGATCCTGATCCCGCTGACGTTCGCCTACGCCATCGTCCGGTTCCAGATGTTGAACGTCCGCGTCATCGTGCGGCGGACGTTCCTCTACGCGGCGACGACCGGGGTGCTGCTCCTCCTCTACGCGCTCGTCGTCGCGCTCGCGAACCTCGTGTTCACGAGCTCGCGCCTGTCGGCGTCGCCGCTCTTCAACTTCGGATTTTTCCTCGTCGGCATCTCGCTCTTCGAGGTCCTGCGCCGGAGGCTCCAGGCGCCGCTCGACAAGCTCTTCTTCCGCGAGAAGTTCGACTACCAGGCGGCGCTTCTCGAGATGAGCGAGGCGATCACGGGCGAGCTCGACCTCGGGCGCATCGCCGACTACCTGACGGCGAGCGTGACGGCGACGATGCGCCTGGAGAAGGCTTCGATCTGGCTGCGAGACCGCGAGGGCTGGCTCGAGCGGCGAGGGCGGCGCGAGGACCGCCTCTCGCCGACGGCGGCGCTGCGGCGCGTGCTGCGCCAGGAGGGCAAGCCGTCGGACCTCACGGAGATCTCGCTGCACTTCGCCGACGCCGACAGCGAGGAGTTCCGCGAGCGGCTCCAGCAGGAAGGGTTCCGGCTTCTCGTTCCGCTCGTCTACCGCGAGCGCCTGATGGGGATTCTCGCCCTGAAGGAGAAGCTCTCGGGCGAGCGCTTCGACCGCGACGACCAGGCGCTCCTGTCGACGCTCGCCAACCAGGCGGCGCTCGCCATCGAGACGGCGCTCCTCCACGACGAGATGACGCGCCAGGCGGAGTTGAAGCGCGACCTCGAGATCGCGCGCGACATCCAGACGAGCCTCCTGCCGCGCGGCGTGCCGGACGTCCCGGGCTTCTCGTTCTTCGGTGGCAGCATTCCCGCGCGCGTCGTCGGCGGCGACTTTTACGACTTCATCCCCTTCGAGGACGGCCGGCTCGGCGTCGTCATCGGCGACGTCTCGGGCAAGTCGGTCCCGGCGTCGCTCCTCATGGTCGCGGCCAAGGAGATCGTGTACTCGCGCGCCCTGACGACGAGCGATCCGGGAGTGCTCTTCCAGGAGTCGAACCGGCGCATCTACTCGATCAAGCGCCGCATGTTCGTGTCGCTCGGCTTCTTCATGCTCGACGCGAGCGCGATGGTTTTGCGCTACGCCATCGGGGGCCAGCCCCTGCCCATCCTGGTGCGGCCGGGGGACGGCGGGCCGCGCCTTTTCGACCCGCCCGAGCACCGCCTGCCCCTCGGCGCCTTCCGGGAGGTGGCCTACGACACGCGGGAGCTCTACCTGCGGCGGGGGGACCTGCTCTTCTTCTACACGGACGGCTTCACCGAGGCCATGGACGTCTCGATGAACCCCTTCGGGGAGGAACGGCTCATGGCCTCCCTGGAGGCCCGCCGGCAGGGGACCCTCGAGGAGATTGCCAAGGGGATGCTGGCCGACATCCGGGACCACGTCGGCGGCGCCGAGCAATACGACGACATGACTTTCCTGTTCTTGAGGGTGGAGTAGGGCAAAAAGGGCCCGATTCTTGGGGAAATCTGGGGGAAACCCCCGGCTTCCCCATCCGTATGAAGGGGTTAGGAATGAAAAAACGCCGCGTTCTCTGGGCCCTGGGCATCCTCCTCCTGGCGGGCGGAGGGGTGGCGGCGGCGCTGTTCCTGGCCAACCGGCGGGACGTGACCACCTCTTCCCAGGCCGCTTACGAGTCCTATCAGCAGGCCCAGCTGGACCGGAGCCGGTTCTACTTCAAGGAGGCTCGCGTCGGTTACGCCAAGGCGCTGGAGATCGACCCGAACTTCGCCATGGCGATGCTCGGGGTCGCGGATCTGTCCGACCGGGAGCAGGCGGCCACCCTCGTTCGCCGGGCCCAGCGCGAGCGCGAGCGTCTCAACCCTCGGGAGCGCTACCACGTCGACATCGCCGTCGCCAATCTCGACGGCAAGCCGGACAAGGTCCTCGAGCTCGCCCGGGAGTTGAACGCGAAGTATCCGGCCGACCCGGTCGGCGTCTCGCAGCTCGTGCGTGAGGCGCTGCTCCGTGGCGATCGGGACGGAGCCATCCGGTACTACCAGGAGATGCTCGCGGTCGACCCGAACTACTCCGAGGCCTACAACCAGATCGGCTACTACTACGGCTACCGCGGCGACTACGAGAAGGCGATCGACAGCCTCGAGAAGTACCGATTCATCTCGCGCGACAACGCGAACCCGTTCGACTCCCTCGGCGAGAACCAGGCCTACTCCGGGCACTACAACGAGGCCATCGAGAACCTGAATCGCGCGCTCGCCATCAAGCCCGACTTCGGTCCGGCCTACGCCCACCTCGGCGTGGCGTACGAGGGGATGGGCGACTACGCGAAGGCCATGGAAATGTACGAGAAGGCCGCGACCGTCGACGACTTCGAAACCGACAAGCGGGGCATGCTCAAGTCGGCCTTGAGAGCCGCGTTGAACGGCGGCGACCAGAAGAAGGCGATCGAGCTGCTCGACCAGCTCGACAAGCTCCCCCCGGACCCGAAGAACGACTTTCCCCACATCGGCAAGGAGTCCGGGGCGGCGGTCCGGGACCTGCTCGAGAACCGTCCGGCCGAGGCCGAGCGGCGGCTGATCGCCCTTCGCCCGGAGATGGATGCGGCGTGGGCTTCGTATCAGAAGGCCGGCAAGATCCGGCCGGGATTCAAACCGCACTTTCCCGAGTGGAACTACGCGTTGGCGCTCGCCCTCGAGAAGCAGGGAAAGACCGACGAGGCGCTGGCCCTCTGGGAAACGAACGCCAACCCGCCCAACCCCTTCATCGACTTCGGGGAGCGCCGCTGGATCATGGAAGCGCGGGCCAAGGTCGCCGCGATCCTCGCGCGGCGGGGCGACCTCGACCGTGCCGAGAAGCTGATCGCCGAGAACCGCAAGTGGAACGCGAGCTGGGCGCCCTGCCGGCCCTCGGAAACGGCCGTGGCGGAGGCTCGCCGCGCGAAAGTGCTCGCCGCCTCGAAGTAAGGCGCCTCCCGACTCCATGGAACGGTCCCGCCACTTCGAAACCCAGCATCGGCTCCTCCTTCTCGAGACGCTCTACGACGCCGGGCGCTCGCTCGGCGCGATGCCCGACGAAGACGCCCTCGTCGAAGACGTGCTCGGGCGCGTGGTCGGCGTTCTCGACGCGTCGCGGGGGTACCTGGCGACGTTCGCGGACGGCGGGGCGCGGCGCGCCGAGGCGCGCGTCGGGTTCCCGAAGAGGCCGCCGGAGGCTGTCGTCGCGGGCGACGACTTCCTCCGCGAGGTCCTCGGCACCGAAGGGGCCGTGGTCCGCGATCGGGGAAAGCTCCTCGGGCGTCCGGTCGCGTCGGCGGTCGGGGTCCGCATCATGGGCGGAGGGCGGCCGATCGGGGTCCTCGCGCTCGCGGACAAGGAAGTTCGCCACGGCGGCGGGTCCGCCGTTTTCGACGAAGAGGACCGCCGCTTTCTCGTGTCGCTGGCGGGGCTCTGCGGCATGGCAATCGAAAACCGGCGGCACCTCGAGCGCCTGACGCGCGAGCGCGAGCGCCTCGAAGAGGAGAACCGGCGCCTGCTCGACGAGACGGGGCGCGCGGCGGCGGGCCGCCTGTTCGTCGGCGACTCGCCGGCGGCGCGCCGCGTTCTCGACCTCGTCTCGCGGGTCGCGCCGTCGAAGATCTCGGTCCTGGTCACGGGCGAGAGCGGCACGGGCAAGGAGCTCGTCGCGCGCATGATCCACGCCCGGAGCGACCGGGCGGAGAAGCCGTTCGTCGCGATCAACTGCGCGGCGCTGCCCGAGACCCTGCTCGAGTCCGAGCTCTTCGGCATCGAGCGCGGCGTGGCCACGGGCGTCGAGGCGCGGGCCGGACGGTTCGAGGCCGCGCAGGGGGGCACGCTCTTTCTCGACGAGATCGGCGACATGCCGCTCGCCCTCCAGGCGAAGCTGCTGCGAGTGCTGCAGGAGCGCGAGATCGAGCGCGTCGGCGGCCGGCGCCGCGTCCCGATCGACGTGCGCGTGCTGGCCGCGACGCACGCCCGGCTTTCGGAGCGCATTGCCGCGGGTGAGTTCCGCGAGGACCTCTACTACCGCCTCCGGGTCGTCGAGATCGTCCTGCCCGCGCTGCGGGACCGCCGCGAGGACATCCCGAAGCTGGTCCGCTACTTCCTGGAGCGGTTCGCGGCGCGCGACGGCCGCGAGCCGGCCTCCGTCGACCGCGAGGCCTACGCGGCGCTCCTGTCCCACGACTTCCCGGGCAACATCCGCGAGCTCGAGAATCTCCTGGAAGGCGCGGCGGCGCTGTCGCAGGGGGCCGCCATCCGGCGCGAAGACCTCCAGTGGCTGCCGCGGGGACCGGTGCGGACGGACGGGCCGCCGACGGCCCCGGGCGAGGAGTCCGAGGTTCCGGACCTGCGGGCCCTCGAAGAGCGCCACATCCAGCGCGTCTTGAGGATGGCGGGCGGCAACAAGAGCCGGGCGGCGCGCCTTCTCGGGATCAGCCGGCGGACTCTTTACCGGAAGCGCGCCGTTGTGGGACATAAAGTCACTGGGACATAACGTTACATTTTTCTCACTATATACCTGTAAATACTGGTATTGCTGAGCCAATAATTTAGCCTTTGGAATCCCACTGTGCCATTGTGCTACGATAGTGGCGCATGGGCTCCTTTGCTTCTTCCGACCCCAAGTCTCTTTTTCGCAAGGACTTAGTGTCCGATATCGGCTTGCCGGCAACCTGGCAGGGACCTTGCCTCTCTCATCCGTCGCAGTGATGAGAAAAGCGCTCGCCATCGGCCTGGAGGCGTTCGAGGTTCCCAACCTCCTGTGGGGCCTTGCCGCGGGCGAAGTGTGCCTCGCGCTCCTGCTTCTCGGCTCCGATAAACTGCCCTCCGTCTTGATCCGCTCACTACAGCTCTTCCTCCGCTTCTAGGACCCGGAGCGTTTCCGATGTCGCAGGGAGGATCCGCTCCGCCCGGGCTGGCCCGTGAAGTGTCGATGACGATCCCCGTCGCGCCCGAGATGGAGATCGTGGCCACGGCGCAGGCCGCCGCGCTCGGCGAGTACATCGCGATGACGCGGGATAAGATCGACGAGGTCAAGCTGGCGCTCGTCGAAGCGTGCATCAACGCCTTCGAGCACGCCGAGTGCCGCGACGAGCAACTGCACCTGACGTTCCGGCTCGGCCGCGACGAGAGCCGGGAGTGGCTCGAGGTGGAAGTGATGGACAAGGGCAAGGGTTTCAACAGCGCGCAGGTGGAGGAGCCGTCGATCGAGAAGAGCTTCGTCAGCCACCGCAAGCGCGGCTGGGGACTTCAGATCATCAAGAGCCTCATGGACGAGGTCGAGATCACGTCGGGCGTGGGGGGGACGCGAATCCTCATGAGGAAATACAAGTGAGCGAGTCCTGCAAAGTTTCCGCGGAGCGGCGGGGCGACGTGGCGATCCTCCGGACCGACGGTTACATCAACAACCAGGGCGGCGAGGAGATCGCCCGCGAGGCGTACGCGCAGCTCGAAGGCGGTGCGCGGGCCCTCGTGCTGAACCTCGAGAAGACGCGGATCGTCAACTCGATCGGGATCTCGATCCTGATCGAGGTGCTCGAGAAAGTGATGGACCGGAAGGGCATGCTCGCGTTCTGCGGCCTGACCCCGACGATCGACAAGACGTTTCGGATCATGGGCCTGGCGCAGTACGCCGAGATCTACCCGACCCAGGAGGACGCTCTCCGGGGTGTGAACCCGCAGCCCGCCTGAGGACCCGGCCATGACCGCCCCGGTCCCGGCCTCGGCCGCCGCGCAGCTCGACGAGTTCTGGAAACGCGTCGGGGGAGCGCTGGAAGGCGCCGGGGCTCTTCCGAGCCGCGTGGCCGAAGCGGCGCTCGTCGCGACCGGCGCTCGCGACGCGACCCTCTACCTGCGCGAGCGGGACGCGTGGGTCCGCGCCGGCGAGACGCTCTCGCCCCCCCTGGCCGATGGCGAGATTCCGGATCCGCTGCCCGAGGGCATCTTCCACCGCGACGGAGACCTGTGGCTGCCGCTCTCGGCCGAGGGGGAGCTGCACGGCGTCCTGCGTCTGTGCGGGCTGCCCTCGGGGGAGCCGCCGGACAGCGCGGCCCTGCTGACGTTCGTGCTCGGCGCGGTCGTCGGCACCCACCGGCTGTCGCGGCAGGTGCGCGATGCCGAATTTGAGCTGAAGGCGCGCCTCCTCGAGCTCGAGTCGCTCTATGACCTCGGCCTCTCGCTCGGTGGCCAGCTCGACCTCGCGGCTCTGGCGGACGAGGTCCTCTTCCGATCGATCTCGCTGACGGACGCGGGGAAAGGCACGCTCGTGCTCCTCGAGGACTCGGGGAGCGTGCTGCTCGAGCGCAGCGTCGGGGGCGACGTCCTGACCGCGAAGGACGCCGCGGGCTGGAAGCTGCCCGAAGGCGGCGTCATCAACAATGCCGCGGCCTCGACGCCGACCGCGGGCATGAAGCTCTCGTCCTGCGAGAAATGTCTCGCGGTGGCGATTTCCGTGCCCGGGCGGCAACTCGGCGTGCTCGCCGTGGCCGACAAGGAGTCGCGCGACGGGCGCGTCCTCGACTTCACCGCGACGGACGCGCGCCTGCTGTCGCTCTTCGCGAATCAGGCCGCGGCCGCGATCGAGACCGCGCGTCTCCACAAAGATGCCATCGAAAAGGAGCGCATCGAGCGCGAGCTCGAGCTCGCCGCCGGCATCCAGCGCCAGATCCTGCCGCGCGACCTTCCCGCCGTCGAGGGGCTCGAGATCGCCGCGCGCAACCGGCCGACACGCCAGGTCGGCGGCGACTACTTCGACTTCTTCCCGCTGTCGGGCGGGCGGCTGGCGTTTCTCGTCGCCGACGTTTCCGGCAAGGGCGTTCCGGCGGCCCTGCTCGTGTCGACGGTGCACGCGGCGGTTCACCTCCAGATCGACGACGCGAAGACGGTGGCGGACCTGATCGGCCGGCTCGACCGGCACCTCCAGAAGTACGCGGCGACGCGGAAGTTCCTGACGTGCTTCTTCGGTCTCTTCGAGCCGGATTCCGGGACGCTGCGTTTCGTCTCGGCGGGCCACAACCCGGCGCTGCTGCGCCGCGGCTCCGGCGACATCGAGCAGCTCAAGGCGACGGGCGTCCCGATCGGGATGTTTCCGAACGCGGTGTGGCGCGAAGAAACCGCCGTGATGACGACGGGCGACCTGCTCTGCGTCTACAGCGACGGCATCACGGAGGCGCTCGACACCGCGGACGAGGAGTTCGGTCTCGACCGTCTCTCGCGCCTCCTCTCGGCCGAGGCGCCGTCGGCGCTCTGCGAGAAGGTCTTCGACGCGGTCTCCGAGTTCGCCGGCGACGCCCCCCAGTACGACGACCAGACGCTTCTGCTGCTGCGCCGCCGCTGACCCCGGTTAAGATCGGCGGGTGCTCGCGCTGCTGACGTTCGCCCTTGCCGCGGCGCGCGCCGCGGCGGTCTCCGGCGGACTTCTCCTCGAAGGCGGACTCGTCTACGTCGCCGCCGACGCGGCCCCGCAGCGCGCCTCCGTGCTGATCGAGGGCGGGCGCATCGCGTTCGTGGGCGATGCCGCCGAGGCCCGGCGGCGGGCCGGGACCGTCCGCGTTCTCGACGCTTCCGGCCGATTCGTGTTTCCGGGCTGGGCCGACGCGCATCTCCACCTTCAGGGACTCGGCAAGTCTCTCGAGGGCGCGAACCTGCGCGACGCGGCGAGCGCCGCCGACGCCGCCGGGGCGATGGCGAAAGCGGCGGCCGCGCTGCCCGCCGGGGCCTGGGCGGAGGGCCGCGGCTGGGATCAGAACGGCTGGCCGGGCGCCGCCTTTCCGGATGCGCGCGATCTCGACCGCGCCCTGCCGGGCCGGCCCGCCGCGGCCCGCCGCGTCGACGGCCACGCGCTCTGGGTCAACACGGCGGCGCTCGCG
>DATJXB010000063.1:0-13280 GCA_035500755.1 Thermoanaerobaculia bacterium | reverse complement strand
GCCTCGATCTCGAGGAGCCGGCCGACGTCTACGTCCCGCTCGAGACCTGGGTCTCCGGCAGAGGCGCCGGAGGCGCCGCGACGCTGTCGGAGCGCCGCCGCGAGAGGTACATGGTCATCGCCCGGCTCCAGCGAGGAGTGTCGGTCGCCTCCGCGAACGCGGCCGTCACCGCCGTCGCGGCGCGCCACGCGGCCGAGCGCGATCCGGATCGGGGTCCCGTGAGCGCCGGCGTCGAAGCGCCGCGCGGTTGGGTGCCTCCGGGCCACCTCGGCGAGATCCTGCCGCTGGCGGCGATCGGCTTTGCCGCCACCGGCGTCGTGCTCCTCGTCGCCGCGGCGAACGTGGCGAACCTCCTGCTCGCCCGGGGCACGCTCCGCCGCCGCGAGATCGGCATCCGCCTGGCGATCGGCGCCTCGCGCGGGCGCCTCGTGCGTCAGCTGCTCACCGAGAGCGTCCTGCTCGCCGCCTTCGGCACCGCGGCGGGCGTCCTGCTCTCGTCGTGGCTCGTCGACGTCGCCCTCGCGCGATTCGACGCGCCGGGACTCCTGCGCCCCGTCCTCGACGGACGCATGCTCGCCTACGCCGTGGCCGCCTCGCTCGCGACCGGGATCCTCTTCGGCCTCGCCCCGGCGTGGACCTCGGCGCGGCATCGCCTGGGCGCCGCGCTCCGGGAGTCCGGAACCGGCGCCTCGCCCGCGGGCCGGCGCTTCCAGAGCGCCCTCGTGGTGTCTCAGCTGGCGCTGTCCCTCGTCCTGCTCGCGGCGGGCGGGCTCCTGCTGCGGAGTCTCGTCAAGGCCGGCCGCGTCCCGGTCGGTTTCGATCGCGACACCGCGGGCGACGTCCTCACGGTGTCGTTCGACCCGGCGACGCAGGGCTACTCCCCCGAAAAGGCGCGGCGCTTTCGCGAGGATCTGTTGGAACGGGCGCGCGCTCTTCCCGGGGTCCGCGCGGCCGCGTTGACGGAGGTCGTGCCGCTCGGCCGGCGCGCGATCTCGGAGGACTACGCGCCCGAGGGGGCGGCGCCCGACGCGCAGCAGCACGCCTTCCTGACGAGCACCTCGCCCGGCTATCTCGCCACGATGGGGATCGCGCTCGTCGCCGGCCGGGACTTCCGGCCGGGCGACCGGGAAGGCGCGCCCCGCATCGCGATCGTCAACGAGACGTTCGCCCGGCGCGCGTGGCCGGGGCGGAGCCCCGTCGGTCAGCGCTTCGCCGTCGCCACCGATCCCGCGGCGCGCTACGAGGTGATCGGCGTGGCCTCCGACGGCAAGTACGTGAACCTGACCGAGGAACCGCTCCCCTTCGTCTACTTCTCGATCGCCCAGGAAACGCACCTCGACGACGCCGTCCTGATGGTCCGCACGTCCGCCGGTTCCGCGACCGCGGCGGCCCTGCGCGCCGCCGTGAAGGAGCTCGATCCCTCCATGCCGCTCTTCCGGAGCGGCACGCTGGCCGCGTCCCTGGAGGAGAAGGCGGGCGATCGCCGCGCCGGCACCCTCATTCTCGCGTTCTTCGGGGGCCTGGCGCTCGTGCTCGCCGCGGTCGGCCTTTACGGCGTCGTCGCGCTCGCCGTCGGCGCGCGGCGCCGCGAGATCGGGATCCGCATCGCGCTCGGCGCGTCGCGCCGGGAGGTCGTCCGGCTCTTCCTGCGCCAGGGAGCGCGGCTGACCGCCGCCGGCCTGGCCGCCGGTCTGCTGATCTCGGCCGCGGCGACGCGGCTGCTCTCGGGATTCCTCTTCGGCGTCACCCCGATGGACCTGACCGCGCTCGGCGGCGTATCGGCGCTTCTCGGCGCCGTCGCTCTCGCCGCGAGCGCTCTTCCAGCGCTTCGCGCCGCGTCGACCGATCCGGTCGAGGCCCTGCGGCACGAGTGACGAAAGGTGCACCCATGACGACCTTCCTTCAGGACCTCCGCTACGCCGCCCGCTGGCTCGCGAAGAATCCCGGCTTCACGGGGATCGCCGTCGCGACGCTCGCGCTCGGCATCGGCGCGAACACGGCGATCTTCAGCGTCGTCCGGGGCATTCTGCTCGAGCCGCTCCCGTACTCGAACGCGGACCGCCTCGTGCAGGTCTGGATGACGGGCGAGCGGCAGGGCCAGGTGCGCCGGGAGATTCCGTTCGCTCCGCCCGTCCTGCGCGACTGGCGCGCGCGCAATCGCTCCTTCGAGTCCGTCGCGGGATACACGGACTGGACGTTCAACTTGACCGGCGGCGCGGCGCCCGAGCGCCTGCGCGCGGCCCTCGTGTCGTCCGAGTTCTTCGGCCTCCTCGGCGTCCGCCCCGTCGCCGGACGGACGTTCGCCGCCGGCGAGGACGTCGCGGGACACGACGCGGTCGCGGTCATCTCCTCGAACCTCTGGACGCGGCGCTTCGGCCGGGATCCCCGGACCGTCGGCTCCTCGATCACGCTGGACGGCCAGAGCTACGTGGTCATCGGGGTCGTCCCCTCGGGTCTTCCCCTGGCGAACCTCGATCCCGGAAACGAGGTCTACGCTCCGACCTCGCACGGATTCGCGCTCGAGAACCGCAACGGCCACTACCTCGCAGCGATCGGCCGCCTCAAGCCGGGCGTGACGCTCGCGGCCGCGCGCGCGGACCTCGCCGGCGTCGCCGAGGCCCTCGGGCGGGAGCACGGGGACTCCGACCGCGGGTACGCCGCGAACCTGCTCCCGGCGCGCGAGCAGATGGTCGGCGAGGTGCGGCCGGCCCTCTACGCGATGCTCGGGGCCGTCGTCCTCGTCCTGCTCATCGCGTCGGCGAACGTCGCCAACATGCTGCTCGCGCGGGCGACCGCCCGCGAGAAGGAGATCGCGGTTCGCACCGCCCTCGGCGCCTCCCGCGGCCGGCTGTGGCGGCAGCTCCTGACCGAGAGCCTCCTGCTCGCGCTCGGCGGATCCGTGCTCGGCCTGCTCCTCGCGGCCTGGGGCGTCGACCTCCTCAAGAGCCTCGCGCCGCCGGGAATCCCGCGCCTGTCCGAGGTGCGCGTCGACCTGGGCGTCGCCGGATTCGCGTTCGCCGTGGCCGTCCTCACCGGTCTCGCGTTCGGCGCCGCCCCGGCGTGGCAGATCTCCCGGACCGCGCTCGCCGACGGCCTCCGAGACCGGGGAACGTCCTCGGGACGCCGCGGCGGCCGGCTGCGCAGCGCCCTCGTGGCGGCGGAGCTCGCCCTCTCGCTCGTGCTCGTCGTCGGAGCGGCGCTGCTGCTCCAGAGCTTCTCGCGCCTGGCGCACGCGCGGCTGGGCTTCGAGGCCTCGGACGTCCTGACGTTCCAGCTCGACCTCCCGGATGCCAGGTACCAGGCGGACGCCGACGCCGCCCGGTTCCACGAGCGCGTGCTCGCGGGGCTGCGGCGCCTTCCGGGCGTCGACTCCGCGGCCTCGATCAGCGGCCTCCCGCTCACGGACGATCGCCGGATGAACCTCGCCTTCCGCATCGAGGGTCAGACGCCCGATCCGGCCCGCGTGTCGAGCGCGCGCTACAACTCCGTCAGCCCCGGGCTCTTCGCGGCGCTCCGCATCCCGGTGCGGCGCGGCCGGGGAATCATCGACGGCGACACGGCCGACCATCCGCCCGTCGCCGTCATCAGCGAGTCGATGGCGAAGCGCTACTTCCCGGGCCAGGATCCGCTCGGGAAGCGGATCTCGCTCGCCGGCATCGACACGGCCGAGAAGGACTGGCGGACGATCGTGGGCGTCGTCGGCGACGTCCGAGACACGAGCCCCGAGCGGCCGGGGGATCCCCAGATGTACATGCCGTTTGCGCAGCGTCCGCTCGGAGGCATCGCGTTCGTCGTGCGCTCGAGGCGCGACGTCCGGACCCTCTCGACGGAGGCGCGCGCCGTCGTGTCGGCCGTCGATCCCGAGCAGCCGATCTACGGCATCCGGACGATGGACGACGTGATCGGAGAGTCCCTCGGACAGCCGCGCTTCCGCACGCTGCTGCTCACCCTCCTCGGAGTCGTGGCGCTCGCCCTCGCCTCGATCGGCATCTACGGCGTCATGGCGTATTCGGTCTCGCAGCGAACGCAGGAGATCGGGATCCGCATGGCCCTCGGCGCCGGCGCCGGCCAGGTGCTCCGCCTCGTCCTCGGCCAGGCCCTGCGCCTCGCGGGCGCGGCGGTCGCCGTGGGACTCGTGGGCGCGCTCGCCGCCTCCCGCTCCCTCGCGTCGCTGCTCTACGGCGTCACGCCCACCGACCCGCCGACGTTCGCCGCGACCGCGGCGCTCCTCGTCGGCGTCGCGGGGCTCGCGGCCTGGGTCCCGGCGCGGCGCGCCGCCCGCGTCGACCCGACCGTCGCCCTCAGGAACGAAGGATGACCGCCCTGCTGCAGGACCTCCGCTACGCGCTCCGCTCGCTCGCGAAGAGCCCCGGCTTCGCCGGCGCGGCCATCCTCATCCTCGCGCTCGGCATCGGGGCGAACACCGCCCTCTTCAGCCTGGTGGACGCCGTGGTCCTGCATCCGCTGCCCGGCGTCGCTCACCCGGAGTCGCTCGTCGACGTGACCGGCCAGGTCGTCTCGTATCCCTGGTATCGGTCCGTCCGCGACGAGACCTCCGGCGCGTTCGACGGTCTCGCCGCGTGGCGCCAGCGCGCGCTCTCCCTCTCGACGGACGACGGGGCGCAGCCGGCCCTCGGCGCGGTCGTCTCCGGCAACTACTTCGCCGTGCTCGGCGCGCGGCCGGCCCTCGGCCGCCTGCTCCAACCGGCGGACGAGACCTCGGGCGAGGCCGTCGCCGTGATGAACGGCGCCCTCTGGCGCTCGCGGTTCGGCGCCGACCCCGCGATCGTCGGCAAGGCCGTCCGATTGAACGGCGCGCCGGTCACGATCGTCGGGGTCTCGGCCGACGGGTTCCGCGGCACCGCGTTCGGCGTCGCGCCCGACTTCTGGATCCCGATCGGCGCGTGGCCGAAGCTCGCCGCCGGCAACTTCCACGGGCTGAACCTCGAGTCGCGCGGCTGGGCCTGGCTCTCGCTCTTCGGCCGCGTCCGGCCCGGCGCCGCGACGTCGCATGCGCAGGCGGCGCTCGACCTCGCCCGCCGCCACGAGGCCGCCGCCCATCCCGACGACCTGCTCGACGGACCGGGGCTCGTGCTCCAGCCGACCCTGCGCGGCGCCGCCGGCTACGGGCAGTCCGGCAACCCGGTCGGATTCCTGTTCCTGCTCGTCTCGGCCGTCGCCGTCGCGCTCGCGATCGCGTGCGCGAACCTGGCCAACCTCCTGCTCGCCCGCGCCGCGGCGCGGCAGAAGGAGATCGCCGTCCGCCAGGCGCTCGGCGCGACCCGGGGACGCCTGGTGCGGCAGCTGCTCACCGAGTCGGTCCTGCTCGCGGCCCTCGGCGGCGGCGCCGGCGTCCTTCTCGCGGCCTGGGCGATCGGCGCGCTCGCCCGCGTGCCGCTGCCGGGCGACGTCACGCTCGCCACGTTCGCGCCGGCGCTCGACGGGCGCGTCCTCGGCTTCGCGGCCGGACTCTCGGCCGCCGCGGCGCTGGCGTTCGGGCTGCTGCCCGCCGTGCAGGCCGCGCGCCGCCCGGCGAGCTTCGGGCTAAAAGCCGGCGCCGCGACGCTCTCGGCGACGCGGGCGCGCGGCGCCTTCCTCATCGCGCAGGTCTCGCTCTGCCTCGTGCTGCTGCTCGGCGCCGGCCTCCTCGGCCGAAGCCTCCAGCGGGCGCTCGCCTCGGACGTCGGCTTCCAGCCTCGCGGCCTCACGCTCGCGTCGTTCCAGCTGGGCCTCCAGCGGTACGAGGCGCCGCGCGCCGCGGCGTTCCTCCGCGACCTGCGGCAGGACGTCGCGAGCGCCCCCGGCGTCGGCGCGGCCGCCTGGATGGCGTTGCCGCCGCTCTCCGGAGGCCAGTGGTCGGAGACCTTCCAGATCGAGGGCGCGCCCGCGACGACGCCCCTCCCCGAGGTCTCGATCAACGTCGTCGGCATGGACTTCTTCCGGACGCTCCAGATCCCGATCGCCGCCGGCCGCGAGTTCCGCGACGACCTCGACCGGGAGGGCGCGCCCGGGGTCGCCGTGATCAACGAGGCCATGGCCCGCCGGTACTTCGGGAGCGAGAGTCCGATCGGGCGCCGCATCGACGTCGCCCGCGCCGTCCACACCATCGTCGGCGTCTGCCGCGACTTCCGCTCGGAATCGCTGCGCGACGCGCCCATCCCGCAGGTCTACCTTCCTCTCGCCCAGACCACCGACCAGAGCCTCGGCGGCCTGGCGCTCGCCGTCCGCGGCCCGTCGGAGGGCGCCTCGGCCGAGCGGATCC
The DNA here is from genome assembly GCA_035500755.1 of Thermoanaerobaculia bacterium. Classification (GTDB taxonomy): domain Bacteria; phylum Acidobacteriota; class Thermoanaerobaculia; order UBA5066; family Gp7-AA6; genus DAHUXD01. Next base: position 7,018 of record DATJXB010000063.1, on the reverse strand, counting down.
GACGCGCGGTCCGCAAGCTCGATGCCTCCGTGGCGATCTTCGAGCTCGCGTCCTACGACGAGCTCCTCGGCGGCCAGCTCCTGGCGCAGCGGCTGGGATCGGCTCTGCTCGGGCTCTTCGGACTCCTGTCGCTGGTGCTCGCCGCCGTCGGCATCTACGCCGTCGTCGCCTACTCGGTCGAGCGCAGGACCCGCGAGATCGGCATCCGTGTCGCGCTCGGGGCTCGCGCGGCCGACGTCAAGGCGCTCGTCCTCGCGCAGAGCGCGAAGCCGCTCGTCTGGGGCCTCGCGCTCGGCCTGGCCCTCGGCGCCGCGGCCGCCCGCCTGCTGCGCGGATTCCTGTTCGGCATCTCGGCCTGGGATCCGCCGACCTTCGCCGGCGTCGCCGCGGTTCTCGGCCTCTGCGCGCTCGCCGCGGCGTGGCTTCCGGCGCGCCGGGCCGCGCGCGTCGACCCGATGATCGCCCTGAGGAGCGAGTGATGACGACACTCTGGCAGGACCTTCGTTACGCGGCGCGCGGGCTTTCGAAGAGCCCCGGCTTCACCGCGATCGCCGTGGCGACGCTCGCCCTCGGCATCGGCGCCAACACGGCGATCTTCTCGGTCGTGCACGCGGTGCTGCTGCGACGGCTGCCCTATCCCGCGCCCGACCGCCTGCTCGTCCTGCGCGAGCGCCAGATCCACCAGGAGCGCGACATGGGTGTCGCGTGGCCGAACTTTCTCGACTGGCGCGCGCAGGCGCGATCCTTCGAGGGCATCGCGGGATTCCGCACCGACCACACGATCCTCTCCGGCCTCGGCGAGCCGGAGATGCTGCGCCTGGCGCAGGTGTCGGCGCCGTTCTTTCCGCTTCTCGGCGCCCGCCCCGTGCTCGGCCGCTCGTTCGACGCGGCCGACGACCGCCCCGGCGCGCCGCCCGTCGTCCTCATTTCCCAGGGGCTCTGGAAGCGCCGCTTCGGCGGCGATCCGTCCGTGCTCGGGCGCGCCGTCAACCTGGACGCGGTTGCGTTCACGGTCGTCGGCGTGGCGCCGTCGTCGCTGGCCTTCTTCCCCGACACCGTCGACGTCTACACGCCGGTGGGACTGATGGGCAGCCTCGAGGAATGGCAGAACCGCGGAAACCACTCGGCGATGCGGGTCCTCGCCCGCCTGGCGCCCGGCGCGTCGATCGACTCGGCCCGGCGCGAGATGGAAGCCCTGATGGTCCGCCTGGAGAAGGAATACCCGAACTCCAACAGCGGCCAGCGCGCCACGCTCGCCTTTCTCGACGACGCGCTCTTCCGCGACTTCCGCGCGGCGCTCTGGATCCTGCTCGCGGCGGTCGGCGTCGTGCTCCTCATCGCCTGCGCCAACGTCGCCCACCTGCTGCTCGCGCGCGCGGCCGCGCGCCGCCGCGAGTTCGCGATCCGCACGGCCATCGGCGCCGGACGCGGGCGACTCGTCCGCCAGCTCCTGACGGAGAGCCTGCTCCTCTCCGCGGTGGGCGGCGCCGGCGGCGTCGTGCTGGCCGCGTGGGCGCTCGGCCCGCTGCTGCGCCTGGCGCCGCCGGAGATCCCGCGCCTGGCGGACACCCACATCGACCCGGCCGTGCTGCTCTTCACGCTCGCCGCCTCGACGCTGACGGGCCTCGTCTTCGGCCTCGTGCCCGCGGCCCAGGCGTCGCGCAGCGACCCGCAGGGCACGCTCCGCGAGTCCGGCAACAGCACGACCGGAGGGCTCGAGCGGCAGCGGCTGCGCTCGGCCCTCTTCGTGTCCGAGGTGGCCCTCGCGTTCGTTCTCGCCGTCGCGTCGGGCCTGCTTCTCCGCAGCCTCCGCCGCGTCGAAGACGTCTCGCCCGGCCTGGTGACCGACGGCGTCCTCGCCCTCGACGTCTACCTCCCCGACGCGAAGTACGCGACCCGCGACGCGCAGCGTCGCTTCTTCGAGCAGGCGCTGGCGGACCTGCGCCGCCTGCCGGGCGTCGAGGGCGCGAGCGCGAGCATGTGCACGCCCGTCGTCGGCCAGTGCTGGGGCTCGATCTACCTGGTCTCGGACCGCCCCGTGCCGAGCCAGGCCGAGCTGCCGTCGAGCGCCTTCAACATGGTCGAATCCGACTACTTCCGAACGATGCGCGTGCCGCTGAAGGAGGGCCGCTACTTCGACGCGACCGACACGCCGACCTCGCCGCCGGTCGTCGTCATCAACGAGAAGATGGCCCGCAAGTGGTGGCCCCACGCGAGCGCCCTCGGCAAGAAGATCAAGCAGGGCTTCCCCCAGGACAAGTCGCCCTACCGCGAGATCGTCGGCGTCGTCGGCGACGTGCCGCAGAACGGCCTCGACGAGGCGATCCGCACGGAGGTCTTCCTTCCCATGACGCAGATGCAGTCCGACGGCATGACGCTGCTCGTCCGGACGCCCGGAGAGCCGGCGAGCCTGGTCAAACCGGCGATCGCGAAGATCCACGCGCTCGACAAGGACCTGGCCGTGACCGCGGTGCAGCCGATGGACCAGTACATCGCCGAGTCGCTCGCCCGCCGGCGGTTTCACACGCTGCTCCTCGGCGCCTTCGGCGCCCTCGCTCTGCTCCTCGCGTCGGTCGGGATCTACGGTGTCGTGTCCTACGGCGTGGCGCAGCGCCGCCGCGAGATCGGCATCCGGACCGCCCTCGGCGCGAACCCGCGCGACGTGCTGCGCCTCGTCTTCCGACAGGCCCTCCGGCTGGCCGCGATCGGACTGGTCCTCGGCGCCATCGCCGCCCTCGGCCTGACACGGTTCCTCGCCAGCCTCCTCTTCGGGGTCGGGCCGACCGACCCGCTGACCTTCGGCGGCGTCGCCATCCTCGTGACCGGCATCGTCGCGCTCGCCTGCGCGCGGCCCGCCCGCCGCGCCATGGCCGTCGACCCCGCCACCGTCCTTCGAGCGGAGTGAACGCATGATCACGCTCTCCAACGTCGAGAAGTCCTACGCGACGCGCGCCGGCGAGACCTTCGTGCTCCGGCGCATCGGCCTGACGATCGCCGACGGCGAGTTCGTCACGATCATGGGCCCGTCGGGCGCCGGCAAGTCCACGCTGCTCGCGATCCTCGGCATGCTCGACCACGACTGGCGCGGCGAGTATCGCCTTCTCGACCAGGACGTGCACCGCTTGAAGCCGAAGGAGCGGATCGAGCTCAACAAGAAACACGTCGGCTTCGTGTTCCAGCAGTACCACCTGCTCGACAACCTGACGGTCGCCGAGAACCTCGACATCCCGCTCTCCTACCGCAACGTCAAGGCCTCCGAGCGCGCCTCGATCGTGGCCGACACGCTCGACCGCTTCCAGATCGTCGGCAAGAAGGACCTCTTCCCGAGCCAGCTCTCGGGCGGCCAGCAGCAGCTCGTCGGCGTGGCGCGCGCGCTGATCGCGAAACCGAAATTGCTCCTCGCCGACGAGCCGACCGGCAACCTGCACTCGGACCAGGGACGCGAGATCATGCGCCTCTTCAAGAAGCTGAACGACGAAGGCACGACCATCGTCCAGGTCACCCACTCCGAGGAGAACGCCTCCTTCGGCCATCGCATCGTCCGCCTGCGCGACGGCTGGATCGTCAACGACTGACGGGGAAACCGATGCCCACGCTGCTCCAGGATCTTCGCCATGCCCTGCGGGCCTTCCGGAAGAGCCCGGGCTTCGCCGCCGCCGCGACCGCGACGCTCGCCCTCGCGATCGGGGCGAACACGGCCATCTTCTCGGTCATCCGAGGCGTCCTGCTTTCGCCGCTGCCCTTCGCGCGGCCCGACGGCCTCGTGCGGATCGAGGAGCGCGACCAGGACGGCAACGCGTCGAACACCGGCTACCCGACCTTCCTCGACTGGAGAGAGCGGAACCGCTCGCTTTCGGATCTCACCGTCGCCTCGTTGTGGCGGCCCAAGCTCGGGGCGAGCCGGGGCGTCGACGCCGAACGGCTCGAGGGCCTGAGGGTCTCCGACGGCTTCTTCCGCATGCTCGGCATCCGGCCGGCGCTCGGCCGCGACTTCCTCCCCGCGGAGGATCGCCGCGACGCCAACCGCGTCGTTCTCCTTTCGGACGGCCTGTGGCGGCGCCGCTTCGGCGCCGATCCGAATATCGCCGACAAGACGATTCTCCTCGGCGAGACGCCCTACCGCGTCGCCGGCGTCCTGCCGCCGGAGTTCGCGTCCGTGTTCTCCTCCGACCCCACGCGGCCGGCGCAGATCTTCGCGCCCCTCGGTTACGACACGACGCTCCCTCAGGCCTGCCGGAGCTGCCGCCACCTCCGCGCGCTCGGACGCCTGAAGCCGGGGGTTTCGTCCCCGCAGGCGCTCGCCGACATGACCGCGATCTCCGAGCAGCTCCTCCGCGAACATCCGACCGAGTACTCGGCCGCGGGCGCCTTCGTCACGCCGTTCGCGCGAGTCCTGACCGACCGCGTGCGCGTGGCCCTCTGGGCGCTCCTCGCGGCGGTGGGCGTCGTGCTCCTGATCGGCTGCGCCAACGTCGCGAGCCTCCTGCTCGCCCGCGCCGGGCGGCGCACGCGCGAGGTCGCCGTCCGCACGGCCCTCGGCGCGCCGCGGGGGCGCATCGTCAGCCTGTTCCTGGCCGAGGCTCTTCTGCTCGCCCTCGTCGGCGGCGGCCTCGGAGTGCTCGCCGCCGGCTGGACGCTCCAGGGACTCCTGGCGCTCGCCCCGCCGGGCCTTCCCCGCGTCTCGGAGATTCGGCTGGACGGCGGCGTGCTCGCGTACGCCTTTGCCGTCACGCTCGCGACCGGCCTGCTCTTCGGCCTCGGTCCGGCCCTCTCCATGAGCCGTCTCCCGGCCGAGCCGGCGCTGCGCGAGGCTTCCGGCGCCTCGAGCGGCCGCGGCAAGCGGCGCTTCGGCGGCGCGCTGATCGTCTTCGACGTGGCGCTGGCGGTCGTGCTCGTGTCCGGGGCGCTCGTGCTCGCCAAGAGCGCGTCCCGGCTGCTGCACGTCGCCCCGGGCTTCCGGGCGGACGACGTGCTGACGATGGAAATCGACGTTTCGGGCGCGCGCTACGACGATGCCGAGCCCCTCTCCGCATTCTGGGACCGCGTGCTCGAGCGCGTCCGCGCCGTTCCCGGCGTCGCCTCGGCGGGGCTCGTGAGCCAGCTGCCGCTCGGCGGAGACTACGACGGCTACAGCGTCCATGCGCAGGACAAGCCGTCGGCCAATCCCGAGTCCGATCCGGGGGCCGACCGCTACTCGGTCAGCGACGACTACCTGACGACCATGGGGATCCCGATCCTCCGGGGCCGCGGCATCCTTCCGGCGGACCGCCGCGGCGCGGCGCCGGTCGTGCTCGTCAACACCGCGCTCGCCGCGCGGATATGGCCGGGAGAAAGCCCCCTCGGCAAGCGGGTCCAGATCGGCGGCACGGACGGACCGTGGCGCGAGGTCGTGGGCGTCGTCGGGAGCGTCCGGCACACCGCGCTCGACGCACCGGAGAGCGCCCAGATCTATCTGCCGCGAGCCCAGTTCGTCGACAACACCATGGTCCTGGTCGTGCGCGCCGCGCACCCGGAGCGCCTCGCCGCCGCCGTCCGGACCGCGGTGGCGTCTCTCGATCCCGATCAGCCCATCATCCGGGTCGCGACCATGGAGCGCGTCGTCGCGGCGGCGGCCGGAACGCGCACGTTCTCGGCCGGGCTGCTCGCGGCCTTCGCGGGACTGGCCGCCCTGCTCGCGGCCGTCGGCATTTTCGGCGTCATGGCGGCGCTCGTCGGCCAGCGCACGCGCGAGATCGCGACGCGCCTCGCGCTCGGCGCGACGCGGAAACAGATCGCCTCGCTCGTGAGCGGCCGCACGCTCCGGCTCTCCGCCCTCGGCGTCGCTGCGGGCCTCACGGCCTGGCTCGCCATCGCGCCGCTGATCGCCCGGGAGCTCTTCGCCGTCGGCCCGCTCGACCCGGCTTCGCTCCTGATCGCCTCGACCCTGATCGTCGCCGTCGCGGTGGCGTCGAGCCTCGTCCCCGCGCGGCGCGCGATGCGCGTGGATCCCGTGACCGCCTTGCGCAGCGAATGAGCGCGCCCGGAGGAAACTGCCGATGAGCTCCCTGTTCCAGGACCTGCGTTACGCCTTCCGCACCTTCACGAAGAGCCCGGGGTTCTCCGCCGTCGCCGTCCTGACGCTCGCGCTCGGCATCGGCGCCAACGCCGCGATCTTCGCGCTCGTCGATCGCGTGCTCCTGCGCCTGCTGCCGGTGCGGGACCCGTCGGCCCTCGTCCTCCTGCGATCGCCCGGCCCGTCGCAGGGCCACTCCTGGGACGACGGAGACGGGGCGATGCCCTTCAGCGCCCCCTTCTACCGCGTGCTCGCCGCGAAGAACACCGCGTTCGACGGCCTCGTCGCCGAGTACCCGTTCGCCGTCAGCTTCGCGGCCCGCGGCGAGACGGAGCGCGCCGACGGCGAGATGGTCTCGGGCAACTACTTCCAGGTCCTCGGGGTCCCGCCGGCCCTCGGGCGCGTGTTCGTCGACGACGACGACCGCGTCGCGGGCGGCCACCCCGTCGTCGTCCTCTCGCACGGCTACTGGGAGCGCCGCTTCGGCGCGGACCCGTCGGTCCTCAACCAGACGATCGTCGCAAACGGGCACCCGCTGACCGTCGTCGGCGTCGCGCGCAAGGGCTTCCAGGGGATCCAGGCGGGGCGCCCCGCCGACCTCTTCGTGACGCTGTCCATGAAGCCGCAGATGACGCCGCCGTGGAACGGCCTCGAGGATCCGAAGGACCGCTGGCTGCAGCTCGTCGGCCGCCTGAAGCCCGGCCTCTCGCGGCCGGAGGCGGAGGCTCGGCTCCTGCCGCTCTATCGGGGCATGCTCCAGGAGCTCCTGCCGAGGCTCAACAAGATGGACGCGAAGCAGCAGCAGCGCTTCCTGGAGCGCCGCATCCTCCTCGTGCCCGGGGGACACGGGCGCGCGGTCCTCTCGAGCGACGTCGGCAAGCCACTGCTCTCGCTCATGGGCATGGTCGCGCTCGTGCTCCTGATCGCGTGCTCGAACCTCGCGGGCCTCCTCGCCGCCCGCGGCGC
>DATJXB010000062.1:0-4868 GCA_035500755.1 Thermoanaerobaculia bacterium | reverse complement strand
GCTCCCAGATCTGGGTCTCGCCGTACGCCCGCGCGGCGAAGGACCCGTTCGAGAGGTCGCACGGGTACTTGCCGAGGCGCATCGTCCCGCCGAGCGCCTCGACGCCGATCAGGTCCCGCAGCTTGTAGATGACCTTGTGCTCGGGCTCCTCGTCGAACTCGGTCGAGTTGGCGCCGGGAAGCCCGGCGACGTGGCGCGCGTACTCGATGACCGCGGTCTGGAGGCCGAGGCAGATTCCGAAGAACGGCACCTTCTTCTCGCGCGCGTAGCGGATGGCCTTCATCATGCCTTCGACCCCGCGGCGGCCAAACCCGCCGGGCACCAGGATCGCGTCCGCGCGGAAGAGGACCTCGGGATACTGATCGCCTTCGAGCGTCTCGGCGTCCACGTAGTGCAGCTTGACGCGCACGTTGTTCGCGATGCCGCCGTGGGCGAGGGCTTCGTTCAGCGACTTGTAGGAGTCGCCGTAGTCCACGTACTTGCCGACGATCGCGATGTCGACCTCGCCGGCGGGGTTCTTGATCCGATTGACGAGCGCCTCCCACTTGGAGAGGTCGCGGTCGTAGTGCGGCAGCGACAGCAGGTCGAGGAGGATCTCGTCGAGCCCTTCGGCCGCGAACCGCAGCGGCACTTCGTAGATCGACGGCACGTCCTTGGCGTTGATGACGGCCTCGACCGGGACGTTGCAGAACAGGGCGATCTTCTTCTTCACGTCGTCCGGCAGCGCCCGGTCGGTCCGGCACAGCAGGATGTCGGGCTGGATTCCGATCGACAGGAGCTCCTTGACCGAGTGCTGCGTGGGCTTGGTCTTGAGCTCGTCGGAGGCCTTGATGTACGGCACGAGCGTCAGGTGCACGTTGATCGCGTTGCCGCGGCCGGCCTCCTGCCGGAACTGGCGGATCGCCTCGAGAAACGGCAGCGACTCGATGTCGCCGACCGTGCCGCCGATCTCGACGAGCACGACGTCGGCCTCGGTGCCGACCTTGCGGATCGACTCCTTGATCTCGTCGGTGATGTGCGGGATGACCTGGACGGTCTTGCCGAGGTAGTCGCCCCGCCGCTCGCGCTCGATGACGGTCGCGTAGATGCGGCCGGCCGTCGTGTTGTTGGTCCGCGAGGTCGTCATGGTGGTGAATCGCTCGTAGTGGCCGAGGTCGAGGTCGGTTTCGGCGCCGTCGTCGGTGACGTAGACCTCGCCGTGCTGGAAGGGCGACATGGTCCCGGGGTCGACGTTGATGTACGGGTCGAACTTGGCCATCGCCACCGAGAAGCCTCGGGCCTCGAGCAGCGCGCCGATCGAGGAGGCCGCGATGCCCTTGCCGAGGGAGGACACCACGCCCCCGGTGATGAAAACGTACTTCGTGCTCATGAAACGGCCTCCTTCGCCAGCCTCTTCTCCGCCTCTTCCATGTCCGCCGGCGTGTCCACGCCGATCGAATCTCCCGCCGCCTCTCCCACCCAGATCGTGTATCCCGCCTCCAGCCAGCGCAGCTGCTCGAGCGACTCGGCCTTCTCGAGCGGCGAAGGCGGGAGCGCGGCGACGGCCGCGAGCGTCTTCGCCCGGTACGCGTAGATCCCGAGATGCTTGCGGTACGCCGGCGGCCCCTGCCGATAGTAGGGGATCGGCGACCGCGAAAAGTAGAGGGCCCGCCCGTCGTGAGCGACGGCCACCTTGACCGTGTTGGGGTCGTCCGCACCCCCGGCGCCCATCGGGTACGCCAGAGTCGCGAGATCCCGGCCCGGCGCGTCGAGGAGCGCCCCGACGGCGCGGTCGACGTTCTCCGCCGGCATCAGGGGCTCGTCGCCCTGGACGTTCAGGTAGACGTCTGCCGGAATGCGGCGAGCCACCTCCGCGATGCGGTCGGTGCCGCTCGCCGCCGACGCCGACGTGAGGACGGCTTCGCCGCCGGCGCTCTCCACGCACGCAGCGATGCGAGAGTCGTCGGTCGCCACCAGCACCCGGTCCACGCGTCTCGCTCCGCGCACGGCCTCCAGGACGTGAACGACCATGGGTCGGCCAGCCAGGGGAGCGAGGGGTTTTCCGGGGAATCTGACGGAGGCGTAGCGCGCAGGAATTACGGCGATGACCGTCATGCAATCATCGGCGTCGATAGTATCTTCCGCATCGTCGTGCGTCAAGAAACGCTGCGCGAGCCCTTCCGGGCGCGCCGCGCCGTCCACGCGCTCCTCGCGCTCGCCGCGGCGCTCGCGCTCGCGGCCGCCGCCACGGCCTTCCACCGCCGCGCGCAGGACCGCCTGCATCTGAAGACCGGGCCGGCGGAGTGGATCTGGTGGGCGCGCGCGTCCCGCACGCCGGCGCCGGTGAGTTTCTACGCGTATCGCGACGTCACGCTCGCGCAGGTGCCGCCGAAAGCGCGCGCCCTCGTCTTCGTCGACCCGGAGGGAGCTCTGTCGGTCAACGGCACGGCGGTCGGCGGCGCGGGGGGGCGGCCGGGCGAGCCGCTTCACGCGGTGGACCTTTCGCCGCTGCTCCGGCCCGGCGTCAATCGGATTGCGGTCGAAGCCTCGAGCCCGGACGGCATCGGCGGGATCCTCTTTGCGGCGGAGGGCGACGGTCTCGATCCGGCGGCCTTCGCGTCGGGCCGCGCATGGCGCGTGGCCCGGGACGCCGAGGCGGCGTCGCGCGGAGAGAGCCGGGAGCCGATCGTCTGGGGAAGGCCGCCGCAGTCTCCGTGGGGATACCCGCAGCCGCCGGCGGGGAAGGATTGAGGCTCTGAGCTAGACCTTCTGGACGAGGGCGTCCAGAGCCTCGCGGGCGGCGAGGCAATGGGGCTCGGCGCTGTCGTACCCGGCGAGCGCGATGACCTTCTTGTAACCGGCCACGGCGGCCTCGAGATCGTTCAAGCCCTTGTCGTGGATGCGTGCCGCGAGCAGCCGCGCGGCGAGATACCGCGGGGAAACCTCGATCGCCTTGGCGCAGAAGACCAGGGCGACGTCGAAACGCTCCTCGGCGGCGGCCAGCCGGGCCCGCCGGTAGTAGAGCTCGGCCTCGCTCGAGGGATCTGATTGACCCGGAATGAGTTGGGAGAGGTTCTTGAGGGTCGCGGCGAGGGCCGTCCAACTGCCTGAGATTGCTGCCATCTGGGGACAGTGTACGACTTTTCAGCGCATTGGCAATAAAAATTTAGATGGATTGGCTCCAAATCCTTCTTTTGTATGGCTCGATGAGGCCCCCAAAGCGGGCGCCATATGAAATAAGGAAATAGTGTCAGTTTGCCGAACTAAATTAGGCCGAATCGGGCTAGCGTATGCGGTCGATCACCGATTCGGTCGCGAGGAGGAGGCCTTCTTTGGCGGGCGAATCAGGGAAGGCACCCAGGGCGACGCGCGCGGCGCCGGCATAGTCGCGGGCGAGCGCCCGCGTCTCGGGAATGCCGTCGTAGTGGTCCACGATCGAAAGGATCTCGGGGGTCTGCACGGTCTTGAACTCGCGCTCACGCAGCACGGTCGCGACTTTCTCCCGCTCGGCGGCTCCGGCGCGCGGCAGCGCGAGCAGGAGCGGCATCGTCAGCTTGCCTTCGCGCAGGTCGTTCAGGACGGGCTTGCCGACGTCCTTCTCGGTGCCGGTGTAGTCGAGGAGATCGTCGATCAACTGAAAGGCCATGCCGAGGCAGCGCCCGTACTCGGCCAGCCTCTCGGCCGCCACGAGGTCGCCCCGAGGGGCGAAGTGCGCCGGGAGGCGGCAGGCCGCCGAGAAGAGATCCGCCGTCTTGCGGCGGGTGATCTCCAGGGCCTCCTCCTTCGTGACGTGGATCGCGCCCTCCTTCTCGATCCCGATGATTTCGCCCTCGATCATCGACAGAGTCGTGTCCGACAGGACTTTCAGGATCGTGAGGTCGCCCTCGTCGAGCGCGATGCCCATCGACATCGTGTAGAGGTAGTCGCCGAAGAGGACCGTCAGGTTGTTGCCCCAGCGGGCGTTGGCCGACGTGCGGCCGCGCCGCAGCCGAGCCTCGTCGATGATGTCGTCGTGGACCAGGGTCGCGGTGTGGATGAACTCGACGACCGCCGCGTAGCGCACGTCCTTGTCGCCGTCGCGGTAGTCGAGCAGGCGCGCCGACAGCAGGAGGAGCGCCGGGCGGATGCGCTTGCCGCCGCCCTGGGCGAGATAGGCGCCGATCCGGTCGATGGTCGGAATCGGCGAACGGAAGTGGAGGAGCAGCTCCTCCTCGACCTTCGCGAGCTTGTCGGAGATCAGATCGTAGGCGCGCTTGAGGCGCGCGTCCTGGAGCGGTGAGGCCGTCATCGGTAGTTCGTGAACTGGAGCGGCACGCCGAAGTCGCGGCCCCGCAGCAGGGACATGACCGACTGGAGGTCGTCCTTGGCGCGGCCGGCGACCCGCACCTGGTCGGCCTGGATCGACGCCTGGACCTTGAGCTTCTGGTCCTTGATCGCCTTGACGATGTCCTTCGCCTTTTCCGAGGAGATCCCCTGCTGGATCTTCACGAGCTGCCGCACGGTGGTGTTGGCGGCCGGCTCGATCTTCTGGAAGTCGAGCGACTTGACCGCGATGCCCCGCTTGACGAGGCGCGTCTCGAGGATGTCGACGACCGACTTGAGCTTGTGCTCGTCGTCGGAGGTCAGCGTGAGCTGGAGCTCCTTCTCGTTCCACTCGATCTTCGACTTCGAGCCGCGAAAGTCGAAGCGCGTGGCGATCTCCTTGGAGGCCTGTTGCACGGCATTCAGGACCTCCTGGAGGTCGACCTTGCTGACGACGTCGAAGGAAAACTCCTGAGCCACGGGGGGATTCTATACAGAGACAGCGACCCTCTCCCGGCGACGCGGGGAGAGGGTGTTGGGGAGAGGGGCGACCCGCTTCAGTGGCTCTGGACGTGCCTGACCAGAAC
>DATJXB010000061.1:0-2123 GCA_035500755.1 Thermoanaerobaculia bacterium | reverse complement strand
CGAAATGGTCCTCGATGGCGTTTTTGCCCCGGCCCGGGACGATCACGAGTCGCTCGAGTCCCGCCGCCCGAGCCTCCTCGACGACGTACTGGACGAGGGGGCGGTCGACTAAGGGAAGCATTTCCTTCGGCTGCGCCTTGGTCGCGGGCAGAAAGCGAGTTCCGAGGCCGGCCGCGGGAAAGACGGCGACGCGAATCTTCGGCGGCACCGGGAAAGTGTAGCCGAAGGGGCTCGAGGGGCCCGCCGGACGCTAAAATAGGCATTCCATGCACAAGCCGGCCGCGCTCCGGACACGGGCCCGCCGCGCGCGCTCCCTGTTTTGCGCCCTGGCGCTCGCCCTCGGGCTGCCCGGGCGGGGAACGGCCGCGCGTTGGTGGCGGCTGCCCCTCTGGGGAGCGGAGGTTCGCGCTTTCGCGGTAGACCCGTTCGAGCGGGGAAAGGTCTATCTGGGAACTTCGCGCGGGAACTTCTACGGCTCGACCGACGGCGGCACGACCTGGAAGGCGCTGCACTCGGGCCCCGCCTTTCCGGGCTACGTCGTGACGGCGCTCGTGGCCGACCCGACGACCCAAGGCCGCCTCTGGGCGACGCTCGCCGGTCAATTCGCCGGGGGATTGGTCGCCGTAACGGACGACGGCGGGGAGAGCTGGGTCACGCTCGCGCGCTGGCAGAAATCGGTGGCAACGCGGGCCCTCGCCGTCGTGCCCGGATCGCCGCCGCTGCTCGCGATCGGAGGCGACGACGGGGTTCGCGTCTCGCGCGACGGCGGAAAGAGCTGGCAACCCTCGGGCACGCAGACCGAGGGTCTGGTCCAGGTCGAGTCGCTCGCTTTCGATCCGGCCGATCCGAAAACGCTCTACGCCGGGACCTGGAGGCAGGCTTTCCGGACGAAGGACGGCGGAGCCACCTGGGCTCGGATCGCGGAGGGGATGGTTCTCGACGCGACGGTCTACGCTTGGGACTTCGATGCGAAGGACCCTCGCGACATCTGGGTATCGACCTGCGGCTGGGTCTACCACAGCGTCGACGGCGGGGACCGGTGGGCACGCTTCCAACAGGGCTTCACCAACCGGCGCTCCCACGCGGTGCACCGCGACCCGACGAAGCCCGGCGTGATTTATGCGGCGACGGTTGGGGGGCTCCACCGGTCTACCGATGGGGGAAAGTCCTGGGAGCGCGTGTCGCGAGAGTCGCTCGTCGTCACGGCCCTCGCCGTGGACGGGCGCACGGGTCGGCTCTATGTCGGCACCGAAGGGGAGGGCGTCTTCGTCTCGGATGACGCCGGCGCGACGCTCGAGCGAGCGGCGACGGGGCTCGCGGAAGGCCGCGTGGCCGACCTCGTGCCGGATCCGAGCGACCCCTCGCGCATCTACTTCTTCCGAGCCTACGGCGGAGAGGAGAGCGGCGTGTGGGTGGCTGAGGGGACGAAGGTGCGACGCGTCTCCGAGGACTCGCTTCCGCAGGCGGCGTCCTTGACCGCATTTCGCGACGCGGCGGGCGCGACCGTTCTCGCTCTGGCATCGGCGTCGGGACTGCGCCTCTCGCGAGACGGCGGCGAGCGCTGGACGGCGGTGACAGAGCCCCCACCCGGGGCCCCGGTGGCGATCTTCGGCGCCCCGTTCCGTTCCCCGATCCTGGTGACCTCCGCGGGCGTCTTCCGTGTCGGAGACGGAGGACGGTCGTTTTCACCGGTCGCAGGCGCGCCCTCGGAGCTCCTCGCCGCGGAACTTCTCGCCGGGGCGGACGGAGCCCCGGTGCTCGAGGTGAAGACCGCCGACTCCGATTTCCGCTGGGACGGGCGGGCGTGGACCGGGCGGCGGCGCGCGGTTTTGTCCGGAGGGAAGTTTCTTGCCGAGGCGAACGCGGCGACGCCGACGTCGGCCTACCGCTCGCTCCAGGACGTGGATGGCAAGCTCGTTTGGGAGGAGGGGAACCGGCGGCTGGCGCTCTCGAGTCCGCGTCCCGGCCTCGCGCTCGCCAACGCGGCTGCGGCTCCGGGCGGAAAGATCTACGTCGGGACGACCGGGGACGGCCTCTACCTCTTCGAGCCTTAGGGGGCCAGAGGGGCCAGGGGCCAGGCCGAGGGCCGAGCAGCAGGGGCCAGGGGTCAACGCTGAATCCCT
>DATJXB010000060.1:0-3445 GCA_035500755.1 Thermoanaerobaculia bacterium | reverse complement strand
CACGTACGGGACGGCCCCTTCGAGGAACGAGATCCCGGCGCGCCCGCGGCGTCGGACGAACAGCGGCGGGAAGAAGACCGTCACGTGCTTGACGAGGATCGACGCGGCGAGGGCGATCGCGGTCCCGACCCGGGCGGCGGGCGTCCGGACGCCCCGGGCGAGGGCGAGAAGCAGGAAGAAGATCGCGAAGTTGTCGAACTGGAGGTGAAAGCTCGACACGAAGATCGAGACGGGATTGCCGAAGAACAGCAGAGCCGCCGAGGCGCCGCGGCGCCCGCCGCCCGCCAGCCGGGACAGCAGAAGCGCCGTCGCGGCGTCGACCGCCAGAAGCCACGCGCCGAGCGCGGCGCCCACGGAGACGTGAAGCCACCGCGCCGCCGCGTCGACGGCGAGCAGGACGCCGGCCCAGAGCGGCGAGTAGTTGTAGCGGGGCGTGTCTCGGTAGAGGTCTCCGCCCCCGCGCAGGACCGCGATGGTGTTTTCGAAAGCCGCGACGTCGGGGTTCGTCGTGAAGTGCCGGAGATAGGCGACGCGGATCGCGAGGGCGGCGAGGAACCCCGCGGCGAGCAGGAACCTCGAACCCTTCACGCGGCCGCCGCGGGCGCGCGCCGGATCGCCCGCACCTCCAGCAGCAGCCACAGGAGCGCCGCCCACCAAACGCCGTACCAGCCGGGCAGCGGGACCGAGCCGGCGAGGCCGGCGATCCCGACGAGCGCGGCGGCCGCCGCGACGGTGTAGATGAGGTAGCCCGCTCCGCCGGACACCGCGCCGAGGGCGACCGGCCAGACGAAGTACTGCCGCCCGATCCCGGGCAGAAAGACCAGCGTCACGAGGAACAGGACCAGGCTCGCTCGGCCCGTCTCGACGCCGGCCCGGAGGAGGAGCGCGACCGCGAGGAGCGCGGCGGCGAAAAAGAGCAGGCGCGGCACCCAGAACGGCATGCCGGGAACGAGCAGCAGGGCGTCGAGCCCGTAGAGCCCGCCGAGGCCGCCGTAGAAGAAGACGTTGCGCCGGATCGCGGCCGCCGACCGCCAGAACGGAACGAACGACAGGAGAAACGCGCCATAGACCGCCGCGAGGTCGCGGGCGCGGAGGCCCGGCCGGCCGCGCCGCCGCAGGAACAGGAGCGGGTGAAACGCGGCGACGTGCTTGACGAGGAGCGAGCCGGCGAGCGCCGCCGCCACGCGGCCCCGCCGCGCGGGCTCCGCGCGAAAGAGCGCGAGCGCCAGCAGCAGCAGCAGGATCGCGAGCGCGTCGAAGGAGCGGTGGTAGCTCGAGAGGAAGATCGAGACCGGGTTGGCGAAGAAGAGCAGCGCCGCCCGCGCCCCGGCAGCGCCTCCGCCGGCGAGCCGGTGGACGGCGGCGGCGGACGCCGCGTCGGCCGCGAGCAGGAGGACGCCCACGGCGAACGCGAGCGACACTCCGGCCGCGCGAGCCGCCGAGGCCAGGACGACGAGCGTGCCGGCCCAGACCGGCGAGTAGTTGTAGCGATCCGTCCCCGAGTAGGGATCGTGTCCCGACGCGATCACCCGGACGACCTCGCCGTAGGACTGGGTGTCGTAGTTCTCGTCGAACCCGGCGACGAAGAGCGCGCGCAGCAGCAGGGCCGCCGCGAATCCCGCCGCGACGACGATCCGCTCCGTGGACGTCACGGCGCGGCGGTCCCCGGCCATCCGGTCGCGACCGTGCCGCCCCGGCCCGGCAGGCGCGTTTCGACGACCGCGCGCGCGGGCACGCCGCTCCGGCGCTCCAGGACCTCGCGGGCGAGCTCGGCGAGGGTCACGAAGGCGACGCCGTCCGACCGCCAGTCGTCGAGGATGCCTTCGAAGAGACCGGCCTTCGAGCGGCCCTCGACCTCGGTGTGGATCGTGTGCACCTCGGTGCCCCGCACGGCGCCGCGGAAGAACGCGCGCTGCTCCGCGTCGCCGTGGAGACTCGGCCAGGCCAGGGTCTCGTCCAGCGTGGGCAGCGTCGTCGGCACTTCGAGCGTGTGGAAGGTCCGCCCGCCGGCCGTGGGAAAGAACGGCGCTCCGCCGCGCGTGTCGCTCGTGTGGAGGAGGGCCCGCTCTTCCTGGACCTCGAGCGAAAGCGGACTCACCGTCCAGCCCGGCGCCGCGCTCGTCCGCGCCGGCTTGCCGAGAAGCCGCAGAAACTCGGCATGGGCGGCGCCGTAGTCGCGCACGACCTGCTCGCGGGTGAACCGCGGCAGCCCGTCGTGCCACCCGACGTGATCCCAGCCGTGGACCCCGGTGTCGTGGCCGGCGCGGGCGGCCGATCGCATCACCTCCCCGCACGCGGCTCCGATCATCGGCGCCGGCAGCAGCGTCCCGGAGAGCATCGTCCGCCAGCCGTAGAGCGACGGCGCGCGGGAGCGGAACATCTTCGACAGGAACCCCTTCCGCGTGAAGATCCGCCGGACCGCGACACCCGAGCGGTCCGGTCCGAGCGTGAAGTAGAACGTCGCGCGGATGCCGCGCGCCGCGAAAATCTCGAGCAGCCGCGGCACACCGTCGCGCGTGCCTTCGAGGGTGTCGCAGTCGACCTTGAGGGCGACGCGACGCGGCGTCATGGCGCGGGCCGTCGGCTCTGGAGGTAGAAGTCGAGCGTGCGGCGGATGCCGTCCTCGAGCGAGACCTTCGGCGCCCAGCCGAGCTTCTGCCGCGCCTGGCGGATCGACGGCACGCGCGTCAGGATGTCCTGATACCCCGGACCGTAGTACTCCCCCGACGCGACTTCGACGATCGAGGCCTTCCGGCCGCGCTCCTCGAAGCCCGGGTAAGAGCCGACCGCGGCGATCATGCGCTGGGCGAGCTCGCGGATCGACAGGTCGTTGGCGGGGTTGCCGACGTTGAAGATGCCGCCGTCGGCCGCGCCGCCCCGATTCTCGAGGATCGCCATGAGCGCGTCGATCCCGTCGGAGATGTACGTAAACGAGCGGCGCTGCGTCCCGCCGTCGACGAGCTTGATCGGCTCGCCGTAGAGGATGTTGTGGAGGAATTGCGTCAGGACGCGGCTCGAACCTTCCTTCGGCGAGTCGATGTCATCCAGGTGCGGGCCGAACCAGTTGAACGGACGGAAGAGGGTGAACTGCAGCCCTTTCTCGCCGTACGCCCAGATCACGCGGTCGAGGAGCTGCTTGCTGCAGGAGTAGATCCAGCGCTGCTTCTGGATCGGACCGTAGACGAGCGGCGAACGGTCCTCGTCGAACTCGGCATCCGGGCACATCCCGTAGACCTCGGACGTCGACGGGAAAACGACGCGCTTCCCGTAGCGGACCGCCTGCTTGACGATGCGGAGGTTCTCCTCGAAGTCGAGCTCGAAGACGGCGAGCGGCTCGCGGACGTAGGCCGCCGGGGTCGCGATCGCGACGAGCGGCAGGACGACGTCGCATTTCTTGACCTGGTACTCGATCCACTCCTTGTTGATCGCGATGTCGCCCTCGAGA
>DATJXB010000059.1:0-2222 GCA_035500755.1 Thermoanaerobaculia bacterium | reverse complement strand
CGTCGCCGAAGCGGGCCGGTCGCGACAATCATTACGCAGGGAAGACCGTGTCAAGACCGCTGAGGCTCGACTTCGACGGGGCTGTCCATCATGTGATCGCGCGAGGCAACGAACGCCGGGCAATCTTCCGGGACGCGCACGATCGCCAGCGGTATCTCGATCGTCTGGGCATCTACGCGGGGCGGCTCGCCTTCGTCGTCCATGCCTACTGCTTGATGCCCAACCACGTCCACCTCGCGGTGCGGACCGGGCGCGTCCCGCTATCGCGGGTCATGCTCGCTCTCCACGGGGCGTACGCGCAGGATTTCAATCGCCGGCACCGGCGGGTCGGGCACCTGTTTCAGGGCCGATACAAGGCCTTTCTCGTGGAGGCCGAGGAGTATCTCGCCTGCCTCGTTCGATACATTCACCTCAACCCCGTGCGGGCCCGTCTCGCCTCGACGGCGGCCGCGTACCCGTGGTCCAGCGCCCGGGCTTACTCGAAGGGCCGAGGACCGCTCTGGCTCGACATGGCAGCCGCCCTGTCGCGATTCGGGCCGGATCGCCGACGCGCGGTCAGGGCCTACGAGGCCTTCCTGTCCGGAAGCAGTGGGCCGCGTTACGAGGACGTCGAGGCGCGTGGCGCATTGATCAAGGGCGGCGATGATTTCGTCGCGAGGATCGTTCGAGGGTCGGCGGACTGGCGCTGCCGCGTCGATGTGTCGGCCGACGACGTGGCGCGATGCGCCGCGATGGTGTTTCGACTCAGGCGCGATGAACTTCGCCGCGCCGAATGGCGTGTTCGGGGCCTGACAGCTCTGGCGGCGCGAGAGGTCGCCCGGGTCCCCTTGTGTCGAACGGCCGGACTCTTTCACAAGCACGAGACGACGATCGTCAAGGATGTTCGGCGCGTCGAGGCGCAGCTCGAACGGAGCCCGGCCCTTCGAACGGAGGCGGCGCTCCTGCGGCGCGCGCTGGCCGATTCAGGACTTCAGCGTTGACCCCTGTCATGCCCGCGCTGGGAGATTCAGGAATTCAGCGTTGACCCCTGTTATGCCGCCGCTTCCCCGTCGCTGACGATCCGGCCGTCGCGGATCTCGACGACGCGGCCGGCGCGGCGGGCGAGCGTCATGTCGTGGGTGATGACGACCAGCGTCGAGCCCTGTCCCCACAGCTCGGTGAAGAGGGTCATGATGTCGCCGCCGGCGGACGTGTCGAGATTGCCCGTCGGCTCGTCGGCGAGGATGACGTCCGGCTTCATCGCGAGCGCACGGGCGATCGCGACGCGCTGCATCTGGCCGCCGGAGAGCTCGGTCGGCTTGTGGTCCATGCGCTCGCTGAGGCCGACCTTGGCGAGGAGCTCCTCGACGCGTTCCTGGCGCTTCTTCGGCGGCACGCCGCCGAAGAGGAGAGGCAGCTCGACGTTTTCGAACGCCGAGATCTGCGGCAGCAGGTTGAAGCCCTGGAAGACGAAGCCGACGCGGCGGTTGCGCACGTCGGCGAGCTCGTCGCGCGTGAACTTCGACACGTCCTCGCCGCCCAGGCGATAGCGCCCTTCCGACGGCGTGTCGAGGCAGCCGATCAGGTTCATCAGCGTCGACTTGCCGGAGCCCGACGGGCCGACGACGGCAACGAACTCGCCCGGCGTCACCGAAAGGTCGATCCCCTTCAGGGCCTCGACCTTGACCTTGCCGGTGTCGTACACCTTCCGGATCGCCTGCATCTCGATGATGTGCGTCACGGCGTCTCCCTCGTTCGAAGCGCGAAAGCGGGCGTGGGGCCGGCTCATCATTCATACCTCAAGGTCGACGCCGGGTCGATCGCCGCGGCGCGGCGCGCGGGGAAATAGCCGGCGGCCAGGCCGCAGAAGCCCAGGATTCCGATGGTCGCGAGACCGATCGGCCAGGACAGCGTCGGGTGGCCGAGGAACTCGAGCACGTCGTTGCCCTCGAGCTTGACGAACCCGAGCGCGGTGACGATGACGATCGAGATGAGGGCGCCGAAGAGGCCGCCGAGAAACGTGTAGACGAGCCCTTCGAGGACGAACGGCCCGGTGATCCAGGCGCTGCGCGCGCCGAGGGCCATCTTCACGCCGATCTCCTTGGTGCGCTCCTTGACGACGGCGTACATGATGTTGGCCACGCCGACGCCGCCGATGATGAGCGTCAGCGCGCCGATGACGCCGAAGAAGATCTCGAGGCCGATGAAGATCTTCTCTGACATCTTCTGTCCCTTGACCGTGT
>DATJXB010000058.1:0-7739 GCA_035500755.1 Thermoanaerobaculia bacterium | reverse complement strand
GCCGTCGGCGAAGTAGTCGTCCTCGGGCGCGCCCAGGTTCTCGAACGGGAGGACCGCGATGCGCGTGGGACCGGCCTTCGATGCGAAGGCGCCGGGTTTCGACGGACGCCAGAAGAGAAGCGCCGCCACGGCGAAGATCGCGGTGAACGCGGCGATGAACCAGATTCCCTTCCCGGGGCCGCGGCGCGGCGGCGGCGGGACGGCGTGGGGCCCGCTGGCGGCCGCCGTCTGCGGCGCCGAAGCCTCCGACAGCGCGAACGCGACGTCCTTGGCCGTCTGGAAGCGGTTCTCGCGATCCTTCTCCAGACAGTGCCGCACGATGTGGTCCAGCGCGGGCGAGATGTTGCGGCCCGACTGCGTCAGCTCCGGCGGCTCCTCCTTCAGGATCGCCGCGATCGTGTCGCTCGCGGTGTCGCGCTTGAACGCCTTCTTGCCCGACAGCAGCTCGTAGAGGATCGCGCCGAAGGAGAAGATGTCGGTGCGCGCGTCGACGGGCAGGCCGCGGACCTGCTCGGGCGACATGTAGCCCATCGTGCCCATGACCGTGCCCGGCTCGGTATGACCGCCGCCGGTTCCCGTGGGCGCGCTCGTCTGCTCGGCGGGTGCCGCGTCGACGCGCTTGGCCAGACCGAAGTCGAGGATCTTGACGTGGCCGTCGTTGGTCACGAAGACGTTGTCGGGTTTCAGGTCCCGGTGGACGACGCCCTTGCCGTGCGCGGCGGAGAGGCCCTTCGCGATCTGGAGCGCCCAGTCGACCGCCTGCTTCTGGGTCACCGTCGAGCCGTCGAGCTTGCCCCGCAGCGTTTCGCCCTCGAGCAGCTCGGTCACCGAGTAGGAGATGCCCTCGTGCGTGCCGAAGTCGTGGATCGCAAGGATGTTCGGATGCGACAGCGCGGCGACAGCCTTGGCTTCCCGCTCGAACCGCGCAAGCGCGTCGGCATTGGCGGTCAGCTGGGAAGGGAGCACCTTGACGGCAACGTCCCGATCGAGCTTCGCATCGCGTGCGCAATAGACCTCGCCCATGCCCCCCGCGCCGAGCGGCGCGAGGATCTCGTAGGGGCCGAGCTTCGTTCCGACCGAGAGAGTCATAGGTCGGAAACTCCTCTCCCCCCGGCGGGGGGAGAGGGCAGGGTGAGGGGGGCATCGGCCCGGAGATAACTCGACCTGCAGACATCGCGTCCGGAGCGCCCCTCACACCACGCCTCTCCCGCCGGGAGATGCGGAAGGAGGGCCTCGAAGGGGAACACGATGGTGCCGGCGCACAGCGTCATGAAAGCAGGGCGATTCTAGTTCGGGATCCCTCGATCGACGGGGACGCCCGCGTCACCGGGCATCCGCGACGAGCTTCTGAAAGCGGGGATTCGAGCGCAGCGAATCGTAGTTGGGATCGATGCGGAGCCACGCCTTCGACATGTAGAACGGGACCTTCAATACCGCCTCGAGCTGGTCCACCGCCGCGTCGGGCTCGCCGACCGCCGCGTAGATCCGGGCCAACAGCTGCTGGTTGTACGGGCCGGCGTAGGCGTCCTTCGACGTCGGCCGGACCGCGACGGCTTGCCGGCCCTCTCGAATCGCCTCGTCCTTCCGGCCGAGATACGCGAGAGCGATCCCGAGAATGGCGTGCCCCTGGTCGTCCTGCGGGTTCAACCGCGTGCGTTCGGCGCATAGCCTTCGCGCGATTTCCGCATAGCGCGAGACAGCCTCTCGATCGCCGTCGAGAGCCGCCGCCTGCGCGAGGCAGACGGCCCAGGCAGCCTCGTCGCCGAAATCCTCCGCCGTGAGGCGCAAGAGGGCCTTGCGCTGGGCCGGATCGAGCACCCAGCCCAGGTCCCAGCCCTGTGCGAAGAGCGAGACGACCGCCGCAAGGTCGGCGCCGGCGGGAAGCGGCGAAATGACCGCCCGCGCCTTCGCGAGATCTCCTTCGCCGAGGTGGGTCATCGCTTCGTACTCGAGCAGGGTCGGGCTCGTGGGAGCGAGCGCCAGCGCCCGCTGGATCACCTCGCGCGCCTCGGCGTACCGCCGGTTCCAGATCAGCCAGACGCCGCGCCGGCGCAGGGTCAGGATCGACCTCGGATCGAGCCGCTCGGCTTCGGCCAGGTGCTCGCCGGCAGCCGCCCACGCGCCGAGGCTCTCCTCCGAGCTCGCCAGCAACGTCAGGACCTCGGCGCTGTTCGCGTAACGGCGCGCCTTCGCGTAATGCGCGAGAGCCTCGCGGAAGTTCGATTCGACCTCGTCGTAGTAGACCCCGAGCGCGACATAAGGCTCCGAACGCTCCGGCCCGAGGCTCAGGGCCTTTTGCGCGGCGTCGAGGGCCTTCTTCGTGATCTCGGGGGTCGGCGAAACGTCGTATGCCATCGTGGAGGCCGCCTGGGAGAGCCGGGCCCACGCGGCGACGAAACCGGGATCCAGCGCGACGGCCTGCTCGTACCGTTCGATGGCCCTGGGGATCGAGGCCGGATCGACCGCGCCCATCGCGTTCGACAGCTCTTCCCCCTTGAGATAGGCGTCGTACGCGGCGAGATTCTGCGTCGGCCGCTCCTCCAGACGCTTCTCCTCCTTCGCCGCCAGCGCAACCCCCAGGGACTGGACCACCTTCGCCGCGATGTCCGACTGCACCTGGAACACGTCCGTGAGGTTCGCGTCGAACGGCTGCTGCCACTTCGACGTGGGCGCGTCGGGCTTGGTCACGTCCACGAGCTCCGGCGTCACGTGCACGCGGCTCTTGTCGCCGGCTTTCTCCCACCGCACCGTCGCGGTCAGCAGGTAGCTGGCATTGAGCTCCGTGGCGATCTGCTTGGGCGTCTTCGTCGTCTTCTTGTAGGGCGTCGAGCTGCCCCGCGCGATCACTTCGAGACCGGGAACCGTCGTGAGCTTTCCCCGCACCTCGTCGGAGATGCCGTCCGCGAAGTACTCGTCCTCCGGCGCGCCCAGGTTCTCGAAGGGCAGGACCGCGACGCGCCGGGGGCCGTTCGGCGCCGGAGCCGCCCGGGGGGAACGGCCCGCGACCAGGATCCCGACGATCACCGCCGCCACGACGGCCGCCGCCGCGATCCACTTCCCGATGCCTCCGCGCGCGGCCGGCCGTTCCCACGTCGCGGCCGTCGACGAGCCCGACGCCTCCGACAGGGCGAACGCGACGTCCTTGGCCGATTGGAACCGGTTCTCCCGCTCCTTCTCCAGACAGTGCCGCACGACGTGGTCGAGCGAGGGCGACACGTTGCGGCCGGACTGCGTCAGCTCCGGCGGCTCGTCGCGCATGATCGCGGCCATCGTGTCGCTCGCCGTGTCGCGCTTGAACGCCTTCTTGCCGGAGAGCAGCTCGTAGAGGATCGCGCCGAACGAGAAGATGTCCGAGCGGTGGTCCACCGGCAGGCCGCGGACCTGCTCCGGCGACATGTAGCCCAGGGTGCCCATCACCGTGCCGGGCTCGGTGTGGCCGCCGCCGGTCCCGGTCGGCGCGCTCGTCTGTTCGGCGGCGGGAGCGGCGTCGACGCGCTTCGCAAGGCCGAAGTCCAGGATCTTCACGTGGCCGTGGTTGGTCACGAAGACGTTGTCGGGCTTCAGGTCCCGGTGCACGACACCCTTCGAATGCGCGGCCGAGAGGCCCTTCGCGACCTGCAGCGCCCACTCGACCGCCTGCTTCTGCGTCACGGCCGAGCCGTCGATCTTGCCGCGCAGCGTCTCGCCCTCGAGCAGCTCCATCGCCGCGTACGAGACCCCGTTCTCCGTGCCGAAGTCGAAAATGGCGAGAATGTTGGGATGCGAGAGCGCGGCGACCGCCTTGGCCTCGCGCTCGAAGCGCGCCAGCGCGTCGGCATTGGCCGTCAGCTGCGAGGGAAGCACCTTGATCGCGACGTCGCGGTCGAGCTTCCGGTCCCGCGCCCGGTAGACCTCTCCCATCCCACCCGCGCCCAGCGGCGCGAGGATCTCGTAGGGGCCGAGACGTGTTCCCGCGGCGAGCGTCATCGAAGCTGGCGGATTCTAACGGAGAAAGCGCGGGCGGGCCGTCACTTCACGTACTTCGGCGCCTCTCCTTTGCCCCACGGGTCGTACGCCGCGGCGAAGCGGAGGCGGTCGGCCAGCGGCGGGTGGTCGTAGAGCCAGAGCGTGATGAACGGTCCCGGGTCGGGGTCGGAGAGGTTGGCATCGCCGAGCAGCTGGAACGCCTCGGCGGCGGCGCGCGGCGAGTCGGGCACGAGGCCGTGGATCGCCTCGAGGCCGAAGACGTCGGCCTGGTGCTCCTGCATGCGGATGAAGCCGTTGATCACCGGATTGACGAGCTCGCCGGCAATCGTCGCGCCGAGCATGAGAACGGGCAGCGACGCCCAGTCGGAAAGGCCGCGGATGCCCCAGCGCTCCGGTCCGCGGAAAAGGCGCCCGAAGACCCAGGCGGCGAGCGCGAGGAGCACGAACAGAAGCCCCCAGAAGAACGCAATGCCCTTCGGGATGTGGAGCAGGACGTAGTGGCCCATCTCGTGGCCGAAGACGAAGAGCGTCTGCGGGATCGTCGCCTTCGCGATCGTCGTGTCCCACACGACGACGCGCTTGGACGCGCCGAGGCCGGACACGTAGGCGTTGATGGAGTTGTACTTCGAGCTCGCGTTCATCGCGAACATGCGGTCGGTCGCGATGGGATGCCCGGCGCGGATCGTGACCTGTTCGATCGCGCGCGCGAGCTCGGGGTGCCCCGGCGCGAGCGGCTGGAAGTCGAAGAAGAGCGGCTCGACCACGAGCGGCGTGACGAAGAGGAGAAACACGATCACCGGCAGCAGCGCGAGCCAGAACCACAGCCACCAGCGGCGCGGGCTCTTGCGGAGGATCGCGTAGAGGAGCCAGACGAGCGGAATCGCGACGACGAGCCCGACGAGGAGTCCCTTCGCCTGATCCCAGAGCCACGAGCCCCAACCCTGGACGGACTGGCCGTAGAAGCGCGCGAGGTGCTGGCTCCACGCGGAAGTTGGCAGCTCGAGCACCGCGTCGGTCACGAAGAGAAGCGGCACGAAGACGGCCGCCTGCCAGAAGCGGTTCTGGCTCGCGGCCTCGGCGCGGTCGCGGAAGCGCGGCCCGAGGCGGAGCGCGACGATCGCGAAGAGGACGACGCAGCTCCACGCGAAGGAGGCAAAGTGAAGGCGGTAGCGGGCGCGCGCGTACGCGATCGCTTTTTCGCGCCTCTCGGGGGTGAGCTGGTAGGTGGTGCGCGCGGTGGTCGACGCGGACGCGGTCGGCGGTGACTGAGGCGGAGGCGCGGGCGTCGCTTCCTGGGCCGCGACCGGCGCGACGAGGAGAAGGGCCAGGACGAATGCACGCAGACTCATCTTCATGGCTCTTTCGTCTCCCCCCTCACCCCTGCCCTCTCCCCCGCAACGGGGTGCGAGGGCGGTCGTGCTCTCTACTTGACGCCCTTCTCCGGGTCCCACGAGCCCTGCTGCTTGCGGATGTAGAGGATCTGTCCCGTGTGGTACGCGTTGTGCGCGCTGACGTGCGCGATCGACGACGCCCACTTCTGGATCGTGGCGTCGTCGGCCGACGCGATGGCCTTCTCCCAGTCCGTGAGGATCCTGTCGAGGTCCTTGACCATCTGATCCCACGAGGCCTTGTTCAGGCTCGCGTTGAAGGTGTCGTCGTTCTTGCCGCTGTAAGGCGGCACCGGCTTGCCCTGCAGCCGCGCGAGCTGCTCGGTGTCCCAGAAGATCAGGTGGCTGACGAGCTGCGCGATCGAGTGGTTCGCGTTGCCGTCTTTCCACGCGGCCTGGTCCGCGGTCAGCCCTTCGACGGCCTTGCTCGCGGGGACGAACCAGTCCTGGTTCGCGTGCGTCGTCTGGAACTGCTCGAGGAGGATCGACTTCAGGGTCGCGGGCGGCGGCGTGGGCTTGGGATCGGGGATGGCGAGAAGCGGCGAGGCGGCCAACAGAAGCGCGAGGAAGGTTCTCATGGCGGGAATTCAATCACTTTCAGGCGCGCCGCGACGAAACGACGCGGTGAAGTGGCTGTGGCTCGAAAAACCGAGGACGAGCGCGATCCCGCGGACGTCGCGGCTCCCCTCGCCGAGCAGGACGAGCGCGCGGCGCAGGCGCTGCTCGGTCAGGTACGCGTGAAGGGAGTAGCCCGTCCCGCGCCGGAAGCACGGCCGGGGGTCAGCCCCGCGAGCGCCCCGAGCAGCGACTCTTCGATCCAGAGCTCGTCCGGCGGCGCGGCCTCGTGGACGTGACGCGCGACGAGAGGCTAGCCGGTGCTGGGCTCCGCGACGTCCCCTCCGGACTTGCGGGCGAGCACGTCCCGCGCCCAGCGCTTCCACGCCTCCGACATCTGCGGCACCTCGATCAACCGCCCGCACTCGTCGCGGTCGCGGGTGTAGATCCGGAACACGTCGCGGACCGCGAGGTCGTGGTCCGGCTTCGAGACGAGCGTGATCGCGTCGCCCGCGCCGACGTCGCCCTCGCGGACGATGCGCAGGTACGCGCCCGGACGTTGCGCGTCGGTGAAGCGCTTGACGAACTTCGGGTCGTTCTCGCGCACACCGAGGCGCCAGCACGGAATCCGCGGCTCGGAGATCTCGAAAACCGCCGACCCGATCGCCCACCGCTCGCCGACGAGCGCGCCGTTGACGTCCATGCCTTCGGTCCGGAAGTTCTCGCCGAACTCGGCGGTTTCGACCGGGCGGTGAAGCTCCCCTTCCCACCAGCGCACGTCCTCCTCGGCATAGGCGTAGACGGCCTTGTCGGGGCCGCCGTGGGCCTGCCGGTCGGCCTGGTCGTCGCCCGCGAGGTTCACGCCGCGGACCGCGACGCGGCCGGACACCGGCGCCTTCCAGATCGCGCTCTGCGCCGGGCGCCCGTGGTACTCGAACGCGCGCGGGCCGCCGACGCTGACCGAGAGAAGCCTGCCGTCCGATCCCACGCCGTTTCGCCTCCGTTCAGGTAAGGGCTCGCGCCTGTCACCCTATCCCGATTGAACGGCCGGTCCGGTGATAACTTGTCACGACCCCGGCGAAACGACAGGAGGTCGCATGAACGCACGACGCCGCCCTGTGGCACTGCTCCTCGCGGCGGGCCTTCTCCGGACGGTTTCTCTCGCGGCGCAGGCGCCGGCCGCTGCGCCCGCACCCGCCGCGGCGGCGGCGCCCAACATCGCCGAGCCCGGTCACTTCACGGACGCCCAGGGCAACTACCTGCCCTTCAAGTCGGACGCGGAGCTGCTCGAGTTCATGCGCACCGCGGAGGTCAAGTCGGAGACGCACCTGTCGGGCGGCATCAACTTCCCGCGCAAGTTCCTCCTCGAGAAGGACGGCGTTCACGCCGACGCCGTTTTCCGCGACGTCAACGAGTCGCACGACCGGCCCACGTTCGGCGGCGGCAAGAACGAGCTCTACTTTTCCGATTCCTACATCTACGAGCCGGCCGCGTACGAGCTCGCCCTGATGCTCGGCCTGAACAACGTGCCGCCCG
Source organism: Thermoanaerobaculia bacterium (assembly GCA_035500755.1). Lineage (GTDB taxonomy): Bacteria > Acidobacteriota > Thermoanaerobaculia > UBA5066 > Gp7-AA6 > DAHUXD01. The sequence goes on along the minus strand of DATJXB010000058.1, from coordinate 294 downwards.
CGACGATCCGGCACTGGGAGGGCAAGAAGGGCAGCATCCAGATCTTCGTCCAGAACGCGATGACGGAGCTCAAGCGCCTCAAGGAGGGCATCCAGCCGCCCAACGACCAGGAGTGGAAGAAGCAGGTCCAGATGATGAACGTGTTCGACGCGCTCATCTACAACGTGGACCGCAACCGCGGCAACATCCTGATCACCCCGGACTGGCGGCTGTGGATGATCGACCACACGCGCGCGTTCCGCCGCAACACGACGCTGGAGAACCCCGACTCGATCACGCAGTGCGAGCGCGGCC
>DATJXB010000057.1:0-33479 GCA_035500755.1 Thermoanaerobaculia bacterium | reverse complement strand
TCGCGCAGGGCCTGGCGGCGGCGCACGAGAAGGGAATCGTCCACCGCGACCTGAAGCCCGAGAACGTTTTCGTCACGAAGGACGGCCGCGTCAAGATCCTGGACTTCGGCCTCGCGAAGCTGACGGAGACCGCGACATCATCGAACGCGACGAACCTGCCGACGGCCACCGAGCCCGGCGTCGTGATGGGCACGATCGGCTACATGTCGCCCGAGCAGGTGAAGGGCAAACCGGCGGACGCCCGCAGCGACATCTTCGCGCTCGGCGCGATCCTCTACGAGATGCTCTCGGGCCAGCGGGCGTTCCGCGGCGACTCCGCGGGCGAGACGATGGCGTCGATCCTCAAGGAGGACCCGCCGGACCTGTCCGTCACGAACCAGAACGTCTCGCCGGGACTCGAACGGATCGTGCGCCACTGCCTCGAGAAGAATCCCGAGCGTCGCTTCCAGTCGGCCTCGGACATCGCGTTCGATCTCGAGGCGTTGTCGCTGCCGGGAGTGTCGGCGCCCCGCGTCGGGCCGTCCCCGAGCGCCGGCGGATGGCGAAGGCCGGCCCTCCTCGCCGCCGCGGCCGTCGCGATCGCGCTGGCCGGCCTGTTCGCGGGGCGGCAGTTGTGGAAGAGCTCGACGACCTCGGTCCCGACCTTCCGGCGGCTGACCTACCGGCGCGGCATCGCCTGGAACGGCCGTTTCGCTCCCGATGGGCACGTCGTCTTCTATTCGGCCAACTGGGACGGCTCCGAGAAGACCGAGCTCTACTCGACGCGCACGGAGAATCCGGGATCGCAGCTGCTCGATCTGCCCGGCGGTTACGTCGAGTCGATCTCGCGCTCGGGCGAGATGCTGATCCTCTCGGATCGGCTGGTGTCGATCGGCTATGCCCACCGCGGCGTGCTCCGGATGGCGCCGCTCGGGGCTGGCGCGGCGCGCGATCTCTTCGAGGACGTCGTCGGCGCCGACTGGGCTCCGGACGGGAAGAGCATGGCGCTGATCCGCGCGCCGGGCTGGCGCCACCGGCTGGAGTTTCCGGCCGGAAAGGTCCTCTACGAATCGGCGGGCTGGATCAGTCATCCCCGCGTCTCGCCGAGGGGCGATGTCGTGGCGTTCCTGGACCATCCCCAGTTCGGCGACGACGGAGGAGGCGTCGCCATCGTCGACCGCAACGGCAAGAAGACGACGCTATGGGACGGTTTCCCGACCGTTCAGGGACTCGCCTGGTCGCCCACCGGCGACGAGATCTGGTTCACGGGGGCGGAGACCGGGAACACGCGCGGCCTCTGCGCCGTGACCCTCTCGGGCCGGAAGCGGACCATCGCCCGCTCGCCGGGGGTCTGGACGCTGATGGACATCTTCCCGGATGGCCGCGTCCTGCTCAATCACGGCAGCGAGCGCGTCGGCCTCGCCGGACTCGACGCCGAAGGGAAGAGCCGGAACCTCTCTTGGCTCGACTGGTCCCGTTCGCCCAGCATCTCCGCCGACGGCAAGACGGTTGCCTTCACCGAGGAGGGCGACGGCGGCGGATCCGGCTACTCGGTCTATCTCCGAAAGACCGACGGCTCCCCGGCGATCCGGCTGGGAGAGGGCGAGGCCATCGCGCTGTCCCCGGACGGCCAGTGGGTGCTGGCGGCAGTCGTGCGCATCACGCCGACGCCTCTCGTTCTTCTTCCGACGGGCGCGGGCGAGCCAAAGGCCTTCCCGAAGGACGGGATCAGCCACAGCTCGATCCCGGCCGCGTTCTCCGCCGACGGCAAGCGCATCGTGTTCGTCGGCAGCGAGGGTGGTCACGACCGCCGCACGTGGATCCAGGACGTCGACGGCGGAAAGGCGCGTCCGATCACGCCGGAGGGCGTCGTCGGAACGACGCTGTCGCCCGACGGCCGGCTCGTCGTGGCGCGCGGAGCCGACCAGAAGATGGCGCTGTACCCGGTCGACGGCGGTCCCGCGCGCCCGGTGGAAGGGTTCGAGCCGAACGATCAGACCCTCGCCTGGTCTCCCGATCAGAGGTACATCTACGTGAGCGGGAACTCGGGCCTCATCCAGGCGCTCACCGCGCGGGTCTTTCGCATCGAGATCGCGACGGGGCGCCGCGAGGTCTGGAAGGAGTTCTCCCTGCCCGATCCGACCGGCATCAGCGGCATCAGCGCTCGCGCCATCACGCCCGACGGCAGAGGGTTCGTCTTCTCGTTCGCGCAGCGGCTCTCGGAGCTCTACCTGGTCGAGGGCCTGAAGTAGGAGCGCCGGCGAGGCTCAGGCCGTCTGACGCTCGAGAACGGATTGCGCGCCGGCGACCGCGGCCGCGCCGCCGGCGGCCGCTTCGAAGGCGACGTAGCCGTCGGGCCGGACGAGGGTGACGCCCGGCGTCTTCGACGCGCGGGTCTCGACGAGCTCCGGGAGCGCCGCGGCGAGTTGCGCCGCCGCGCCGCGCGTGGCGCCGTCCGCCTCGCCGCCGATGAGGAGCAGGAAGCGACTCCGGATCCCCCCGCCGCCGCGCATCGAGTCCTCGAAGAGCCGCTGGCCCGGGCCCTCCACGATCGGACTGCCTGGATACGCGATACCGAGCTCCGACAGCCGCGTGACGAAGGCGTGCTGGAACGGCACGAGGCGCGACACGAGCGGAATGACGGCGTCCCGGACCGCCTGCGCGATCCGGCTCGGCGTGCTCATTGCGCGCGTCATGAGGTCTGTCGTTTCGATCACGCTCTTGATGACGGGCAGCCGCTCCGACTCGTAGCTGTCGAGGAGGCGCTCGTTGCCGTGCCCGCGAAGAGCGAGGTCGAGCTTCCAGGCGAGGTTCCACACGTCGTGCAGGCCCGTGTTCATGCCCTGGCCGCCGAACGGGCTGTGAATGTGGGCGGCGTCGCCGGCGACGAAGAACGGGCCGCTGCGGAGCTGCGAGACGTGCCGGTGGTGAATCCGGAAGTAGCTGCTCCAGTGAAGGGACAACGCCTGGATTCCGAGCGGCGCGCGCTCGGCGAGCACGCGCCGGACGAGCTCGAGCGAGGGCGCGTCGCCCTCCGCCTCGGTGATCGTGGCGACGATGCGCCAGCGCGTCGCGCTCATCGGGAAGAGCGCGAGCGGTCCGGCTTCGTGCGGACAGAGCTGGAGCTCGGCGGCGGGGAGCGCCGCGTTCGTTTCGACGTCGGCGAGCAGGAACGAGTCGCGGTACGAGGCGCCGTCGAAGGACAGGTGGAGCAGGTGGCGGACCGCGCTGTGCGCGCCGTCGCATCCCACGACGAAGGCGGCGTCGAGCCGCGCCGGCGTGCCGCGCCGGTCGACCGTGACCTGCACGCGCCCGTCCCGCGCCTCGGCCGAGAGGAAGGTGTTCTCGTAGTCGACGTCGCCGCCCTGGCGGCGCAGTTCCTGGAGCAGCAGCCGCTCGGTGACGTTCTGGGGCACCATCGCGATGAACCGATACGGCGTGTCGTCCGGCTCGAACGGCAGGTGCGCGAGCCGGCGTCCGTGCGCGGTCATGGTCACGGACGTCACGCGGTTGGCGGTTTCCAGGAACGGCGCCGCCACACCGGCCATGTCGAAAATCTCGAGCGTCCGCGGGAAGATCGCGAGAGCCTTCGAATGCTCGGACTGGGACGCCCGCGTCTCGAGGATACGGAAGCGGAGGCCTCGCCGGGCGCACTCGTTGGCGAGGAAGAGTCCGACGGGTCCCGCGCCGACGACGACGACGTCGAGATCGAGATCGTTGAAGGCATTCATCCTGGCGAACTCTAAGCCGCTCTCACGAGGTGCATCAACCAGGCATCTACGGGCGGCGCGAGCGCCGCGGCCGCGCCGTAGACCCAGAGCGCGGTGACGGCGCCCGCGAAGACGTCCATGGTGTAGTGCGCGCGCAGGACGAGGACCGTCGCCGCCTCGAGGACGGCGATCGCCGCGCCCGCGATGGCGCCGGCCGTCCCGCCCACGCGGGCGAGCTCGAGACACCCGTAGACCGCGATCGCGGTGTGGCCCGAGAAGAAGAGGTCCGTGGACGTCCCGTAGGTGACGAGCAGCGATGGGAACCCGGGGTCGCGCCAGATCATCCGTTCCGGCGCCGGCAGGGCGCAGAGGCTCTGGCACGCCTGGCGCAGCGCGAAGAGGATCCCGAGGCCGAGGAGCGGCCGAAAGCTCCCCCCGAAAATCCCGAGAACGACGAGGAAGATCCCGAGCAGGTCGACGAGGGCCGACGTCGCGACGAGGAGCGCGTTCGCCGTCGCGGGGTGCTCCCAGAAGAATCGGTTCAGCGGCTCGGTCCACTCGAGGATCCGGTCGCCGATCCGGCCCTCCGGCGGAGAACGCCGGGCGAGCCGGGCCTGCGTGAAGAACCAGCCGGCGAGTCCGAAGACCACGAGGATCGCGCGCACGACCCACGGCGGCGCGCTCATGAGGTCCCTCCGCTTCCGGCCTCGCCGAGATCGGCCAGCGCCTCGAGCTCCCGGACGAGCGCGTCGCGCTCCCCGCGCAGCCGCTCGCGCCGGCTCCGGTCGCCGAGGGCGCCGAAGAACGCGCGGGCTTCGCGGCCCACGCGCTCGAGGCGCTCGGACCAGGCGAGCGCGAGAAACCCGGTGATCGGAAGGGCCAGGAGAAAGACGAGGAGGGCGAGCCCGCCGCCGAGGGCGAAAGCGGCCCAGCCTTCGGCGATCCACGCGAGGGGGTAGAGCAGGAGGCCGGCCGCGATCTTGTCGGTCGCCTCTTCTTCGTCCGTGTGGGGAATCAGCCGGACGGCGAGCGCCGTCAGGTGGTAGGGGACGGCATGCAGGACGAGGCCGACGAGAGCGAGCGGGGTCGCGACGAGAAGCGAGAACCCTTCGACGGCGACGAACTTCGCGACCGCGCCGAACGTGTACCGCCGCGACAGGCGCTCGGCCGGGACGCCGGCCTGCGAGCACTCGGCGTCGAAGGATTCGAGCGCCTGCCGGAAAGCCGCCACGCGCTCGGGATCGGTCTTCTGGAGCGAACGGTAGGAGCGCATCGCGTTCTGCAGCCACGCCACGCGCGCGGCTTCGGCGGGCCGCGGGCCGGCGGCCCTTTCGCGCCAGAGCTCCTCGGCGAGCTTCAGGAGGCGGAGCGTGGCGCGGTCGTCCGCCTCGACGATCTGCGCCCGCAGCGCCTCGCGGAGACGCTCCGTCAGCTGCCGCGCCGCGGCGATGGGGCCGGCCGGGTCGGCGCTGCCGACGCCGCCGGTGTCGACGGGCTTTCCGATCTGGACGAACGCGCGCCCGGTGCGGAAGGTGCCGGGCTCGTCGAAGACGAGCCCCACGGGCAGCAGCGTCACGTCCAAGGCGCCCGCGGCCTCGGCGGCGAGAAACATCCGCGCGGTTCCGGTCTTCACTTCCTGCAGCACCGGCTCGGGCTGCGTGATGCCCTCGGGGAAGAGCGCGATCGACTCGCCCGCCCGGAGCGCCGCGGTCGTCGCCTCGAACAGCGCGGCGTTCTTGTTCGGGTCGGCGCCCGCTTCCTTCCGGCGGTTCACGGGCAGGCCCCCCATCAGGCGCAGAAACGGTCCGATCACGGGGTGCTTGAAGAGCGGCGCGTTGGCGAGCACCCGCAGGGGCCGGTCGAACGTCGCGATCAGGAGCATCGCGTCCACGATCGAGTTGTGATGGTTGGCGGCGACGATGAGACCGCCGGAGGCCGGCACGTGGTCGAGGCCGGCGACCTCGAGGCGCTCGTAGAAGAGGTCGAGCAGGAGGCGCGTCAGCCCGCGCACGGCGGCGTAGCCGCGGGCCGGCGTGGCCGTCATCGGGCGGACGAGGCCAGGCGCGTTCCCGCGAGGGCCGTGTCCCGCCCGAGGAACCGGGCGCCCCAGAGCCAGACGATGCCGCCCAGCACGAACATCGCGGCGACGACGACGAAGGCGAGGTGCATCGAGTAGCGGTCGCTCAGGATTCCGATGACGACGGGGGAGAGCACGTCGCCGAAGGCGTGGATGACGAAGATGTTCAGCGCGAAGCCGGCGGCGCGGATCGACGGGTGGCTGACGTTGGCGAGGATCGTGTTGGTCGGCCCCGTGTTGAAGAAGAGGCAGAAGCAGGTCACGAAGAGCCACACCCAGATCAGGGGAAACGGCGCCGAGAGCGTCAGGAGGATGAACGGAAAGCCCGCGATCATCGCGGCGCCCGAAACGAGGAAGTACGAGCCGGAGAACCGCGGACGGAGCCGGTCTCCGGCGACGCCGCCCGCGAGGGTCGCGAGGAGTCCCGCGACGCACGTGATCGCGCCGAAGATCACGGTCGCCGACGCGGGAGCGCCCGGCCGCGACTCGAGGTAGTACGGCATCCAGAAGGCGATGCCCCCGATCGCGAACGTCATCGCCGTCATCCCGACCGTGCAGATGACCCACGAGGGCGTGCGCAGCAGGACGCCGTAGTCGCGCCAGCCGATGTGCGCGGGAGCGGCGCCCTCGAGTCGGTCAGCCGCGCCGCGGGGAGGATCCTTCATGAAGAAGGCCCAGGCGCCGAGAAGCAGCCCGGGCGGCACGACGAGGAAGAAGGCCCAGCGCCAGCTCTCGGCGTGGACCCCGAGCGCGCGCGCTCCCCAGTCGCCGATCCCGGAGCCGGCGACGGCGCCGCCGAGGACGTACCCGAGCGCGCTTCCGACCGGGATCGCCATGTAGAACCACGCGAGGATGCGCCCCCGGACCTTCACGTCGTAGAGGTCGGAGAGGATCGTCGGCGCCACCGGTCCGTACGCGGCCTCGCCGACCCCGACGAGGCAGCGGGTGATCAGGAGGCCGAAGAACGTCGTCGCGAGCCCCGAGGCGCCGCTGGCCAGGCTCCACCCGACGACGCCGACGCCGACGAGCGCCCACCGCGACCGCCGCTCGGCGAGGCGGCCGAAGACGGGAGCGCCCACCATATAGAGGACCATGAACGCCATCGACAGCACGCCGATCAGCGCGAGCTCGGGCTTGAATCCCAGATGAGCGCCGCACCACCGCTGCAGCGCTTCGAGGCCGGCCGACCGGGCGCCGGTGCCGCCGAAGAAGGCCTTTTCGATCGACGGCACGACGGCCGCGAGCACCTGCCGGTCGACGTAGTTGAAGAGGTTGATGAAGAGGAGGAGGGCCAGCGCTCGCCGGGCGCCGGAGGTCGTCACGAGGACTGCCGCCGGCAGGCCGCTGTCATGCGTCAATTGTAATGGGCGGCCCCGACGGATCGTGATCTGCTTCGCTCGAAGAAGGAGGTCCCATGAGGAATTCGAACCGAGCCGCCGTCCTCTCGCTCCTCGCCGTCGCCGGCCTCCTCACGGCCGCGGTCGTCCTCGAGGCGCGCCAGGCCCAGTCGGCGCCGTCGGTCAAACGCACCGTCCTGACCAGGCAGGACACCGCCGTCCCGGGCCGCGAGGCCATCATGGCTCTCGTCGAGATCCCGCCGGGGGGGACCGAGGGAAGGCACACTCACCCGAACGCCGAGGTCTACGCCTTCGTCCTCGAAGGCACGCTCGATCTCGCGGTCGAAGGCAAGCCGACCGTGACGCTCAAGGCGGGGGACTACTTCACGGTCGCGCCCGGCCAGGTTCACGAGGGCTCCAACAAGGGAACGGTCCCCGTGAAGATCAACGTCGTCTTCTTCGCCGAAAAGGGCAAGCCGCTGACGACGCCCGTCTCGTAGCCGAGCGAGCGGGGGCGACGGTCTAGTCCGGCGCGAGCAGAGACGCGCCGGGCGACGACGCCGGAACGCAGGTCCGGTTGTAGACGTCGGCGCGCTCTTCCGTCGTCGCCGGGCGGATCGCGCTCGGCGCGGCCGCTCCGTCGGGGACGAGGGCGGCGAGCACGATCGGCGGCGAGAGCGTGATCGGAAACCGCGCGCTCCGGAATGCGGGCGCGCCGATCTCGAGCGTGAACTGGCGTTCGCCGCCCGGCGCGCGCGGGTTGAAGAGAAAGCAGCCGTTGACGTCGGTCGACGTCGACGCGACGACGTCGCCGCGGGCGTCGACGACACGGACCGTCGCGCCGCCGATCGGCTGCCCGTGCGCGTCGGCCACGAGGCCGCGCGCGTAGATGGCGGCGCAGCCGGAGGCGGAGAGCGCGCCGGCGAGCAGGGCGCCGAGGCCCGCCGCGAGCGCCGCCGCCCGGGACGGGAGAACGGTCACCGTCCGGGGCGAGGGCCCGGGGAGCGCTTCCAGGCCTCGACGTCGAGCACGAAGCTCTCGATCCGGCGGTCCCACGTGTGCTCTCGCAGCGCGCGTTGCCGCGCGCGGCGGCTCATCGCCGCCCGCGCCGCCTCGTCGCCGAGCAGCGCGGCGGCGCGCTCGACGAGCCCCTCGGCCGGCGTGAACGTGGCGATCTCGACGTTCGGCTCGAAGTACTCCGAGACCGCCGGGAAGCTCTCGACGAGCGTCGGCACGCCGCACGAGGCGGCGAAGAACGCCCGCGGCGTGAGACGGAACTTACCGCGGTAGGGACCCTGGGCGTCGTCGAGCAGCGCGGTTTCGAGCGCGAGACGGCAGCGGTTCAGGCCCGCGCGCAGCGCCTCGGGGGTGTCGAGGGGCGGCAGCACCGGGATGCTCCAGCGCGTCTCGCCGGCGTAGGCGTGGAGCCGAACCCGGAAGCGGGAAGCGAGCGTCGCGAGAATCCCGTCCCGGTAGGGCGTCCACTTGCCGTAATAGAGGATGTCGCAGTCCGCCGTGGCGCCGCGCTCGGGAAAGTAGAGCTCCGGATCCGTCGCCGGGTCGCAGCGCCTGGCGGGGATGCGGCGCAGGGCGTAGTCCGGCAGCGTCTGCGGGTCCTGCGTGTAGAAGAGGTCGAAGGACGGCGCGATCGCGATCGACGCGGCGAGTCCGTAAGGGTCGGACAGGGCGAAGGCCGCGAGCGCCGTGTCCCGCGGAAACCCCCGGCGGCCGCGTTCGGTGAAGTGAAGGGCGCCGCCGAGGCACACCACGACGTCAGGCGGCGGATCGGAGCTTTCGATCACCGCCTCTTCCGGAATCGCCGCGGGGCGCGCGCCGCCCGTGCCGTTGAAACCCGCGTAGCGAAAAGGCTCGACGATGCGGGTTCGGAACGCCTTCTGCAGAGCGCGCACCGGCGGGTAGAGGTTGTTGCAGTAGGGCGGCGCGCTGATGTTGCCGAAGAGAAGAAGCGATCTCATCGCGGCGGCGCGCTCCTGTCCGTTGGTGCAGGAGCCTCGGCCGCACGGACGGTCTTCGGCGGCGCATTCGGCGCGCGGCGTCCACGTTTCACGATCGTTAATTTATGACGAGAGGCCGTCCGAAGCGGGTCGGGTGTCCTAGAATTCCGAGAATCATGAGAAACAAAGCTCTGGGCGCCGGAGCGCCGCGTCGGGTCGTCGTCGCCGCACTCGCGGCTCTGTTCGTTCTCTCGGCAGCCGCGATCGCCGCGGGAGGCGGCTCGCCGGGTCCCGGCGCGCCTTCCGCGCTCCCGACGGTGACGCTGACGCAGCTGCCGGGCTCGCTCACCAATCCGATTCACGTGACCAACGCGCACGACGGCTCGGATCGCCTCTTCGTCGTCCAGCGCGGCGGCGTCATCAAGGTCTTCAAGGACGGCGCGTTCCTGGCAACACCCTTTCTCGACATCCACACGCTGATCACGTGCTGCGACGAGCGGGGGCTGCTCTCGATGGCGTTCCACCCCGACTACTCGAGCAACGGCTACTTCTACGTCTACTACGTCAACAACCTCACGAGCCCCGGCGACATCACGATTGCCCGCTATACCGTTTCGACGGGCAACCCGGATGTCGCCGACCCCGACTCCGGCGTGATCCTCCTGGTGATTCCGCACCCGACGAACACGAATCACTACGGCGGGCAGCTCTTCTTCAGTCCGGCCGATCACTACCTCTACATCGGGACCGGCGACGGCGGCTCGGGCGGCGATCCTCCGAACAACGCGCAGAACCTCCAGGTCATGCTCGGCAAGATTCTTCGCATCGACGTCGACGGCAGCGGCGCGGTGCCGTGCGGTCAGGCCGACCCGATGCCGTACGCGATCCCGGCGTCGAACCCGTATGCGGGCGACATGACAAACTGCAACGAGATCTGGAACTACGGGGTCCGCAACCCGTTCCGCTATTCCTTCGACCGGAACACGTCCGACCTCTGGATCGGCGACGTCGGCCAGAACTGCTACGAGGAGGTCGACCTCCAGCTGGCCGCCAGCACCGGCGGCGTCAACTACGGCTGGCGGATCATGGAAGGGCTGCACTGCTACAACACCGACGGCACGTGCAATCCGACCAGCTGCGACCAGACCGGTCTGACGCTGCCGATCCTGGAGGAGACGCACGACGACGGCTGGTGCGCCCTGATCGGCGGATTCCGATACCGCGGCTCGGCGATCCCCGGTCTCGTGGGCAAGTACCTTTACTCGGACAACTGCCTCGGCGACATCTACGCGGCCAGCGACGCCGGTGGCGGCACCTGGACCCGGAGCCTGCTGCTCTCGACCACGATGGCGATCGACTCCTTCGGCGAGGACGAGTCGGGCGAGCTGTACGTTTCCGACCTGAACGGGTCGGTGTCGCGCCTGGACCCGGTGCCCTTCCCCGCGCCGGTCGTGACGGACATGTCCCCGACCACCGTCATTGCCGGCGACCCCGGTTTCACCCTGACCGTCAACGGCTCGTCGTTCGTGAGCCAGTCGGTCGTCGTCTGGAACGGCGCCGGCCGGCCCACGGCTTTCGTGTCGAGCAGCCAGCTGACCGCGACGATCTCGGCGGGCGACATCGCGGCCGCGGGAACGGCCTCGGTCACGGTGTTCACGCCGACGCCGGGGGGCGGCACGTCGAGCGCGCTGACCATGAACATCAACGCAACCTTCCTGGACGTCCCGACGGACTATTTCGCCTACCCCTACATCGAGGCCATCTACGAGGCCGGAGTGACAGCCGGTTGCGACGTCCGGCTCTACTGCCCCAACGGGTTGACGACCCGGGCCCAGATGGCGGTGTTTCTCCTCAAAGCGAGTCAGGGGTCGAGCTACGTGCCGCCGGATTGCTCGGGGATGGTCTTCGCCGACGTGCCGTGCACGGGAAACCCCTTCGACCCCTGGATCGAGGACCTCGCCAACCGGGGGATCACCGGGGGATGCGGCGGCGGCAACTACTGTCCCAACGGCAACGTGACCCGGGCGCAGATGTCCGCCTTCCTCCTGAAGACCGAGCACGGCTCCGACTACGTGCCGCCGACGTGCGGTGGAATCTTCACGGATGTTCCCTGTCCAAGCCTCTTTGCCGATTGGATTGAGCAACTTGCGACCGAAGGAGTGACGGCCGGCTGCGGCGGAACCAACTACTGTCCTTCCGATCCGATCACGCGCGCCCAGATGGCCGTCTTCCTGCAGAAGACGTTCGCCATCCCGATTCCGTGAGCGCGATGACCTCGGAAGCGGTCAGCAAGAACTGAACCAATCCACCTTTTCGGAGATTTGACCCGGGCGCCGGCATCCCGCCGGCGCCTTTCGTTTTGGCGGACCCGCGGCTGCCGCCGCCCCTCGAGGCGCCGCGCCGCCTCGGCCGGCGGTCGGAGAGCGCCGCGAGACTCGCGCGCGCCGAGCCGGAGCGGCGCTGCCGGCGCCGCGCTTTATGCGCCAGCAAGTTTTTGTTGACACCCCAAGTTTGCCGGTGAAATAGTGCCGCGAAGTTCCCCAAGCGTTTCGATTTGACTTTCTGGAGGACGGCATGAACCGAATCTCGGCGAAGGGGCTCACTGCCTTCATCGTCTCGGCGGTTGTCTGTGGCGTTCTTTCCGGGGCGGTCGCGCTCGCCAGCGCGAAGGCTTCACCGAAAGCCGCCGGAGCATTCACACCCAAGGTTCTACATTCGGTCAAGCAAGGGAGGTCGCCGGCGTTGCGTGACATTCACGCACCGGTTCGGCAGCCGAGCGGGCAGAAGCACGGGTTGCAGGCGCACCCGAAGGCTCCTCTGTCCGGGCCGCGCAGCCACGACGGCGCGCGTCAGCTGCAGAGCAGCCCGACGCAGCCGAGCCCGCAGCTGAACTTCGCGGGATCGAGCGCCGCGGACGACTCCGTCGCCGATCTCGGCGCGGTCTCGCCGGCCGATGCGGTGATGGACGTCGGCGCCGGGCACGTCGTCCAGATGGTCAACTCCGTCCTGCAGGTGTGGGACACGGCCGGCAACCAGCAGCTGGCGCCGATCGCGACGACGAGCCTTTTCGAGGGGATCGGTGGACAGTGCGGCGGCGGCGGCTTCAACGCCGTCGACGGCGTCGTCCGGTTCGACGAGCTGTCCGGACGCTTCGTCCTCGCGTTCATCCCGTACGACTTCAACTTCGCTTCCCCGTTCGCGGTCTGCGTCGCCGTGTCGGCGTCCTCGGACCCGACCGGCAGCTGGAACGCCTACGAGTACGACTCGGACGTTCTCCTGACCAACCCGCGCATGGGCGTGTGGCCGGACGCCTACTACCTGTCGTTCGACGCGCTCGACTCCGGCTTCAACAACGCCGGCGTCACGGCGTTCGCCTTCGACCGGTCGGCCATGATCGCCGGCAACGAGACGGCGGCGGCGGTGCAGTTCTCGTCGAGCGAGTTCTTCTCGCTCGTTCCGGCGGACCTCGACGGTTCGGCGACTCCCCCCGAGGGCGCGCCCAACCCGCAGGCGAGCCCGGGCGAAGCGAACTGGGACGGCAGCCCGAGCCCCGTCCTTCACATGTTCCAGTTCCACGTCGACTTCGAGACGCCCGAGAACAGCTCGTTCGACGGGCCCTTCGACGTTTCGGTTCCGGACTTCAATCCGATCATCTGCGGCGGCGGCTTTAACCCGTGCATCCCGACGCTCGGCGGCGAGGCTCTCTTCGCCAACGCCGGCATCCTGATGAACGGCATGCAGTACCGCAATTTCGGGGATCACGAGTCGTTGGTCGTCAGCCAGACGGTCAACGTCTCCGAGGATGGCGACCAGGCCGGCGTGCGCTGGTATGAGGTTCGCCCCAACGCCGCTTCACAGCAGGGCGGCCCGGCGCCGTACTCCCTGTTTCAGTCGGGGACTTACGCGCCCACGGCCACCAACCGCTGGGTGCCCTCGATCGCGATGGACGTCAGCGGCGACATCGCGATGGGCTACAGCATCTCGGACGCGACGATCCACCCCGAGATCGGCCTGACCGGCCGCCTCTCGGCGGATCCGCTCGGCGTCATGGGCTCCGAAATCATCATGACGGCCGGCGCGGGCAGCCAGGCGACGGGGCCCTACTGGGGCAACTTCACCGGGATGGTCGTGGATCCGGCCGACGGCTGCACGTTCTGGTACACGAACCAGTATTACGACACCAACGACGACTTCAACTGGCTGACGCGGATCGGCAGCTTCAAGTACCCGAGCTGCACGTCCGGTCCGTCGGGAACTCTCCAGGGAACGGTGACCGACGGCACGAACCCGATCGCGGGCGCTACCGTGACGGCGGGCGCCTCGAGCACGCAGACCAACGCGGCGGGCGCGTACGTGTTCACGCTGCCGGTCGGCACGTACGACATGGCCGTGAGCAAGTTCGGCTACCTGCCGACGGGCGCTTCCGGTGTTTCGGTGGCGGACGGCGGCACGACGATCCAGGACTTCGTCATGGCGGCGGCGCCCTCGACGCTCGTCAACGGCACCGTCAAGGACGGTTCCGGCGCCGGCTGGCCGCTCGGCTCGAACATCACGATCACCGCTCCGGGCGCGCCGACCTTCCACGCGACGTCGGACCCCGTGACGGGCTACTACGAGTACAACCTTGTCGAAGGCATCGTCTACAACTTCTCGATCATCGCGGTCGCCCCGGGCTACCTGCCGGGCGGCGGTCAGCTCGACCTCTCCTCGACGGCGCAGCACCTCACCAACACCACGGTGAAGAACTGGACGCTGCAGGTCGACGTGGTCGCCTGCAACGCGCCGGGCTACTCGCCGGAGAACGAAACGGTCTTCTCGGAGAATTTCAACGGCGGTGAGCTGCCGGACGGCTGGACGTCCACCAACGACACCATCCCCGGTCCGAACCCCGGCCCGCTCGGGTGGATCGTCGCCACGGATGGCGCCCCCTGCGACGACTACTTCCCGACCGACGGCAACATGACCGGCGGTGACGGGTCCTTCGCGGTGGCCAACAGCGACTGCCTCGGCAATGGCAACTCGATGGACACGTCCCTCATCTCGCCGCCGATCGACCTGTCGGCCGCCGGCGCGGCGATCATCCAGTTCAACGAGGACTACCTCAACCTGGGTGACACCGCGGCCGTCGACTTCAGCACGAACGGCGGATCGAGCTGGACCAACGTCCTCTCGCAGACGGCGAGCGTGCGCGGTCCGGCCCTGGTTTCGGCGGAGCTCGCGGGCGCCGCGGGACACGCCAACACTCAGATTCGCTTCCACTACTACAACGCCAACTGGGCATGGTGGTGGCAGGTCGACAACGTCGCGGTCTTCTCGGCGGCCTGCGTGCCGGGAGCCGGCGGACTCGTCGTCGGCAACGTGACGAGCCTCCAGACGGGCGCCGGATTGAACGGCGCGACGGTCGCCAACACGGGCGGTGGCAGCACCAAGACGGCCACGGCGCCGGGTCAGGGCGACGGCTACTACACCCTCTTCGCCGGAGCCGGCAGCCAGACCTTCGAGGCGTCGCTGAACCAGTACGGCTCGGTCCAGCACAGTGCGCTGGTCGTGCCGGGCGCGGCTCAGCGGATCGACTTCGCGCTCCCGTCGGGCAAGCTGACCGCGGCCCCGACCGAGTTCAACATCCGCCTGGCTCCCAACGGGACCCAGGGCCAGACGCTGAACCTGACCAACAGCGGTTCGGTGTCTGCGGGCTTCCATCTCCGCGAGCTCAACGTTCCGTTCGTTCCGCCGGCGCTTCCGACGGGACCGTTCGTCGACGCCAACACGATCAAGGCGCTCTGGGCGAGGCTGCCGAAGTACTGGGCCAAGGAGATGCGCGCGAGCGGCCGCCTGGACGCCAGCAGGCTTCCGAAGGCGGGTGATCGTCAGAAGGGCCTCGTCATGGATGCGGGCGACGTGCTGGCCACGTACCCGGCGAGCTTCGCGACGCCCAACGGGCTGCCGTTCGGCGTCATGTTCGACCCGTCGACGACCAACTTCTACATCAGCAACGTCGGTGCGCCGTTCCCGGGCGACAACAACGACTACCAGTTCACCGCCGACGGCACGGAGACGGGCGTCATCATCAACACGTCCCCGCTCGGCCTGATCCCGGGCGACGGCGCCTTCAACTCGCAGACGGGCATGGGCTGGCAGGTCTTCGCGGATCTCAATGGCGGCTCGGTGACGTGCGTCTTCGAGTTCAGCCCCTCGACCGGAGAGCTCACGGGCAACACGATCTGCCCGGCCTTCTCGCCGGTCCAGACGGCGCTCGCCTACAACGTCAACACGAACACCTTCTACTCGTCCTCGTTCAACGACGGCATCATCTGGCACTTCGACACGAACGGCGTGGTTCTGGACTCCTTCGCCTCCAACACGGCGGCGTCGGGTCTCGCGTTCAACGCCCTGACCGGTCATCTGTTCGCGTTCGACCAGCTCACGTTCGACATCGTCGTCATGGATCCGGCCAACGGGTACAACACGATCGGCGAGTTCGCCATCGGCGCGCCGGGCATCTCGAGCTCCCCGGGCGGCCTCGAGATGGATTGCGCGGGTCACCTGATCGCGGTCGATCAGAACGCTCCCAACCCGATCCTCATCGTCGATTCCGGCGAGGTGGGCGGCGCGGAGTGCCACTTCATCAACACCATCCCCTGGGTCTCCGAGAATCCGACCGACGGTGTCGTGCCGGGTACGGGCGGCGCCGGCGCCGGCAGCAACGTGCTTCCGATCGCGGTTCAGTTCGACGCCTCCGGCCTCCTGCCGGGTCTGCGTCAGGCCCAGTTCACGTTCACGACCGACACGCCGAATCCGCTGCCGCCGGTGCCTCTGTCGCTGGTGGTCAAGTTCCTCGACGTGCCGGACAACAACCAGTTCCAGTCGTACATCTACGCGGCCGCTGGGGCGGGCGTGATGATCGGCGGACCGCCGAGCTGCCCGCAGGGCGTCCTCTACTTCTGCCCGAGCGGTGTGGTGTCGCGCGCCGACATGGCCGGCTACCTGTTCCGTGCGATCCACGGCTCGCAGACGCCGCCGCCCGTGTACCAGAACATCTTCACGGACGTGACGTTCAACCAGTACAACTCGTTCTACATCCAGGGCATCTACGACGACCACATCACGGCCGGGTGCGGCGACGGGACGACGTACTGTCCGGACTCCGCGAACACCCGCGCTCAGATGGCGGTCTTCATCTGGAAGGGTCTGTACGGGGATCAGGCGCCGCCGTCGTGCTCGGGCATCTTCGCGGATGTTCCGTGCCCGTCGACGTTCGCCGACTACATCGAGGCGATCTACGCGCTGAACATCACGGGTGGTTGCGGCACGAATCCGCTCATCTACTGCCCGAACAACAACATCACGAACGGTCAGATGGCGACCTTCCTCGTGAAGGCCTTCAACCTGCCGTACCTGCCGTAGGTCTCCGGATCCGATTCTTTCGACGGGCGCGGCTTCGGCCGCGCCCGTTTCTTTTTCCGGTCGATAATCCGGCCGTGCCGACGGGGACCCGCGGTTGATCCCGCTCCTGCTGCTGGCGCTCGCCGCGCCGCCGCCTCCGTCGGTCGTCCTGATCACCCTCGACACGACGCGCGCGGACTACGTCGGGCGGCAGGAGGACGGCGCGCCGCTGACGCCGCACCTCGACGCGCTGGCGCGCTCCGGGACGCGCTTCTCCCGCGCGGTGACCGCGACGCCGCTGACGCTGCCGGCGCACTGCACGCTGCTGACGGGGCTCGACCCCCCGGCGCACGGCGTCCGGGACAACGGCGTGGCCTCGCTGCCCGCGACCTTGCCGACGCTCGCCACCGCCTTCACGGCGCGCGGGTATGACACGGCGGCGTTCGTCTCGTCCCGGGTCCTCGACCGCCGCTTCGGGCTCGGACGCGGGTTTGCGCTCTACGACGACTTCCTGGTGGCCGAACGCACGGGGGAGCAGGGGTACCCCGAAAGGGACGCCGCGGCCGTCACCGCCGCGGCGTTGACGTGGGCGCGCGCGCGCCAGCCCGGCCGTCCCTACTTCCTCTGGATCCACTACTACGACCCGCACGCCCCCTACGAGCCGCCCGGCCCGCCCGGCCGCTGGGCCGGCGCGCCGGCCGCCCGGCGCTACGCGGGGGAGATCGCCTACGTCGACCGCGAGGTCGGCCGGCTGCTCGCGGAGCTGCCGGATGCCGGGAGGCGCCTCGTGGCGGCCGTCGGCGACCACGGCGAGATGCTCGGCGAGCACGGCGAGAAGGAGCACGGGATCCTGCTGTACCAGGGCTCCCTTTCCGTTCCGCTGATCCTCGCGGGTCCCGGCGTGACGCCCGGGAAACGCATCGAGGAGACCGTCGGAACCCGAGGACTCGCGGCGACGCTGCTTCGCCTTTCGGGCGGCGGCGGCGACACGGCGGCGTTCGGACCGGAGCTTCCGGGTCTCCGGAGCTCAGACTCGGCGCCGCCGGCGCTCGTCTACAGCGAGACCGACCTTCCGGCTTCGGCCTATGGCTGGAGTCCGCTCGCGGCGGCGACCGACGACCGATATCGCCTGATCGTGGCGCCTCGTCCCGAGCTCTACGACCTCCGCGAGGATCCCGCCGAAACGAAGAACCTCTGGGGGACCCACGCGGACGACGTCCGCCGGCTGCAGGCGGCCATTGCCGCCGCCAATCGCGGCGGGCGCGCCGGCGAGGCGGTGCCTCCTTCGGCCGACCTGGCCGCTTCGCTCCGGCAGCTCGGGTACCTGTCCGGCTCGAGCGGCCGCGCCGGCACGATCGACCCGAAGGACGGCATCCGGATGCTGGACGAATTCGAAAAGGCGAAAGCGCTGACGCGCTCCGGAAAGGCCGGCGAAGCCGTCGCGGCTCTGGAGACGCTCGTCAAGGCGAGCCCGGGCAACGTCCCGTTCCTGGTCCGGCTGGCCGAGGCACAGGCGGCGGCTGGCGATCTCGGGCATGCCATTCAAACGATGGGAGAGGCGCTCAACCTGAACCCCGGGCTCGACTTCCTCCACCTCGAGATGGCGCGGTATTGCCAGAGAGCGGGCAAGCTCGAGGAGGCAGAGGCCGCTTATCGGGCCGCGCTCGAGCGCAATCCCCGGCTGGCGACGGCATGGCTCGGGCTGGCGGAGCTTCTCGGGCGGCGCGGCGATGCGGCGGGGGAGCGCGCGGCCCTTTCGGAAGGGACGGCGTCCGGAACCAACAGCGGCATCCTGTGGACGCGGCTTGCCCAGGTCCAACTTGCGGACGGCAGGCTCCAGGACGCCGAACGCTCAGCGCTGGAAGCCTCTCGGCTGCTCCCGTCGTTCGCGCCCGCGTGGTGGGTGGCCGGCGAGGTGGCCGAGAAGCAGGGCAACTCGGCGGTCGCCCTGGAACGGTTCGAGAAGGCCGCGTCGCTGGGACTGGATGACCCCCGGGCACTCGTGAAGGCCGGCCGGCTCCTGATTCAGGCGGGCCGGCCGCAAGCCGCGCGCCCGCTGCTCGAGCGCGCCGTGGAGCTCGCCCCGAGAACGACCTGGGCCGAGGACGCCCGGGCCCTGTTGAAGGGCTTGCGCTGAACGGCCGGAAAATTTTCCAGTTGAAAAGACCCTGACGTTGCAGTTAGCTTTCTGCAGTTTTTCCCTCGCAAAAAGGTCGACGTGCGTCCGGATCGAGGTTTGGGAAAAGGGCTGCGGAGGTCCTCCGTCGTGACCCTTACGTCCCTATAAAGGAGTCTCATGAATTCCAAGGCGCGGGGCGTGTGGTTGGCGGTCCTGGTGGGCATGGGAATCTCTCTGGCGGCGCAGGCGCAGGTCGTTCCCCGCGCGAGAACCGTCAGCGAGCGTGAGTTCCAGCACCCGGATCTCTTTGTTCCCGAGGTGACCGAGGAGTTGTCGATGTTGACGGCGGCGATGCAGCAGAAGTTGCGCCCGACGCTGTCGTCGTTCGGGGTCTCGCAGGAGTCGATCTGGTTCGACTCGAGAACCGGGCGGCCGACCTCGGTGATCCTGCACGAGCCGATGATCCCGGGCTCGGGTAAAGGCAACAACCTCACGTGGACGGCGGGCGCCCCGCTCTCAGACGCGGCCCTCGGCGACGCGGCCTGGAAGGCCGTCAAGGCGTACCTGATCGCTCACAAGACGGACCTGCGCCTCGATCCGAACGAGCTCTCCGACACGCCGCGCATCGGCGTGGCCGACAAGGGCGCGATCATCTTCATCTACGTCCCGCGCGTGGTCGGCGGCATCTCCGTGCGCGACAACTCGATCGGCATCGCGATCAACCACGGGAACCTGATCCTGCTCGGCATGCAGAAGTGGGGAGACGTCAACGTCGTCTCGACGCCCACGGTCTCCGCTCAGGGTGCGAAGGACGTGGTGGCCTCGTACGTCCGCCCGTCGACGGTCTTCCGCACCATCAAGGAGCCGAACCTCGAGATCGTTCCCACGGCCGGGAACGGGACCATCGACTACCGCCTCGTCTGGGTCGTCTCGTCGAAAGTCGACTCGGATTTCGGGCAGTGGGAGTCGCTCGTCGATGCTTCGAACGGCACGATCGTCGCGTTCAAGGACAAGAACCGGTACGGCGCCGGCTCGGGTGTGATTTCGGCCGGTGTCTATCCGATCAGCAACGACCAGGTTCCGCCGGACGGCGTCGAGCAGCCGAGCTGGCCGATGCCGTACGTGGATTACACCATCAACGGCGTCAAGCAGTACACGGACGTCGGCGGCAACGTCGGGTGCATCCCGGGATCTCTTTCCACCGCACTCAGCGGCCTCTACCTCAAGATCAATGACGACTGTGGCTCGATCAGCGAGACGGGGAGCGGCGGCGCCGACCTCGGGTCGGGACCGACTCCCGGCGCGACCGACTGCACCGTACCTCCCGGGCATTCGGCGGGCGACACCAAGTCGGCCCGGTCGGGTTACTACGAGCTCAACCATCAGATGGAGAAGGCACGCGGCCAGCTGACCGATCCTTCCAACCCCGCTTACGTCTGGCTCCATCAGCAACTGACGGCTGAGATGAACGAGAACTCCGTCTGCAACGCCTTCTGGGACGGCACGCAGGTGAATTTCTTCCGTTCGGCCATTGCGCAGGGCTGTCGCAACACCGGCGAGATCGCCGGAATCTTCGACCATGAGTGGGGGCATGGCCTGGACAACAACGGCGTGAATCCCAACATCGTCAATCCTGGCGAGGACATCGCCGATACGTACGCCATGCTCCGCATCAACGTGTCCTGCATGGGGCGCGGATTTTTTACGGATTCGACGTGCGGCGGTTATGGGGACGAATGCGTCGGAACAGCGCCCGACGGCTGTACCGGCGTGCGCGACATGGACTTTGCGCAGCACCGGTGCGATGCCCCGCACACGATCACGTGGGTGCAGAGCGGCTTCACGAGTGCGCAGTGCGCGACCGGCGGGGGAGCTTCCGGCTGTCCGAGCGGCAGCGGCCCGTGCGGCCGAGAGGTCCATTGCGAAGGCATGGTGGCCGGTGAGACGGCGTGGGATCTCTCACACCGCGACCTGGAAGCGGCGCCGTTCAACTATGACGAGCGCACCGCGCACGAAGTGGCCGCCCGCCTTTACTACCTCGGCCTTCAGCCCGTGACCAGCAGCTACACGTGCTCGGTGGGAGGCGGCTGCAGCGCGACGAGTCAGTACATGAGCCTCCTCGCCGTCGACGACGACAACGGCGACATCACCGACGGCACGCCGCACATGACGGCGATTCGGGCCGCGTTCGAGCGGCACGAGATCCACTGCGCCACGCCCGCGCCGGTGAACTCGGGTTGCGCCAGTGCTCCGATCGGAGCCCCGATCGTGACGCTCACGCCGCACGACCGTTCCATCAGCGTCACGTGGACGGCGGTGGCCGGAGCGTCGAGCTACCTCGTTTACCGCAGCGACGGCGTCGACGGCTGCAACATCGGCAAGGCGATCATCGCCAACACCCCGGAGCTTTCTTTCGTCGACGAGGGCTTGGCCAACGGCCGGACCTACTCTTACGGCGTCGTCCCCGTCGGCAGCTCGTCGACGTGCTCGGGACCGATGAGCGCCTGCGCGCAGGCGGCGCCCGTCGCCGGTCCCAACCTGTCCGTTCTGAACATCAACGTGATCCCCGGCGGCGACGGCGACGCGTTCGTGGACAACTGCGAGCTCACGACGGTCACCTTCAACGTCAACAACGACGGCCTCGGCGACCTGACGAACGTCCGGATCGAGTCCGTCACGCCCGTCACGCATCCGCTGACGCAGATCGTGACGCCGCTGCCCGAAGTCCTGCAGCCCACGACGGCGACCTGCACGAACGTCGGCGGCAGCTTCCAGTTCATTCCCCAGGGCCTGACGTTCGACGGCTCGACCGACCTCGTCTTCACGGTCACGGCCGACGAGCTCGACGGCGACACGCGCAGCGCCCTCGTCCACATCGAGCACACCGAAAGCGACCTCGTCCTGGTGAGCCAGCAGATCTACAGCTTCGAAACCGACAGCAGCGGTTGGACGACCACCAGCGGGACTTTCGTGCAGAAGACGGGCGGCGGCGCCAGCGGCACGTCGGGGTACATGGCCTCGTCCGACCAGATCGACAACGCCTGCGACGTGGTCCAGTCGCCGCTGATCGTCCTGAGCGACACCTCGGCGGTGGACATGAGAATCCGGTACGACATCGAGCCGCCGAGCGGCGGCCAGAACTTCGACCGCGCCAACTTCAGCGTCTACAACGTCCAGACGGGTCAGCGCACGGTGGTCACGCCGTCGAGCGGCCGGCCCTACCAGGTGCCGGACGGCTCGGCCAACGGCTCGTGCGGGACCTCCGGCCAGGCGGGCTGGAACGCGACGACGCCCGGATACCCGAGCCTCTGGTACGACGTGGTCTTCAACTCCGCGGCTCTCAATCCGGGTGGCGTCTTCAGCGGTGTTCCGATCCGCCTGGAAATCAACTACGGGACCGACGGCAGCGTGGCGGGTCACGGTATCCAGTTCGACGAAGTGAAGGTCACGAACTTCTACGGCCAGGGCCCCGACCAGCAGCCCGACGTCTGCAGCGGGACCGCGGTTTCCCCGGCCGCTCTGGTGGTCGATGGCGCCGGCAACGGCGTGCTCGAGGTGGGAGAGACGGTGGTGGTCTCGCCGTCGTGGTCGAACACGGGCGCCGAAGCCGTCACGCTCTCAGGGACGGCTTCGAACTTCACCGGCCCCGACGGGCCGACCTACAACCTGACGGACGCGACGGGTGCCTACGACCCGCTCAACCCGGCGGGCACGGGGGCGTGCACGGACTGCTACGGTGTCAACATCACCGCGGAAACGCGGCCTTCCACGCACTGGGATGCCTCGCTGACCGAGGACGTCAACACGACGGGCCTCCAGCAGGGCGCGCTCGGCCACAAGGTCTGGACGCTCCACGTCGGCGGCAGCTTCGCGGACGTGCCCTCGAGCAACGGGTTCTACTCGGCGATCGAGACGGTGCTCCACAACGGCGTGACCGCGGGCTGCGGCGACGGGACCAGCTACTGCCCGACGGACATCGTGTCGCGCCAGCAGATGGCGGTCTTCCTGCTCAAGGCCAAGGAGGGGTCGTCCTACAACCCGCCGACCTGCACGACGCAGGTCTTCGACGACGTGCCGTGCAGCAGCCCGTTTGCGCCGTGGGTCAACGAGCTCGCGTCGCGAGGCGTCACGGCCGGCTGCGGCGACGGGTCCAACTACTGCCCGACCGATCCGACCAACCGCCAGCAGATGGCCGTGTTCCTCCTGAAGACGAAGGAAGGTTCTTCGTACGTCCCGCCGGCCTGCACGACGCAGCAGTTCGACGACGTGCCGTGCACCAGCGGGTTCGCTCCCTGGATCAACGAGCTCGTGACGCGTGGCGTGACGGCGGGCTGCGGTGGCGGTCTCTACTGCCCGACCAACAATGTCCCGCGCCAGCAGATGGCGGTCTTCATCGTGAAGACGTTCGGCCTGCTCCTGTACGGCCCCTAGGGCCTGGCGGCAGGCGTTTGGCTTCGATTCGTCAGGGGCGCGGCTTTGAGCCGCGCCCCTTTTTCTTTGCCGCGGCGAGCCGGGTCCCGGTAGTTTTCCCAGGTTCAACTCTTCGCCGGGCGCCGGTAGATTGGTGGATGTCTTTTCGGCTCGTCGCGCGGCGAGCCGCCGCACGGTTCTGCGAAGACATCCCGCATGCCGACCAGGAAGGGTGTTCCAACGTTTATGGGCGCGGCCTCGGCCGCGCCCGTTTTTTTGACGGCCGGAGCGCGGAACCTCGGCGCGGCTAGACGGCCGGCGCCACGGCGTCGGTCTCGCCGAGCGACCACTGGTGGTACGCGTCGACGACCTCCTGCACGGGGCCGTCGCGGACGATCCGGCCGTGGTGGAGCCAGATCGCCCGCTCGCAGTTGTCGAGGATCTGCTGGGGTGAGTGGGACACCAGCATGAAGGTCTTGCCGCGCGCGCGCAGGCCGTCCATGCGGTCGTGGCACTTGCGCTGGAACTTCTCATCCCCGACCGACAGGGCTTCGTCCACGAGGAGAATGTCGGGGTCGACGTCGGTCGCGACCGCGAACGCCAGACGTGCCGACATTCCCGTCGAAAACGTCCGGATGGGCGCGTCGATGAAGTCCTCGAGCTCCGCCCACGCGACGATGCGGCCGAGCCGGCGCCGCGTCTCGGCGCGCGAGAAGCCGAGCAGCGCGCCCTGCAGCATCACGTTCTCGCGGCCGGTGAGCTCGCCGTGGAAGCCGAGGCCGAGCTCGAGAATGGGCGCGATGCGTCCGGCGACGTAGACGCGGCCCTCGCCGGGCGGCAGGACTCGCGAGATGACTCGAAAGAGCGTGCTCTTGCCGGCGCCGTTGCGGCCGATGACGCCGACGCGCTCGCCGGCTGTGACGACCAGGTCGACGGCGTGCAGCGCCTCGAAGTCGTCATAGACGATGCGCCGCTGGACCCGCCGGATCGCGTATTCCTTGATCGAGCGGATGCGCTCGCGCGGCACGCGGTACCGCATCGTGACGCCCTCGAGCCGGATGACGTCGGTCATCGGCGGGTCAGCTCCAGTACGCCATGTCGTCGCGGCGATGGCAGAAGAAGACCCAGCCGGTGACGAGGAAGAGGACGGCGAGCGCGAGGGATCCGAGGACGAGCCTCGACGAAGGCACCACGCCGTCGTAGATCGGGGCGCGGAAGGTCTGAAGCAGGTAGTACATCGGGTTCGCCCAGAGCGCGAACCGGTACTTCGGGGGCACGATCGAGGGGTGGTACACGATCGGCGTCAGGAACATCCAGGTCTGGATGAGGACGAGGTACATCTCCTTGACGTCGGCGAAGCGCGAGGACACGGTGAAGAGGATCAGCGAGACGCCCGCCGTGAACAGCGCGATCATGACGACCGACACCGGCAGGAAGACCCAGGTCGGGTGCAGCGGGAAGCCCGTCAGGCCGAGGATCACGAGCAGCGGCACCAGCGACAGGATCAGGTTGACGAGCCCTCCCCCGAGCGCCGACGCGATGAAGACGGAGCGGGGGACGAACATCCGCTTGGCCATCTCGTTGGAGGCGAGGGTCTGCTGCGCCGCGGTCGAGGTCGTCTGCGCGAAGAAAGCCCAGCAGATGGACCCGGTCATGAAGTAGACGGGGTAGTTCTGGATCTCCTGCTTGAAGAGGACCGAGAAGACCAGCGTCAGCGCGATCATGTTCAGCAGGGGCGCGAGCATCGTCCACAGGATGCCGAGCACCGAGCGCTTGTAGCGCACCTTGATGTCGCGGATCACGAGCTCGTGGACGAGACCTCGGAACGCCCAGAGGCTCGCCCCCTCCTCGAGCCACGCCGGGCGCCGCCGCGCCGAGTCGTACACGGGCACGGCCGGGGGCGTGGCGGGGGCGCCGCTCAAGGTCGTCGAGCTCATGGATTCGGCTTCGGGCGCACGGTCTCACGGGCGCCGCCGGAGGTCAACCAGGCGTCGAGGGTCGCCGCGCGCGCATCCCAGGTGTTGTCGCGGGCGAACGCGCGGCGCCGCTCGGCCTCCTCGGGACCCGCGGCTGCGGCGGCTTCGAGGGCCGCGGCGAACTCCTCGGCCGTTCCGGCCAGAAGCACGAGGCCGCGGTCGGCGTAGGGTTTCAGCGACTGCAGGGGCGTCGCCACCACCGCCCGTCCCGCCGCCGCCGCTTCGTACAGCTTGACCGGGTCGGTCGCATGGGTCAGGGGGGACGGCCGGAACGGGATCATCTCGACGTCGAACCCCGCGTGGAAGGCGGGCATTTCGCGATAGGGCCGCTCGCCGTGGAAGACGACGTTGGCGGCGCGCGGCAGAGCGAGCGACGGGCTCTCGACGCCGCCGACGATCTCGAAGCGCCAGTGCGGGCGCCGGCGCGCGAGCGCCGCGACGAGCGGCGCGTCGAACCAGTCGTCCACGGCTCCGACGTAGCCCACGACGAGGTCCCGCGGCGACCGCCGCGGCGGCGCGAGCCCGGCGAAAGGTTCGGGGTCGCCGGCGTTCGGCAGCAGCCGCACGTCGGGGCGCCGGTCGGCGAGCCGCCGCACGAGGGCCGGCGACGTCGCGACGACCAGGTCGGCCTCGGCCGCGAGCGCGCGCTCGGGCTCGTCGAGGACGCCGGGGCGGTTCGCCGCGAAGCCCTCGTGCGCGTCGAGGCAGTCGTACACGACGCGCCAGCCGAAGCGCCGGCGGAGGATGCTCGCGAGCGGCTGCCAGAAGGGCGTCTGGACGACGACGGCGGCGTCGGCGACGGAAAAGCGCGCGCGCCACGCGGCGAGCCCCTCCGCGGCGGCCGCGAGAGCGGCTCCCTCGAGCGGCCGGTCCGCGGGGTCTTCGCGGCGCACGCCCGGGATCGGCAGGAGCGTCACGCCCGGCGCGACGCCGGCCGCTTCGGCCGGCTCGCCGGAGCCCGCGAGCGATCCGTAGAAGACGCGGCGGCCGCGACGGGCGAGCGCCTCGGCGAGCTGCTGGGGCCGCTGGCGGCGGTAGCTCCAGGCGACGACGGGCAGGACGAGCACGTCGGCGCGTCCGGCGACGGCGGGGCCGGGCTCGGCGGGCCCGTACGCGAGCGCGGCGCCCGGCTTGCGGAGTCCCAGGAGCCGTTCGGTCGCGACGCGGCGCCGCAGGGCTCGCCGCCAGGACAGGGGAACCGCGCGGCGGCCGAGCGCGTAGAGCCGCCCGCGCCATCCCGACTCCCAGTCCGGCCTCATGCCGGCGGGACGAAGGGCGCAAACGGCCGGCCCGCCAGGATGGCGGCGATGCGGTCCGAGGCGCGCCCGTCCCCGTACGGGTTCCCGCGGCCGGTCATCGCATTCCGGGCCGACGCGTCGGCGAGCAGAGCCGAAGCTCGTCCGACGATGAGCTCCTCGTCGGTGCCGACGAGCTCCGCGAGGCCCGCCTCCACGCCCTCGGGCCGCTCGGTCTTCTCGCGGAGGACGAGGACGGGCTTGCGGAACGTCGGCGCCTCTTCCTGGATCCCGCCGGAATCGGTCAGGATCAGGCGGGCGCGGCGCATCAGGCGGACGAGCGCGAGATAGTCGAGCGGCTCGACGACCTCGACGTTCGGCAGGACCGCGTTGCGGCGTACGACCGGCGCGACGTTCGGGTTCGGATGGAGGACGTGGACGAAGCGGGTCGCCGGGAAGGCCCGCGCGAGACGTCCGATCGCGCGGACCACCCGCTCGAGCGGCTCGCCGAAGCTCTCGCGCCGGTGGGCGGTGATCAGGACGAGATCCTCTTCGGCCGCGTCGCCGTCCTTTCCGGCGATGTCGAGGAGCGCGTCGACGACGGTGTTGCCCGTCAGGAAGACCTTGGACGCCGCGACGTTCTCGGCCTCGAGGGCCTGCGCGGCGCGGCGCGTCGGGACGAAGTTGGCGTCCGAGACGAGGTCCACGACCCGCCGGTTCATCTCCTCGGGGAACGGGTGCCGGAAGTCGCCCGTGCGCAGCCCCGCCTCGACGTGGCCGACCCGGATCCGGCGGTGGAAAGCCGCGAGCGCGGCGACCATCGCGGTCGTCGTGTCGCCCTGGACGAGGAGCCAGTCGGGGTTCTCGCGCGCGAGCACGTCGTCGAGGGAGGCGAAAACGCGCGCGGACAGCGCGTTGATCGTCTGGTCCGGGCGCATCAGGTCGAGGTCGATGTCGGGCGTGAGCCCGAAGAGGCCGAGGGCCTGGTCCAGCATCTGGCGGTGCTGTGCGGTCGCGCACAGAAGGGTACGACAGCCGGGCTCCTCCCGGAGCCGGCGCACCACCGGAGCCATCTTGATGGCCTCCGGGCGCGTACCCACGACGACGACGAGCTTCATCCGATGTGTGGCGGTCGCGGCCGGCTCCGGGGACGGGCCGAGGCCCGCCGGGCAGGGCGAAGCCCCTGCGCATTGTACGGGGTTTTCGCCGCTCCCGGAAAAATGGCGCGCACCCTCCGCGGAGAGTACACTCGATCACCCAGAGCCATGATCCCGGAAGTCTTCGAGTGTCCCCGCTGCGAGCGGCAGTTCGTCATCGACTCGGTGCCGGACGCCGGCAGCGAAACCGTCCACTGTCCCCAGTGCAGCCGCTACCTGGGCGTGCGCGACATCGCGTTCGTCCTGCGCGGCGAGCTCGACGAGATGATCGAGCGCCTGACCTTCGAGAAGGACCGGCTCGAGAAGGACGAGGCGATCTACAGCCTGACCGACTGCGACCCGGAGATGCGCTACTACGGGCGCGAGGTGGCGCGCGTCATCCAGGTGCTGCGCTCCGCGCTCAAGGACCTGCACTCCCTGCGCCAGGACTACAGGGTCAAGTCTGTCTGAGCGGCGCTCGACGCGCCGACGAGAGCGGAAGAGTCCCTTTCCCGAGAGCGTCCGAGAGGCGCCCTCGGCGGCTCACGCGGGGTCGGGGGCCTTCGCGGCCTCGATGAAGCGGCGCAGGCGGCGCAGCGCCGTCTCCTTCCCGAGCAGCTCGACGACGTCGAAGAGCGGCGCGCCGACCGTGGTTCCGGTCAGCGCCAGCCGGGTCGGGTGGATCAGCTTGCCCGCGGAGATCGCCCCGGCCTCCGCCGCGCGCCGAAGCGCCGCCTCGGTCTCCGCGGCGGTCCAGTCGGGGAGGGCCTCCAGCGCGGCGGCGAGCGCCTCGAGCTGGCGCGGCGTCTCGGGCTTGACGTGCTTCTTCCAGCCGTCGGGCTCGTAGTCGGCCGGGTCCTTCGCGTAGGACGAGAGCGCGCGGCCCATCTCGATCGGCGTGCGGACGCGGGGCCGGTGGAGCTCGATCGCGCGCAGCGCCACGGCGCGGTCGGGCGCGCCCGCCGCGGCGTGCGGCAGCGACCGCCGCAGGAGCTCCTCGGCGGGCAGCGTCGCGATGTACTGCTGGTTCATCCAGAGGAGCTTCTCCGGGTCGAACACGGACGGCGAGGCGCCGACCTTCTCGAGGGTGAACTCCTTCTCCATCTCCGCGCGGCTCAGGATCTCGCGGTCGCCGCCGGGAGCCCACCCGAGAAGCGCCAGGAAGTTGAAGAGGGCCTCGGGGAGGATCCCGGCGTCGCGCCACTCCTCGACCGCGGCGGCGCCGTGGCGCTTGGAGAGCTTCTTGCGGTCCGTGCCGAGGATCATCCCGAGGTGGGCGAACTGCGGCAGGGGGGCGCCGAGCGCGCGGAAGAGGGCGACGTGCTTGGGCGTGTTCGCCAGGTGATCGTCGCCGCGGATCACGTGCGTGATGCGCATGTCGGTGTCGTCGACGCACACGCAGAAGTGGTAGAGCGGATGGCCGTCGGAGCGGACGAGCACGAAGTCGTCGAGCGCCTCTGCCGGAAACTCGACGCGGCCTCGGATCAGGTCGTCGACGACGATCGTCTCGTCGGGCATCTTCAGGCGAACGACGTGGCGTTCGCCGGCCTGCGCGCGGCGGTCGCTCTCGTCCGGCGGGATCGAGCGCCCGGCGCCGGAGTACCGGTAGGCGCGCCCCGCGGCGTCGGCCTTCCTCCGCTCGGCCTCGAGCTCTTCCGGGGTCTCGAAGGCGCGGTAGGCCTTGCCCTCGCGGAGCAGCCGCTCGGCCGCCGCCCGGTACAGGTCGTACCGGCGCGACTGGTAGAAAGGCCCTTCGTCGTACTCGAGGCCGAGCCACTCCATGGCCGAGAGAATCTGCGCCGAGAGCTCCTCGCGCGAGCGCTCGACGTCCGTGTCCTCGATGCGGAGGAGGAATCGGCCCCCGGTGTGGCGCGCCCAAAGCAGGTTGTAGAGGGCGGTCCGCGCCCCGCCGACGTGGAGCGATCCCGTCGGGGACGGCGCGAATCGGACGCGGGGTGTCACGGCCTCTTGCAAGCCGACGGATCCTAGCTTAGTAACGTCTGCGCTTCCAATCGGAGAGAAGACAGGACCATGACGAGCGAAGTCGAAAGGGAACCCCTGTCCCGGCGCTGGCGCGCCGACGCCGTCCTGATCGCCGTCACGCTGGCCTGGGGCGCGGATTTCGTGCTGGTCAAGAACCTGCTCGGGACGGTCCCGCCGCTGCCGTTTCTGTTCTGGCGCTTCGCGGCGGCGACCGCCCTCTGCGCGCTCGCGCTGCCCGGCCGCCGGCGCACGCCCGGCCTCGTCCGGGATGGCCTCCTCCTCGGCCTCATCCTCGCGCTCGGCATGGGGCTCCAGATCCTCGGACAGGTCGAGACCAGCGCCTCGCACGCCTCGTTCCTGACGGGCCTCGCCTCCGTGTTCACCCCCGCGGCGGCCTACCTGATGACGCGCCGGCTGCCGACGCTCGAAAACGGCGTCGGGATCGCGCTCGCCGGGGCGGGATTCGTTCTCATGACGCTGCCGACCGAAGGCGCGATCAACCGCGGCGACCTGCTCGTCTTCGGCTGCGGCGTGACCTTCGCCTTCTACATTGTCCTGATGGCGGAGCGCTCGGGGCGCCACGACCCCGTCTGGTTCACGGTGATCCAGCTCGTGCTGACGACCGCGGCGGCGGGAATCGGCGCCGTGGCGTCGGGCGGACTTCCCGCTCTCGCGCGCGGTGTCGCGCCCGTGCTCGCCGACCCCGCGCTCCTCTGGCAGGCCGTCTTTCTCGTCGTGATCGGGACGGCCGGGACGTACGTCTTCCAGACGTGGGCCCAGGGCCACATGTCGGCGACCCACGCCGCGATCATCTACACGCTCGAGCCGGTCGTGACGGCGCTGCTCGCGGCGTGGTTTCTCGGGGAGCGTCTGGGTGCCCGCGGATGGGCGGGGGGCGCGCTGGTTCTGGCGGGAATCGTGGTGTCGGAGATTCGGCTGAGACCTCGGCCTTGAAGGGCGACCGTGCCCGTTTGCCGGGAGAGGAGGCTGTCGGAGACTTTCCCTCGCCCTCCCGTTGGGCCGCGAAGCGGCCCGCTCAGTCGAGCGGGAACGTCAGCGAGTACGAGAACCGACCCCGCCCGACTTCCATCAACAGGCTCGTCTTGTTGAAGTCGCGCTGCAGGACGTGATCGACGTCCTCGGGGCCGCGGACGGCCGTGCCGTTCAGCGTCAGGAGTTGATCGCCCGCTTTCAGGCCCGCCTGCGCGGCGAGGCTGTCGCGGTCGACCGAGACGATCCGGTAGCCGTCCTGGGAGCGCCGCAGGGCGATCCCGATGTCCTCGCGGAGCATCTGGACGCCGATCCCGGCGGGCGGCGACTCGCCCTGCACGGTGACGGTCCGGTCTCCCTGTTTCCCTTTCAGGGCGAGCTTCATCGGAAGTCCCGGGCCGCGCGTCGACAGCGCCGTCTCGAACGCCTCCTGCGACTCGATCGGGTTGCCGTCGACCGAGACGATCTGATCGCCCTCGCGGATCCCGGCGCGGGAGGCGGGGGAGTTGGGGTACACCGCCTTGACCTTGAAGCCGCGCGGCCGGTTCTCCTCGCCCGAAACGAGCGTCCGGCCGCGCACGCCGATCCAGACCGCGCGGACCTCGCCGAAGCGCAGAAGGTCGTCGACGATGCGGCGCGCGCGGTCGGCCGGAATGGCGAAGCCGATGCCCTGCGCGCCGCCGATGATCGCGGTCGCGACGCCGACCATCTCGCCGTCCAGGTTGACGAGCGGACCGCCCGAGTTGCCGGGGTTGATCGACGCGTCCGTCTGGATGAAGTCGGTGTAGGTCTGGTTGTTCTCGCCCCGGACGCTCCGGCCGCGGGCGGAGACGACGCCCGCGGTGACCGTGTTCGAGAGGCCGAACGGGTTGCCGATCGCGACGATCGTCTCGCCGATCATCAGGTCGCTCGAGGAGCCGACCTTCAGCGACGGCAGGGCGCCCGACGGCTTGCGCACCCGCAGGACGGCGAGGTCGTTGTCGGCGTCGGAGCCGACGACATCGCACTCGAGCTCGAGGCCCGACTTGGTCATCGCGGTGATCTTCGACGCGCCGGAGACGACGTGGTCGTTGGTGACGATGATGCCTTTGGGGTCGATGATCGCGCCCGAGCCGAGGGATTGGCTCGTGCGGCTGCGGGAGCGCCCGTCGAAGCCGAAGAAGAAGTCGTCGAAGATCGACGGCCGCTGGCGCAGCGTCTGCTCGGCGGAGATATTGACGACGGCCGGGGCGACCTTCTCGACGACGAGGACGATCTCGGTGCGCCGGTTCGACAGCGGGACGGCGGCCGCGGCCGCGGCGAACACCATTCCGCACGACAGGGCGATCCAGCGGGCTTTCACGATCCGGAGAACCATATCCCGCACCGGCGCCATTCCGGCCACCTGTAAATGAAAAGGGAGAGGAAGCCTGGATGCTTCCCCTCCCTCTCCGGTCCGGGCCGCGAGCGGCCCGCTCAGAGCCTGAGTCTCTTACTTGACGGCGACCGTCTCGGCCGTCTTCCCGCCGCCCGGCGTGATCTTGATCGAGCGGGGCTTGGCGTCCTCGCGCTTGGGCAGCTCCACCTTGAGCAGGCCGTTGGCGAAGTCCGCCTTGATCCTCTCCCGGTCGACGTTGTTCGGCAGGCTGAAACTGCGGACGAACTGCCCGTAGGAGCGTTCGACGCGGTGATAGCTCTTGCCGTCCGTCGCCTTCTCGAAGCGGCGCTCGCCGCGGAGCGTCAGCGTGCCGTTCTCGGTCTGGATCTCGATCTGATCCTCCTTGAAGCCCGGCAGCTCCGCCGTGATGACGATCCGGTCCTTCTCCTCGGCGATGTCGACCGGCGGCGTCCAGGCGGCCAGGTTCATCTCGTCGTCCCGCTCGGTCCGCGAGAAGGCGCCGAAGGCGCGGTTCAGGCGGTCCTGCAGGGTCGAGAGCTCACGATAGGGTTCCCAACGAGTCAGGTTCATACGTACCTCCATGAAGGAATGAGTCACACGGTCACGGATTCGGGTTTCTTCTTGTGCAGGGACAGGGTCTCGCCGTCCGGCGAAGCGTCGAGCTCCACGACGTCGCCGTCGCGGATCTCGCCCTTGAGCAGCCGCGCCGCCAGGGCGTCGGAGACCTGCTTCTGGATCAGTCGCTTCAACGGACGCGCACCGAACGTCGGGTCGTAACCGCGTCCGGCGAGCTGGCGCAGCGCCTTCGGCGTCCACGTCAGCAGGATCCCGCGGGCGAGGACGGTGCGGGCGAGCCCTTCGAGCTGAATCGCGACGATCTTCTCGATCTCCTCCCGGGTCAGGCGGTGGAAGACGATGACGTCGTCGATGCGGTTGAAGAACTCGGGACGGAAGTGACGCCGCAGCGACTCCTCGATTTTCGCCTTGACCTCCGCCTCGTCGCGCGAGGATTCCTCGGCGATCCACTCCGAACCGAGGTTCGACGTCATGATGATGACGGTGTTCTTGAACGAGACCACGCGCCCTTTGCCATCCGTCAGGCGGCCGTCGTCCAGCACCTGGAGCAGCACGTTGAAGACGTCCGGATGTGCCTTCTCGATCTCATCGAGCAGGATCACCTGGTACGGCCGGCGCCGAACCGCTTCGGTCAGCTGTCCGCCTTCCTCGTAGCCGACGTAGCCTGGCGGCGCACCTATCAGGCGCGACACGGAGTACTTCTCCATGTACTCGCTCATGTCGATGCGCGTCATCGCCTGCTCGTCGTCGAACAGGAACGCGGCAAGTGCGCGGGCGAGCTCTGTCTTGCCGACGCCCGTTGGGCCGAGGAAGATGAACGAGCCGATCGGCCGGCGAGGGTCCTTCAGGCCCGCCCGCGCGCGGCGCACCGCGTCAGAGACGGCGGCTACGGCCTCGTCCTGGCCGATGACCCGCATGTGCAGCTCGTCCTCCATACGGATGAGCTTGGCCTGCTCGCCTTCCAGGAGACGTGTCACGGGCACGCCCGTCCAGGTCGAGACGATGCGCGCGATGTCGTCGGCATCGACCTCTTCCTTGAGCAGGCGAGCCGAGCCGCTCTTGGCCAGCGCCTGCTCCTGGTCGGCAAGCTGCTTCTGGAGCTCTGGCAGGCGGCCGTACTTGAGCTCGGCGGCCCGTCCGTAGTCGGCCGCGCGTTCTGCCTTTTCGATCTCGAGCTGGATGTCCTCGAGCTCCTTCTTGGTTGATCGGAGCTCACCGATCTTGGACTTCTCCTG
>DATJXB010000056.1:0-14974 GCA_035500755.1 Thermoanaerobaculia bacterium | reverse complement strand
TATGAAGAATCTCGCGGTCGGTCTCGGCCTCGTCGTGCTGGCCGCCGTCTGCATCGTGGTCATCGTCCGGTCCGATCGAACGGCGAGCGGCTACGGCGAGGCCGAGCGGGCCGCGCACAACCCTCAGCCGCCGGGGCCCCGTGAGCTCCCGGTGCTCTGGGACGCGCCGACCTTCGCCTTCACGGACCAGGACGGGCGCCCGTTCGGCAGCGACCAGCTGCGCGGCCACGTCTGGGTCTCCGACTTCTTCTTCACCAGCTGCACGTCGATCTGCCCGATGATGACGGCCCGGATGCGCGAGCTCGCCCGGACCATCGCGCGGCCGGACGTCCGATTCGTGTCCTTCTCGGTCGACCCGGTCCGCGACACCCAGGCGATCCTGCGGCAATACGCCGACCTCTGGACCGTGGACGGCTCGCGCTGGCGGCTGCTCCGCACCGACGCCGAGGGCCTGATGGCGACGGCGAAGGGGATGAAGGTCTTCGTGAGACCGCCGGACCCGGACGGTTCGGTACAGCACTCCGGGCTCTTCGTCCTGACCGACCAGGAGGGGCGCGTGCGCGGCGTGTACGACAGCGGAGAGACCGAGTCGCTGCAGCGGCTGGTCCGGGACGCCCTGAGCCTGGATGGAGCGCCGGGCGCCGAGATTCCCCGGCTCGCCTCAGAGCCGGCGGTCCCCGAGGCGGCCGACGAGACGGGCCGGCCGGGCCGGGCCCTCTTCGTATCCGCCGGCTGCGCGGCCTGCCATAGCCAGGCGCGCGTGGCGCCCGCCCTGGGAGGCCGCATGGGCGGTCGGGTCGCCCTCGAGGGCGGCGGATCGGCCGTCTTCGACGATGCTTACGTGCGCGAGTCGATCCTCGATCCGAACGCCAAGATCGCCGCCGGCTATCCGCGCATGATGCCGTCCTATCGCGGACAGCTGACGGACGCGCAGGTCACGCAGCTGGCGGCCTACATCGAAACGATGAAGCCCGAGGCGCCGGCGGCGGGAGCCTCGCCCGGCGCCGCGAAGGCGGAGGCTGCCGTCGATCCGGTCTGCGGCATGGCCGTCGTCGCCGACGCGAACCCCCTGAGATCGCTCTATGCGGGCCGGATCTACTACTTCTGCAGCCCGACCTGCCGCGACCGGTTCCAGCAGCGGCCGGAGGCCTTCGCCGTGAAGTGAGCGAGCGGCGGGAGCCTCAGTCGTCGCCGTTGCCGTTGGCCGCCGCCTTCCGCTTGGGGTGGAAGGCGTAGCCGAGGGCGAAGACGAGGCCGAGGCCGGCGTGGATCCAGCCGGTGACGTGGACGGCGCCCGACGCGACGAAGACCTGGACGAGGTAGCCGGTCAGCACGAGGGGGAGAAAGATCCACAGCATCGCGATGCCGCTTCGCCGGCCGTTCTGCTCTCCGCGGTGCAAACGCGCGAGAGCGTGACGGCGCAGCAGCAACCCGATGCCGAGAATCGCCAACGGCGCGACGAGCAGGTGGGCTTTCATGAAGCCGGGCTGCAGCGGATGTCCCGCGCGCGAGTCGGGGTCGGGGCTCGGGACCCAGTACTTGAAGACGCCGTACACGAGGCCCGTCGCCGAGATCGCCGCGAGCGCCGCGTGGTTCCACCAGGCCTCCCACCGCTTCATGGCTTCGCGGCTCCCTGCAGGACCTTGTGGAGCGCGAGGACGCGCCGCGCGGCGTCGGTCGTGGCGCGCGCCGTGAGCGTCGCTCCCGTGACGGCGCGGATGCCGCGCTTCATCGAGAGCTCGTCGTCGAGAGGCTTGCCCTGGAACTGCTCATACCAGTGCGCCTTGGGCAGGTACTCCTCGGGCTCGGAGAAGGCGAGCACCTCGATCCGGGCGATCGCGCCCGCGGGGTCGACCACGACCATGATCGTTTCGGGCATCGTGCGGACGGTGTGCGTGTCGGTGTAGGCGGTGCCGACGAGGTGCCCGTCGTTCGAGCCGACCCAGTAGGGAACGAGCGCCGACGGCAGCTCCTCGTCGCCCGAGAGCTTCTGAGCCGCCTTTTGCTGGGCTTCGGTCAGGTACGCCGTCTTGCGCTCGATCGTCGCGCCCGGAAACGCCAGCTTCAGCGCCTCCTCCGGCGTCAACAGGACCTTCGCGCCGGCCACCGCGGCGGCGAGCGATGCCGCCGCCGCGACGACCAGACGCGCGTGTCCTAGAAAACGTATCCGAGCGAGACGTTCCAAAGGTTGACTCCAGTCAGCGCTTCGTTGTGTCGCTGTTGCCAGTCCGCCTTGAAGATGAGCTGGGGAATCGGCTGATACACCGCGCCGAAGGTCCAGCCGTGGACGTCGTTGGCCGGATCGCGCACGTAACCGACCGGCACTCTGGCCTGCGTATCGTACTGCTCGTAACGGACGAACGGGATCAGGTTCATCTTCGACCCGGACACGAGCGAGAGCACGTCGTAGCCGAGCTGGCCATACCAGCCTTCCTGAACGCTGCCGACGGATTCGGCGCCTTCGAAGTTGTTCAGCTGGTTGATGAGGTCGGCCTGGGCAACGGTCGTGTGCGCGTAGATGCCGCGCAGCCAGAGACCCCGCCAGCGCCAGTCGAGATGGCCTTCCGCCAGAGTCGTCAGCGCGCTGATCTTCTCGCCCGAGGGCGTGAACTGTCCCTGGCCCGCGTCGCCGGAGAAGACGGAGGCGCCGACGAGAAGCCCGGGCACCGCCGTGAAATCGACGCGGCCCGCGAACGCCCAGCTCTGGGCGAGCGCCTCGGATCCTTCGCCGGACCCTTCGCGAATGCCGCCGTCGGCGGTGTAGCCGGCGGCGTTCAAGCCGTTGACGCCGTAGAACTGGTAGGAAACGGGCCCATACGTGCCGTAGAAGCCGGCGCCGATTTCGCGCCAGGTCGTCGGGATGATCACTTCGTCCACGTCCGGACGCCGCGCCCCGAGAAACGCCGTCGGTTCGTGGAGCTGGTTGACCAGTCCCGAGGGGATGAGGACGAGACCCGCGCGGGCGTTGAACATCGGCGAGTTCGTGTAGTCGATGTAGGCGAACTCGACTTCGGCCTCGCCGCCTTTGTCCGAGGCGACGACCGCATTCTCGTACTCGATCTCGGTGTTGAGGACGAAGTGCTGGTCGAACTTGTAGCCGAGGTAGACGACCGCGCGGAGGTCCGTGATGATGTCCTGGCCGCCGGACGGCGCGCCGCTCTGGTCCCTGGAGGCGTAGTTGCTGTACAGGATCTCGCCGTAGCCGCCGATCGAGAGTCCCTTCTTGATGCCGTAGACGCGCGCCGCGGCGGGGCCGATGCCGTACTTCTCGGCCGACTTCTCGCCGGCCTGCGAGCCCGCCTCGATCTCGGGCGCCGCCTCTCCCATCTTCAGGTTCTCGATTTCCTTCGCGAGGATGTCGATGCGGCGCGAGAGCTCCTCGAGCTTCGCCGTGGTGTCGGCGGAGGTCGACGAAGCCTTGAGCCGGGCGAGCTCGGCCCGCGTGTCGGCGAGCAGGCGCTCGAGCGTCTTCAGACGCTCCTCGGGGGAAAGGGTCGCGGGATCGGACGACGGCGTCCCGGGAGCCTGCGCGAGCGCGGCCGCCGCGGCGCCGAAAACGAAAACGAGGCTCAGAAGAAACCGTGGCAGGGATCGCATGAAGGCATTCCTCCTCGAGTGGTGACGCTCAGGGTGTGGACGGCGAGAAGCCGCGCACCGCGCGGGTGTCGGCCGAGAGAACGAGCGATGTCATGCCGGGGCTGGCGACGGCCTCGAGGCCGTTGGCGCCGACGACGAGGAAGAGCACTTCGTTGTCGACGCCCTGGCGGCGCAGGCTCTCCGAGAGCGCCAGGCCTTTCTGCGGGCCGAGGACGAAGAGTCCGGTCGACAGGATGTCGGCGACGAGGCCGGACGAAGCCACGACGGTGACGGACCCGAAGTCCCGGGCGGGCTCGCCCGTGTGCGGGTCGAGAATGTGGCCGATCCGCCGGCCGTCGACCTCGCGGGACCGCTCCGAGTCGCCCGACGTCGCCGCGGATCGGTCCGCGAGGCCGAGCTCGGCGACGGTGCGCGTGCGGTCCTTCGGGTCGGCGACCGGAACGCGCCACGGTCTCTCGCCGGTGTCCGAGCCGACCGCGAGCACCTGACCGCCGAGGTCGAGGAGCGCGCTGCGGACCCCCGCCTTCGCCAGCACCGCGCCCGCGCGGTCGAGGCCGTAGCCCTTGCCCCAGGCGCCTTCGTCGATCCCGGCGGCGGCCTCGAGACGCGTCACCGTCGCCCGCGACGGGTCCAGCCGGAACTTCGCGACGCCGACGGCGGCGCGCGCGGCCGCGAGCTCCGCGGGCGTCGGGATCCGGCCCTTGCCGCGCAGGTCCCAGGCGCGCATCAGCGGCGCCACCGTCGGGTCGAAGGCGCCGTCGGTCCGAGGAACCCAGTCGAAGACGTTGGCGAGCAGGTCGACGAGCTCGCGCGAGACGGCCACGGACTGCCCCGGGGGAGCGGCGTCGATCCGGTCGAGCTCGCCGCCCCGCTTCCACGTGCTCAGGAGGCTCTCGACGCGGACGACCTCCGCGAGCGCCGCTTCGGACGCGTCGAGGGCCTGGGCCCGGTATTTCATCCGGACGACCAGGTCGAGCGTCGTGCCCATCGACGCCACGCGGCGTTCGACGGTCGCGACGGTCGGCTCGTAGGCGAGCGCGGCGGCCAGCACGAGCGCGGCGAGCGAGGACGGCATCTAGTTGTAGTCCTCGTTCAGCGACTGCAGGAACGCCACGACCGGTTCCTTGTCCGCGCTCGGATCCTCGGCGAAGAAGATGCCCGCGAGCTCGGAGGACCCGTTGCGCACGCGGCCATCCCGCTGCATGTCCGACATCGTGTCGTAGAGCTCGAGGACCTCTTCGAGGGTGCGCATGCGCCCGGTGTGGAGATAAGGGCCGGACTGGCCGAGGTCGCGCAGCGTCGGCGTCTTGAAGTAGCCGATCAGGCCGCGGAGCGCATCGGCCGGAGCACGGCCGTCGGGATTCAGGAGCGCGTTCAAGCCGTCCTGAGGCGCGGGGAAGTCGGGGTTGGCGTAGACGTTCCAGACGCCGAGGTCGAGCGGCGCCGTCTTGAAAGCGCCGGCCGCCGACGGGTGCTGCGGCGTCGGCGGCAGGTACTGGTCGTAGCGGGCGTTGCGGGCGTCGAGGTCCGGGATGAAGAGACGCCGAAAGGCGCCGTCGCCGTTGGCGGCGTCGTACTCCTCCTGGGTCGCCCCGATGTTGTGGAAGGAGAAGTCGGTGAAGTTCGGCGCCGGGTGACAGGCGATGCAGTTGCCGGTGCGCGTCGAGAGATACCGCGGGTCGCCGGCGACGGTCTGCGGGAGCGGCTCGCGCAGGAAGATCTTCAGGCCCGTCAACTCGGTCTGGCCGAAGACGAACTCCTGGTCGTGCTCGGAGAACGAGCCGTCCTCGGGGCCGACGAAAACGGGATTCGCCAGCGCGTTGACGGCGGCCCGGAGACGCCGGCTGTAGTCGAGATCGGTTTCACCGGGGTCGGGCGCTGCCGGCAGCCCGTTCTTCGCGAGGAAGACGTCGTAGGGCGACGCGTTGGCGAACGTCAGCGACCGCATGTAGGCCGTCATGAGCCTCGCGACGGCGACGACGACGTCGGCGTCGCTCGCGGCCGTGACGTCGATCCGGTACTCGGGCGGGAGGCGGAGCTCGAGCGGAATCGAGGGATCGACCCCGGCGAGAAGCACCGGATACGAAAGACTGCCGTACTGCTGCCCCAGATCTCCCGTGCCGTCGTCTTCGCGGACGACGCGGGCGATGTGCGCGATCGCCGTCTCGCCTTCGAGCGGCAGCCAGCCGAAGTTGCGCCCGGTCATGGTGCCGACCGCGAGATCCTCCGGCGTCGTGAACTCGCCGTCGAAGTGGAGGAAGGTCGGTCCGGAGCGGGGGAGCAGCGCGTTGACGAGCGTGGGCGAGTTGCGCGGCGTCTGGACCTGCCCGTCCTCGCGCGGCGGCACGAGGCTCTTGCGGCTGTAGTCGCAATACGTGCGCGTCTGAGCGCCGGCGGTGTCGTCGACGAGGTGGCAGTTGCGGCAGTTCATCGACTTTCCGGCGAAGGGGCCGGGCAGCGGCCCGTTCGAGGTGGGCAGCGTGTCGAGCGTCGGGTCGCCCTGAAGCAGCGGTGCGTTGACCGACGTCATGTGCGCGGCGAAGTACTGGGAAAAGCGCGTCTCGAGAAAGAGCCGCTCGCCGATCTGCACTTCGGGCGGGTCGACGTCGCCTCCGCGCGGGCGCAGGCGCGGCGTCGGCCGGCCCGATCGCGAAATGGGATGCGTCGCGGCGGCCAGGCGCGTCGAGCGCGTCGAGACGTCGCGGGCGCCGAGGCTCGCGAAGAGGCCCACGGCGCCGAGTGCCAGGGCCGCCATCGCCGCGGTTCCATTTGCCGTCGAGGATCCTCTTGCCACGCGCGCCTCCCGCCCATTGAGAATAGGATTGAGATTCAGTCTCAATCGCAAAGAGTGAAAGATAGGCGGAGGCGCGCGGGTTCGTCAAGACGGGAAAAGCGCGCGGTCCGGGGCGCCGCCAGGAGTGCCCCAACCCTTTGATCCGGCATGGGTTGTCGTTTCGACCCATAATGCGCCGTGCTCCGCAGCCGCCCTCGCCCTCTCGCCCTCCTCGTCCTCGCGGCGGGAGTTTCGCTGTCGGCCGCGGCGGTCGCCGCGGGCGCGTCGCGCAAGAGCCCGCACGTCGAGATCGTGGGCGAGGGCACGGTCGTCGACGCGCCGCGCGAGACGAAGCACAAGAACGGGCGCCGCTTCCTCGAGTTCGAGATCGTGCTGTCGAGCGCGCACGTGGCGGACGAGCAGCCGGCCGGCGCCGATCGGAATCTCAAGATCGACACGACGGGGCGCGTGAAGGTCGTCCACGATCTTTCGTGCGGCGGCGCGGCGCTCCCGCTGGCCCAGGGCGACCGCGTCGCGATCGCCGGCGAGTACGTGCACGTGCCGAAGGGCGGCGACCTGATCCACTTCACGCACCCGGCCGACGGGTCGTGCGGCCCGGGCGGCGCGCACCCGGCGGGCTACCTCCGCAAGCTCGCAGCGCCGGCGGCGGCCGCCGGTCCCCGGGGCGCGATTCCGGACCAGCCCTACGTCGGAACCCCGCGGCCCGTCGAGAAGCCCTACCGGGCGATCGTGGCGGCGAAGGAGGCGGGCGCGACCAACGACGAACTGCTCGCCCGCGTCGGGCGCGAGAAAGTCGTGTACTCCCTGTCGACGCCCGAGATCCAACAGCTGCGCGCGGCGGGCGTCTCCGAGAAGGTCGTCGAGGCGATGCTGCGCTCGGGACGGACGCCCGCGGCGCCGGCGGGGCCTACGCCGCGCTGATGTGCCGGGCGCCGGCCCCGGCCGAGGGCCCGCGCCGCCGCTTCCACCACACGCCCGCGAGCCAGACCGTCGGCACGACCGCGAGCGCGTAAGCGAGCAGGTGCCCGATCACGCCGTCGGGCCCCAGGATCTCGGTGGCGTCGTGAATCGCCTGCGACGACGGAAAGACCCGGGCCTCGGCGAGCTCGTGCACGCCGTACAGGACGAGCTGGACGAGGAAGATCGCGAGGAAGATCGAGGAGACGTTCAGGATCGCGCGGACGTCGACGTGCTTGCCCAGGCGCGTCCACGAGAAACCGATCGCCGCCGCGCCGAGGAGGCCGAGGCCGAGGCCGACGACGACGGTCGCGGATTTCAACTGGAAGAGCGCCGTGGCGATCAGCAGGGCGGTCTCCATGCCTTCGCGCGTGATCATCAGCAGGGCGAAGGCGAAGACGCCCCAGAACGCCCGGCGCGGACTCTCCGCCGCCGCCTTCTCCTCGAGACGGTGCTCGATGTCCGACTTCAGGTGCTTCGAGATGCGCTTCATGTAGACGAGGAGGCTGCCGACGAGGGCGGCGGCGGCGAGCGCCAGGATCCCTTCCCAGAGCGACTGGTTGGCCGCTTTCGAGAAGAGCAGGCCGGCGCCGGTGCAGGTGACGACCGAGACGGCGACGGCGGTCCAGACGGCCCGCGCGAGGTTCCCGCGGCCGGTCCG
Source organism: Thermoanaerobaculia bacterium (assembly GCA_035500755.1). Classification (GTDB taxonomy): domain Bacteria; phylum Acidobacteriota; class Thermoanaerobaculia; order UBA5066; family Gp7-AA6; genus DAHUXD01. Next base: position 6,965 of record DATJXB010000056.1, on the reverse strand, counting down.
GCGGAGGTAGGCGAGCGTCAGCGCGACGATGAGGAACGCCTCGATGCCCTCGCGCAGCGCGATCGTGAAGCCCTGCCACATGGTGGAAGCCCTTTCCTCGCCGGCCCTTGACATCGGCCGGGAGAGGGCAGAGTATCCCAATTGAGACAGAGTCGCAATCCCATGAACCGCCGCGAGCTGCAGATTTTTCGCAAGTACCTGGAGCGGCGGGGTCTCAAGCTCACCGCCGAGAGGCAGGCGCTCTTCGACGAAGTGTTCAGCAAGCACGAACACGTCGAAGCGGACGAACTGCTCGTTCGGCTCAGATCCCAGCACAAGAAGATCTCTCGCGCGACGATCTATCGGACGCTCGAGCTCCTCGTCGAGGCAGGCGTGGTCGGCAAGCTCCGCATCGGCGAGGCCGGCTACCGCTACGAGCGGCTCCACGCCGGCGACCACCACGACCACCTGATCTGCGACCAGTGCGGCAAGGTCATCGAGTTCTTCGAGCCGCGCATCGAGTCGCTGCAGGACGAGGTCGCGGCGCGCCACGGCTTCCTGCTCCTCTCGCACAACCACCAGATGCGCGGGATCTGCAAGCGGTGCCGGCCGCGCTCGAAGGCGGGCGCGGCGCGGCTGGAGGCCGGGGTGCCGGCGCCGGTCCCTATTTCGTCCAGGCCGCGCGGATGAACCGCCGGCCGAGACGGAGCACGGCGTCTCCGGCGGCCGACAGGTCTTCCTCGGGATCCCGGACGTCGCGCGGCTCGCCCGCGCGGCCAACGTAGAGCTTGAGCGCGCCTTCGGCGATCTTGCGGCGCGCCTCGCGCATCGACGCGGCCAGACCGAGCGCGACGATCGCCTTCGCGGCGGCGCCGGAGGAGCGCGGAAGGCTCTTGGTCTCGACGTCCTCGGGCACCTCGCCCCGGGAGAACGCTCTGCGGAAGTCTTCCTCGGCCCGCGCGGCGGCGTCGGCGCCGTGGAACTGCGCGACGATCGTCCGCCCGAGGTGCGCCTTGGCGTCGCGCGGATTCTCGGCGCCGTCCTCGACGCGCCGGCGGCGCGCGGCGATCTCGGCCATGGGCTCGTCGGTCAGGAGCTCGTACCAGTTCCACAGGAGCGCGTCGGGAATCGACATGACCTTGCCGAACATGTCGCCGGGCGGGTCGAGGACGCCGATCGCGTTGCCGAGCGACTTCGACATCTTCTCGACACCGTCGGTGCCCACGAGGAGCGGCAGCGTCATCACGACCTGCGGCTCGAGGCCCTCGGCGCGCATCAGGTCGCGGCCGACCAGGAGGTTGAAGAGCTGGTCCGTCCCGCCGAGCTCGACGTCGGCCTTCAGCGCCACCGAATCGTAGCCCTGGGCGAGCGGGTAGAGCAGCTCGTGCAGCGCGATCGGCTGCTGCGCCTTCCAGCGTTTCTGAAAATCGTCGCGCTCGAGGATGCGCGCAACCGTGACGCGCGAGGCCAGGCGCACGAAGCCGGCCGATCCGAGGGCGGAGAGCCACGTGTTGTTGAACTCGATGACGGTCTTCCCGGCGTCGAGGATCTTGAAGGCCTGCTTCGTGTAGGTCTGCGCGTTGGCCTCGATCTCTTTCGGCGTCAGCTGAGGCCGTGTCGCCTTCTTGCCGGACGGGTCGCCGATCAGGCCCGTGAAGTCGCCGATGACGAAGATGACCTTGTGCCCGGCGTCCTGAAAGTGCCGCATCTTGCGCAGGATCACGGTGTGGCCGAGGTGGATGTCGGGGGCGGACGGGTCGAATCCCACCTTGACCGTCACGGGTCCCCGCGCGAGCTTGCGCGTCAGGTCGGCTTCGTCGATCAGGTCGACGGTGCCGCGGCGCAGCCGTTCGAGCATCGCGGAGGTGTCGGGCACGGTGGGCGGGGATTATAAGGGCGGCCCTCGCGCGTTAGCATGCGGGAGATGCGAGACCGATCCACCCCGGCGCGCGCCGTGCTCGCCGCGCTCGTCCTTTCGCTCTCGGCCGGCTGCGGCAACACCGTGAGTGGACCGTCCGTGACGCCGACACCCTCGGGGCCCACGCCGACCCCGAGCGCCCCGCACATCGTCTTCGTCGGCCAGGACCAGACGGGCAGCCGGTTGAACGTCTTCGTGGACCAGGCGAGCGGGACCTCGACGACCACGATTCACGTCGGCGACGCGGTCCAGTGGAACTGGCTCTCGGGGACCCACTCGACGACCTCGGGAATCTGCCCGAACGGCTGCATCCCGGACGGCACCTGGGACTCCGGGGTCGAGTCGGGAGCGACGTTCCAGCACTCGTTTCCGTCGGCCGGAAGCTTCCCGTACTTCTGCCGCGTCCACGGCACGATGATGCAGGGCACCGTCATCGTCCAGTGATCGGGGCGGACCCCGGTAGAATGTCGGCGTGAGCGAGTCGAACGAAAAGGACGCCCCCGAGGGCGGCGCCGCCCCGGCGGCCGGCAGCGAGGACGACCGCCGCGCGGCCGCGGCCGCCGCCAACCGCAAACGCGCCGAGAAAACCTGGGAAGAGAACAAGAAGCGCTGGCGCTCGATGGGCGTCCCGAAGGGTCTTCCCGCCAAGAAGTGAGCCTTCTCTCCTGCCGCCGCTGCCCGCGCCTGGTGGCCTGGCGCGAGGAGGCGGGGCGCCGGCCGCCGCGGCGTTTCGCGGGCGAGCGCTACTGGTCGAAGCCCGTTCCCGCGTTCGGCGAGCGCGGCGCGCGACTGATCCTCGTGGGCCTCGCCCCGGCGGCCAACGGCGCCAACCGAACGGGCCGCATGTTCACGGGCGACGCGTCCGGCGACTTCCTGTTCCGCGCGTTGCACGCCGTGGGGCTCGCGAGCCAGCCGACGTCGGCCGCGAGAGACGACGGCCTCGCCCTCTCGGGCGCGCTCCTGACGGCCGCCTGCCGCTGCGCGCCGCCGGACAACCGCCCGCTGCCCGAGGAACTCGACAACTGCCGCGCCTATCTGGCCCGCGACCTCGCCCGCGCGAAGCGGCCGCGCGTTCTGGTGGCGCTCGGCGCGCTCGCTTTCGAGGCCTGCCGGCGCGCGCTCGCCGACGAAGGAGCCGCGATTCCTCGCCCGCGGCCGCGCTTCGCGCACGGCGCGCGCGTGCGGATCGGAGACGACTGGCTCTTCGCGAGCTATCACCCGAGCCAGCAGAACACCTTCACGGGCGTGCTGACGCCGCGGATGCTGCGAGACGTGCTGCGGAAGGCGAAGAACGCGGCGGAAGCTATTTCTTGAAGAGCGCGTCGAAGGCGGCGCGGGCGTCGTCGGGCGTGGCCGTTCCACGGCTGCCGGTCAAGTCGAACGTCTTCGCCGGGGCGTAGAACGCGCAGTCGTTGGCGGCCTTCTTCGACGCGATCCGCGCCGGAATCGGCTGCGTGCACTCGAACCGCGCCGACGTGTCGAAGTGGGAGCACTGGCTGCAGGAATGGAGCGCCCCGCCGCACTTGCGGCAGGTGGCGCCGACGACGATCGAGTCGAGGTCGAGGACGCGCTCGCCGCAGTGCTTGCAGCGGAACACCACGGCCTTGTCCTGGTCCACGCCGCGCCCGCGCGGACCCTCCTTCGGGGGCCGCGGCCCGGCGGGACGGCGCACGCCGCCGTCGTTTCCGGAGTCCTGGTAGCCGCGGTGGCGATACTTGCGGTCGTCGCTCATGCCGGAGACGAATTCTAGCCCGCGGGAGGATAATGAGCTGCCCGATGGCGGACGAAGCGGACCGGGCCTTGCAGCTCTGGCGCGAGGGAACCGCGCGCCTGCTCGACGGCCGGGTCGACGAAGCGATCGCGCTCTTCACGCGCTCGCTCGAGGCGCGGCCGACGGCGGAGGCGTACACCTTCCGCGGCTGGGCTTACTCCTTCGCGGGGCGCCTCGAAGACGCGATCGTCGAGTGCCGCAAGGCGATCGCCACCGACCCCCGCTTCGGGAATCCCTACAACGACATCGGCTGTTACCTGATGGAGCAGGGACGGTGGGACGAGGCGATTCCATGGTTCGAACGCGCCAAGACGGCGCCGCGTTACGAGCCCCGGCACTTTCCCTACCTGAACCTGGGGCGCCTGCGGGCGGCCCGGGGCGAGGTCGCGGAGGCGATCGCGGAGCTCGAGGGCGCGCTCGCCGAGAACCCGGGCGACCCCCTGGCGACCCGCCTTCTTTCCCAGCTTCGCTTCAAGGTCAACTAGGCGGAGATAGAATCCCCGTCCTCGGAGGATGAGCATGGAACAGTTTCCGATGACACCCGCGTCCGCCTTCGGCGCCGGCAGCACCCTTCCGGCGGAGCGGGTCACCGCGTTTCTGAAGAAGGTCTACGGATGGATGTGCGTCGGCCTCGGCGTGACGGCGACGGTGGCACTGGCCGTGTCGAGCTCGCCCGCGGTGGCGCAGATGATCTTCGGCAACAAGCTTCTCTTCTTCGCTCTCGTGATCGGCGAGCTCGGCCTCGTGTTCTACCTGTCGGCGCGCGTCCAGACGCTGACGGCGAACGCGGCCGCCGGGCTCTTCCTGCTGTACTCGGCGTTGAACGGCGCGACCCTCGCCTTCATCTTCCTGGCGTACACCCGGACGTCGATCGCGTCGACGTTCGTCGTGACCGCGGGGATGTTCGGGGCGCTCGCGCTCTACGGCACGACGACCAGGCGCAGCCTCGCCGGCGTGGGTCAATTCGTGTTCATGGGACTCATCGGTCTGATCCTCGCCTCGATCGTCGGGATGTTCTGGAAGGCCGCCGGGCTCCAGTTCGTCATTTCGATCGTGGGCGTGATCGTGTTCACGGGCCTGACCGCCTGGGACGCGCAGAAGCTGAAGCTGATGGCGGCGGCGGTTCCCGAGGAGCGCTACGGGTCCTACTCCGTCGTCGGAGCGCTCGCGCTCTACCTCGACTTCATCAACCTGTTCCTGTTCCTGCTCCGCTTCTTCGGCGGCCGCCGGGATTAGGCGGGAACTCGGATCCGAGGCGGGCCGCTCCGCGGCCCGACCGACGGGAGAGGGAGCGTCGCTCCCCCGCCTCTCCGGCCAACGCCTTCAACCTCGCGGTCACTCGAGCATCTTCCGGACTTCCGCCGGCTGCTTCCCGGTCAGCTCCCAGCGCAGGAGGGAGGCCGGGACGAGGCCGGCGGCGTTGAATTCGTCCATGAAGGCCTTCATCCGGAAGGCGTCCCCCTGCTGCGCGCGGCGCTCGGCCAGAATCTTCTCGATCTCGATCTTGCCGACGAGGTAGCTCGGCCCGTAACCCGGCTGCTGCAGATAGAGATGCTGCTCGCCGCGGACGAGGTTGCCGTCCATCCGCAGCCAGTCGCGCGGCGTGTTCGCGCAGGCGAAGGCGGATGCCTGCTCGAGCGTCATGAGATTGGCCTGCATGTAGAGCTCGCCCAGAGCGCGCGCCGCGCGCTCGGCGACGAGGATGTAGACGAGCTCGCGCGTGCGCGGCCGCGCGTCGAACATGCCGGCTTCCATCATGAGCTCTTCCCAGCCGGTCGCGTGTCCCTCCGTGCGCGTGTTGAAGATGTTGTAGAGGAGCGCGTCGCGGCGGATCGGGCTCGGATGCGGCCGATGCGCCATCTGGGCCTTGTCGAACCAGTGGTACCCGTGGGTGCGCATGACCTCGGGGTCGCGGTAGTCGACCTCGGAGAAGAACTCGCGCGGCCCGGGGCGGTAACTCCCGATCCGGGCGCGCAGAGCCGGTTCGAGGTCGTCCGTGATCGTCAGAATTTCCCGGTCGCGCAGAAACGCCATGTACTCGGTGACGGCGGCGTTGAAGCGCTGGTCGTACTCCGCGGCGCTCGAAACCGGAACCGGCTGGGGCAGGCTGGCGTTGCGGATCTCCTCCATCGCCAGAAGGGCCCGGGAGCGCGCGAGCTCGCGCTGCATCAGCGCGACCACCTCGGCCCACGTGTACGGCACGAGCTGGACGTGCTTCAGGTACCAGTCGTAGTTCTCGATCCCGATGCCCGACGGGCCGGTCTTCGTCGCGGCGCGGGCGTCGAGCCAGCCGACGAGGTCGTCGGTCGCGCGGCGCGCCGCGTCGGCGTCGATCCGCAGCGCGCTCTGCGACGGGGTGAGCTTGGTGAGGAGCTCGGAGAGGTCGGCGCTCTGGCGCCGCAGAGCCGCCGTCCCGAAGACCCAGAGATCGCGGCCGTTGCCGGTCAGGTTCGTCTTCGCCTGGGCGAGGAGGCGGGGGATCGGCTTCAACCCCGCCGAGATCCGGGCGGCGCTTTCCGGCGAGAGGGGAAACGCGTAACTCCACAGCTCGACCGCGCCGAGCGCGAACGGGCCTTCGCGCGCGGGCTGGTCGCTCTCCTCGTTGAAGACCGTCACGTAGAAGCCGGGGTTGTTGGCCCACGGCTTCAGGACGCGGTGGTCGAAGTCGAGGCCGGAGAGCTCCGCGCGGACGACGTAGTAGTCGACCTGCTGCGGGACCGGCCAGCCGCTCGGGTCGATCGCCGCGAGGCGGCGGCGCATGTCCTCGAGCGCGCGCTGCTGCGCGGCCATCGCCGCGGCGCCGTAGTCCGGGACGCCGTCCACGACCCTCGGCTTCTGGAAGGCCCGCCAGTCGCGGAAGAAGGCGACCAGGTCGTCGTGGGACCCGGGCGGCGTCGCGCCGGACCGTGCCGCCACCATCCCGAGACATACCGCGATTGCGAGAGTCAGCGTGATTCGCATGGGGCGGATTCTATGGCGCGTTCGGCGCGCCGGACACCGGGCGGGCGGAGACGGCGGCTAGCTGCCCACGAGCGGCAGCCTTCCGACCGCCCCGGCGTCGGCGGCGGCGGCCGGGACCTTCTCCTCTTCCTCGACGCGGACGGCCTCGCCCGGATTCAGGAACAGGTTGGCCTCGAGGCCGTACTGGCGCGTGTAGAGATCGAAATAGCGGCCGTGGCGGGCGAGAAGCTCCTCGTGGCGCCCGCGCTCGACGATGCGGCCCTCTTCGACGACGAGAATCGCGTCCGCGCGGCGGATCGTCGAGAGCCGGTGCGCGATGACGAAGGTCGTGCGGCC
>DATJXB010000055.1:0-19571 GCA_035500755.1 Thermoanaerobaculia bacterium | reverse complement strand
CTCGTCGCGCACGTCCGAGGCGTCGATCGTGACGTCCCGGCGGATCTCGGCGACGTTGGCGGGGTTGCCGCCGTAGCCCGGAATCATCGCGTCGCACAGCGTCACGCGCGCGCCCGATCGGTGGAGCCGGGCGGCGAGACTGGAGCCGATGAATCCGAGCCCTCCGGTGACGAGAATCCGCTTCCCGGCCAGACGGTCCATACGCGCCGGACCATAGCATGCCCACTCCGGCGATAGACCACTAAATGATTCATGGACAGCGCTTTAGTGCTTCCATTGGGCCTGGGTCGGAATGTTGCTAGCACTCCTCGACGAGGAGTGCTAACATCCCGCCTCCCCGAGATCGGGGCTGAAAGAGCAACACAACTTCAAGGAGGAAGTTCATGAAAGTTCGGCCACTGTACGACCGGATCCTGGTCAAGCGACTCGAGATGGGCGAGATGAAGAAGGGCGGAATCATCATCCCGGACACCGCCAAGGAGAAGCCGATGGAGGCGGAAGTCGTCGCCGTCGGCAAGGGCAAGGTCAACGAGGACGGCAAGCAGTTTCCCCTCGACGTGAAGAAGGGCGACCGCATCCTCATCGGCAAGTACGCCGGCACCGAAATCAAGATCGACGACGAAGAGCACCTGATCCTCCGCGAGGACGAAGTGCTCGCGGTCGTCGAAGGGAAGTAAGGAGCACACACCATGGCTGCGAAAACGATCATTTACGGTGAGGAGGCGCGCCAGCGCGTTCTCCACGGCGTCAACAAGCTCGCCGATGCGGTGAAGGTGACGCTCGGCCCCAAGGGCCGCAACGTCGTCATCGAGAAGAAGTTCGGCTCCCCGACCGTCACCAAGGACGGCGTCACGGTCGCCAAGGAGATCGAGCTCCAGGATTCGCTCGAGAACATGGGCGCCCAGATGGTCCGCGAGGTCGCCTCGAAGACGTCCGACGTGGCCGGCGACGGCACGACGACGGCGACGGTGCTGGCCCAGGCCATCTACCGCGAGGGCATCAAGAACGTCACGGCCGGCGCCAACCCGATGGAGTTGAAGCGCGGCATCGACCAGGCCGTCCGGGCCGCGGTCGAGGCGCTCGACAAGCTCTCCAAGCCGGTCGAGGGCAAGGACATCGCCCACGTCGGCACGATCTCGGCCAACAACGACTCGGAGATCGGCAAGATCATCGCCGAGGCGATGGACAAGGTCGGCAAGGACGGCGTGATCACGGTCGAGGAGGCCAAGGGCCTCGAGACGACCCTCGAGGTCGTCGAGGGCATGCAGTTCGACCGCGGCTATCTCTCGCCCTACTTCATCACCGACGCGGAGCGGATGGAGTGCATCCTCGAGAACGCGAAGGTTCTCCTCTTCGAGAAGAAGATCTCCAACATGAAGGACCTCCTCCCGATCCTCGAGCAGATCGCCAAGCAGGGCAAGCCGTTCCTGATCGTGGCCGAGGAGATCGAGGGCGAGGCGCTCGCCACGCTCGTCGTCAACAAGCTGCGCGGCACGCTCCAGGTCTGCGCCGTCAAGGCGCCGGGCTTCGGCGACCGCCGCAAGGCCATGCTCGAGGACATCGCGATCCTGACGGGCGGCAAGCTCATCTCCGAGGACCTCGGCATCAAGCTCGAGAACGTCAAGTGGGAGGACCTCGGCGACGCGAAGAAGGTCACGGTCGACAAGGACAACACCACGGTCGTCGTCGATGACCGCTCGAAGAAGAAGCAGGAAGCCATCCAGGGCCGCGTGAAGCAGATCCGGGCGCAGATCGACGAGACGACCTCGGACTACGACCGCGAGAAGCTGCAGGAGCGGCTGGCCAAGCTGGTCGGCGGCGTCGCCGTGATCAAGGTCGGCGCGGCCACCGAGACCGAGATGAAGGAGAAGAAGGCCCGCGTCGAGGACGCGATGCACGCGACCAAGGCGGCCGTCGAAGAGGGGATCGTCCCCGGCGGCGGCGTGGCCCTGCTGCGCTCGATCGACGCGGTGACCAAGCGCGCCAACGACCTCTCGGGCGACGAGAAGATCGGCGCGAGGATCGTCATCCGCGCCCTCGAGGAGCCGACGCGCCAGATCGTGGCCAACGCCGGCGGCGAGGGTTCGGTGATCATCAATGACCTGAAGGCCAAGGGCGGCAACTTCGGTTACAACGCCAACGCCGAGAAGGTCGAGGACATGCTCAAGGCGGGCATCATCGACCCGACCAAGGTCACCAAGAACGCGCTGCAGAACGCGGCGTCGGTGGCCGGCCTGATGCTGACGACCGAGGCGCTCGTCTCCGAGATCAAGGAGAAGGAGAAGGCTCCGGCGGGCGGCGGCGGAATGCCGGGCGGCATGGGCGGGATGTACTGATCCCGTTCCGCATCGAGTCGATTTCGGCCCCGGCGAAAGCCGGGGCCTTTTTTATCTTCCCGGCGCCGCGGCCGCCCCGCTCTCCCGCGTCCAGACGAGGTCCCAGGCTTCCCGGCGCTGGGCGAACCCGGTGATCGTTCCGGAGGCGTCGCGCAGCATCACGTACCGGTAGCGCGGCTTTCCCGGCACGAAGAGGACGTCCGGGGCCTCCGCAAGAAGCGTCTCCGGCTTCCGGCCGGTCTGCTGACCCTCGAGCTTCCCGCCGGCGTCGCGGATCCGGTAGCCGATGCCGGGAGCGAGCTCGTACGTGCCTTCGTAGTCGCGCCGCAGGGCGGGGGAGAGGGCGACGGCCGGCGGATCCTCGCGGAGCGCCAGCACCTGGCCCGCGATGAGGCGCCAGCCGGCGTCGGTCTTCTTCCACGTCTCGGTCGTGCGGTACCTGCAGTGCAGGGCGTGGCCATGGAAGTTCTCGGACTCGTCGTCGACGTAGGTCGTGACCGCGACGTCCCCGTGCACCGCCGTGTCGAACTCCGTGAGGCGAATGGTCCCCGAGACGCCCGCCGGCAGCGGCCGCGTCTGCCCGACCATGTCCTTCTTCGACTGGACGGCGCCCGTCTCGTCGACGTACCGGAGGTCCGCGTCGAGGTACTTTTCCCACACGGCGGCGTCGCCGGCGGAGATGGCATCGATGAGCTCCTGGGTCTGCTGCCGGAGAAGCGCCGGCACGTCTTCGGCGTGCAGGGCGCAGGGCAGCAGGAGGAGCAGCGCGGCAGCCAGGCGTCGGTTCCGGGCGGGGATCGGCATGAGGACCTCCGCGGCCCATTCTCCGGCAGGGCCGGGCGGATCGGACGGGTATATAACGCCCCCATGCGGTGGGAAGACGGCCGCGAAAGCGATCAGGTCGAGGACCGGCGGGGCGTTCCGGGAGGCCGTTTCGCGATCGGCGGCTGCGGCACCCTGATCGTCGTCCTGGTCATCTCGCTCCTGACCGGGGCGAACCCGCTGCGCGTGCTCCAGCTTCTCGGCGGGTCGGAGACGACGACGGCGTCCTCGCCGTCCGGCCCGGCCCCGGGATCGGATCGGCCGGCGCCCGGCGCGGCGGATCCGGGCAGGAAGTTCGTCTCGGTCGTCCTCGGGAGCACCGAGGACACGTGGACCTCGATTTTCGCGGCGTCCGGAAAGAAGTACGAGCTGCCCACGCTCGTTCTCTTCACCGACGCGACGCCCACCGCCTGCGGCCACGGATCGGCGGCGCAGGGCCCGTTCTATTGCCCGCTCGACCAGAAGGTGTATCTGGACCTCGGGTTCTTCGACGAGCTCGCCCGCATGGGCGGGGCCGGGGACTTCGCGCGCGCCTACGTCATCGCCCACGAGGTCGGCCACCACGTCCAGCAGCAGCTCGGCATCGCCGAGAAAGTGGACGCTCAGAGCCGGCGCAGCTCCCGCGAGGACGCGAACCGTCTCTCGGTCCGGCTCGAGCTGCAGGCCGACTGCCTCGCCGGCGTCTGGGGCAACCGGGGAGCCAGGACCGGCCTGATCGAGCCGGGCGACGCGGAGCAGGGGCTGCGCGCCGCCGCCGCGATCGGCGACGACCGCCTGCAGCGGATGGCGACCGGACGCGTCCAGCCGGAGTCATTCACGCACGGTTCCTCCGAGCAGCGCGTCGAGTGGCTTCGCCGGGGTCTCGAGTCCGGCGATCCCAGCGTCTGCCGCACCTTCGACGGCATCCTCGAGTAGGCGGGGCAAGGGTTTTCTTGGGGCGGGGAGCTCTCGTCCCCGGCTTCGCATTGCACACCTTCCGTGTCAACAACAGAAGCCGATTCTTTCGATTATCATGATATCCTGAGTCGAATGTTTCGCCGGTTGGTACGGCTTCCGGAACGTCCCAGGGAGTCGTTCTTTCTCTGGGGTCCGCGGCAGACCGGCAAGAGCACTCTCCTCAAGGTTCTCTACCCGCAGGCGCGTCGGATCGACCTCGGCCGGACCGAGGAGTTCGTCCGCTACGGCGAAAAGCCGGCTCTCCTGCGCGAGGAGCTCGAGGAAACCCCGCCCGAGCCGGTCGTCGTGATCGACGAGATCCAGAAGGTCCCGCCGCTCTTCGACGAGGTGCAGTGGCTCGTCGAAAACCGGGGCCGCGTGTTCGCGATGTCGGGCTCGAGCTCGCGGGCCGCACACCAGGCGGCGCCGGCGCTGCCGGCCGGCCGCGTGGCGCGGTTCGACCTTTTCGGCTTGACGTCGGCCGAGATCGGGAGGGCGTTCGACCTCGTTCGCATGCTCAACCACGGGCATCTGCCGCGCCATTACCTCGTCGAGTCGCCGGCCCGGCCGTTGCGCGCCTACCTCCAGACGTACATCAAGGAAGAGGTGCTGCAGCCGGGCCTGACGCGGAACCTCCCGGCCTTCTCGACGTTTCTCGCGAAGGCGGCGCTGGCCGACACCGAGCTCGTCAACTACGCCACCCTCGCGCGCGAGTGCGGCGTGTCGGCGCCGACGACGCGCGAGTACTACCAGATCCTCGTCGACACGCGCCTCGGGCGCTTTCTCCCGGCCTTCACGCGGCGTCCGAAGCGGCGCGTCATCGGCGCGCCGAAGTTCTTCTTCGCCGACGTCGGCCTGGTCAACGTCCTCGCCGGCCGCGGGGTTCTGACGCCGGGGTCCGAGCTCTTCGGCAAGGCGTTCGAGAACTGGATCTTTCACGAGCTCACGGCGGCGTCGCACTACCGCGAGCGTTACCACGATCTCGCGTACTGGCGCCTGGCGAGCGGCATCGAGGTCGACTTCGTCGTCGGGGACCTGCGCTGCGCGATCGAGGCCAAGGCGGCGTCGCGGATCACGTCGGATCACCTGAAGGGGCTGCGGCAGCTCGCCGTCGATCAGCCGACGGTGCGCCGGCGCATCGTCGCCTCGCTCGAGCCGTCGCCGCGCGTCACCGAGGACGGCATCGAGATCCTGCCGTGGCGCGTGTTCCTGGACCGGCTCTGGAGCGGGGAGCTGTGGGGCGAATGAGCGGCGCCGCGGGGGAGCAGACGTCGGCCGTGATCGTGCACTTCCGCACCCCCGCGGAGACGGTGCGCGCCGCCGAGTCGGTGGCCGAGACGGCCGGCGCGGCCGAGATCGTCGTGGTGGACAACGCGTCGCACGACGGCATCGCGGCGAAGCTGTCTCGGAAGGTCCCGTCGGCGCGCGTCGTCGAAGAGCGCTCGAACCGCGGATACGGCGCCGGCTGCAACCGCGGCGCTCGCGAGACGACGCGGCCCTACCTGCTCTTCCTGAACTCGGACGCCGTGCTCCGTCCGGGCGCGCTCGCCGCGCTCGAGGCGGCGCTCGACGCGGACCGCCGCGCCGCCGCCGCGGGGCCACGTCTGTCGAACGCCGACGGTTCCCTGCAGGCCTCGATCCGCCGCTTGCCGACGCCGTGGCGGATCTTCTGCGAGAGCTCGGGGCTGGCGTTTCTCTCGGGCGGGCGGCGGCCGTTCGAAGGGCACACCGCGACGCGCCAGGACCACACTTCGGCGCGCGAGGTCGACGCGCTCATGGGCGCGGCGCTGCTCGTTCGGCGCGAGGCCTTCCGGGATGCGGGGGGGTTCGACGAAGCGTTCTTTCTCTACGCCGAGGAAACCGACCTCATGGCTCGCTGGACGGCGCGGCGCTGGCGGCTCCTGTTCGAGCCGGCCGCGGAAGTCGTCCACGAGGGCGGCCGGTCGGGAGGCGACGCGCTCTTCGGGCACCTGCATGCCTCGCTCGTGCGGTACGCGGGCAAGCACCACGGCCGGGGCGCCGCGCGGCGCGCCGCCCTGGCGCTCGACGCGGGCGCGGCGCTGCGTTACGCCGCGGCGCTCGTAACGCCGGGCGAGCGGGGGCGCGCGCGCCGGGTCCGCTACGCCGCCGCGCTGCGGCGCCGGGGAGCGGCCGCGGTGCCGATGCGATGAAGCCCGCGCTCTACGGCGTCCTCCCGCGCCCGCCGCACCCGTCCCGCGACGGCCTCGCGATCCGCAACTACCACCTTCTCGAAGCGCTCGCGGCGCGGTTCGAGGTGCGGGCGTTCTCGCTCCTCGACCCGGAGCGCGCGTACGGCGGCGGCGAGGTGCCGCCCGGGGTCGCGGTCGAGTGGATCCCGCAGCGGACGCGGCGGCTCCGGCGCGCGGGGGCGCTCGCGCGAAGCCTCGCCACGGGGAGGGCGTACTCCGAGCTCCTCTACGCCTCGGGGGAGCTTGCCCGGCGCGTGGCGGCCGCCTGTGCCGCGCGGCGCCCCGCGTGGGTCGTGGCGCACGCGTACCACGTGGCGCCGCTCGCCCTGGCTTCCGGGGCGCGGGTCTGGATCGACTTTCACAACCTCGACTCCCAGATCTGGGAGCGGGTCGCCGCGACGGGAAGCTCCGCTCCGCGGCGCGCCTTCGCCGGCCTGCAGGCGCCGCGCGTGCGGCGGCTCGAGGGCTCGCTCGTGCGCGCGGCGGCGGGCTCGTCCTGCGTCTCCCGCGGCGACGCCGAAGCGCTCGCCGCGCTCGGGCCGGCCGCGCCGCCGCTCGTGGTGCCGAACGGGGTCGACCTCGGGCGCTACACGCTTCGCGGCGCCCCGCCGCGCGCCGAGACGATCGTCTTCGTCGGCGACCTGTCCTGGCCGCCGAACGCGGAGGGTGTGGCGTGGTTCGCGAAGTCCGTGTGGCCGCGCGTGCGGGCCGCGCGGCCCGACGCCACGGTCGAGGTCGTGGGCCGGGACGCACCGTCGGCGCTCACCGCACTCGGCGGGGAGCGGTTCGTCTTCGCGGGCGAAGGCGGCGACACGCGGCCGGTCTGGGCCCGCGCGGCGGTCGCCATCGTGCCGCTGCTGGCCGGCGGCGGCACGCGGCTGAAGGTGCTCGAGGCGGCGGCCTGCGGCGCGCCCGTCGTGGCGACGGCGGTCGGCGCCGAGGGCCTCGACCTTTCCGACGCCGAGATTCGCCGCGCAGACCGGCCCGAGGACTTCGCCGCCGCGGTCGTCGGGCTGCTCGCCGATCCCGAGGCGGCGCGGCGCCAGGCCGCCGCCGCGCGCGCGCGCGTCGAGGCCGCCTACGGGTGGGCGGCCATCGGACGGGCCTTCGCGGCGGAGCTTTCCCGACGCGCGGAGGAGCGCGCTTGACGTTCCTCGCAGCGGGCCTCGCGGCGGCGTCGCTGGCGCTGTTCGTGTGGTCCTACCTCGTCTATCCGGTCGTCATCGAGCGGCTCGCCGGGCGCGCGCGCGTCGAGGATCGGGCCGACGCCGCGGCGCCGAACGTCGAGGTTCTTCTTTCGGCCGCCGACGAGGAGGCCGTGATCGGCGCGCGCGTCGCCAACCTGCTCGCCCAGGGGGGAATCCCGGCGCCGTCGATCACGATCGGATGCGACGGGTGCCGCGACGGGACGGCGGCCGCGGCGCGCGCCGCCGGCGGCTCCCGCGTGCGGGTCGTGGAGTTCGCGGCGCGGCGCGGCAAGGCCGCGGTCTTGAACGACCTCGTTGCCGCGTCCTCGGCGGACCTGCTCGTCTTCACGGACGCCAACACCGCCTTCGAGCCGGGCGCCGTCCGCGCGCTTGCCGCGGCGTTCACGGATCCGGCCGTCGGCGCCGCGTGCGGGCGCCTGCGGTTCGAGACCGCGCCCGGGGCGCGTGAAACGCCGGAGGCCCGCTACTGGGACCGCGAGACGCGCTTGAAAGAAGCCGAGGGCGCGCTCGGCGTCTGCCTGGGCGCGAACGGGGCGATCTACGCGGCGCGGCGGGAGCTCGTCGCGCCGCTGCCGGAGGACACGACCTCGATGGACGATTTCCTGATTCCGGCGCGGGCCGCCGGACGAGGCCGCCGCGTCGTCTTCGCGGGAGACGCCGCGGCCCGCGAGGACGCGGCGCGCGACGTGCGCGCCGAGGTGTCGCGGCGGTTTCGGATCGGCGTCGGCGGCGGCCAGGTGCTGCGGCGCGAGCGCTGGCTCTACGCCGCGCCTCGTCACGGGCTCCTCACGCTCGCGTTTCTCTCCCGCAAAGCGGCCCGCTGGCTCGCGCCGCTCCTGGCGCTCCTGGCCGCCGCCGCCGCGCTCCTGGCGCCGCCGCTGCGCGCCGCCGGCGCCGCCGCGCTCGCGGTCGCGCTTCTGGCGCTCGTCGCCGCGCGCTTTCGCCCCCGCCTCCGCGGCCCGTTCGGCAGGCTCTATTATTTCGGCGTGTTGAACGTCGCCCTCGCGCTCGGCGTGGCGGCGGGACTCGCCGGCTACGCGCGCCCGGTCTGGACGCGCACGGCGCGGTCCTGATGGCGCGCCGACCGCTGACGTCCTTTCGCCTCGTGGCCTTCGGCGGCGATGCCGCGATCGCGGCCGCGGCGCTCTACGTCGCGTTCTTCCTGAGGACGCACGTCAGCATTCCCGGGACCCTCCGGCTGCTGCCGCCCGAGAACGCGCACTTCACGTTCTGGAACGTCGTCATCGTCGTGGCCGCCCAGGCCCTGTCGCTGTCGATCTTCGGCCTCTACCGGGACCACGAGCGATTCCGCGAGCCGCTCGGGCGCCTCCTGCTGCCGGCGCTCTTCGTCGAGCTCCTGACGCTCGCCTCCGTCTACTTCCTGGCGCAGCCCTATTCGTTCCCGCGCTCGGTCCTCGTCATCTCCCTGGCCCTCAACGGCGCCGCGCTGGTCGTCTGGCGTCTGGCACTCGACCGCGCTTTTCCGGCGCCGCGGCGGCGGGCCATCATCGTGGGGGGCGGCCCGGCGGCGGCGCTCATCGCCGACACGATCCGCCGCCACGCGTGGACCGGCGTCGAGGTTCTGGGCATCGTCGGCGAAGGCGACGGCGTGCCCGCCGGGCTGCCGAGCCTCGGGCCGATCGAGCGCCTGCTCGAAGTCGTCGAGGCTCGAAGCGTGGACGAGGTGATCCTGACGCCCGAAGCGTCGTGGTGGCGCGACGAGCTCGCCGAGCGCATTCCCGAAGGCTGGCGCGCCGACCTGCTCGTCTGGCCGTCGCCGTTCGAAACCATGATCGGCCGCCTCCGGTTCCGGATCGTGGGCGACCTGCCGCTGCTCGAGGCGCGCGTGCGCCCCCTCGAAGGCGCCGGCGCCTTCTTCAAGCGCGCGTTCGACACGGCCGCGGCGGCCGTCGGCCTCCTGCTGCTCCTGCCGGGCCTCGCCGTGGCCGCGGCGCTCGTCGCGGCGACCTCGCGCGGCGGCGTCTTCTACCGGCAGACGCGCGTGGGCCGCGACGGCCGGCCCTTCGAGCTCTGGAAATTGCGCACGATGCGCGAGGGCGCGGAGGTCGAGACCGGCGCGGTGCTCGCGGTTCCCGACGATCCGCGCGTGACGGCGATCGGCCGGGCGCTGCGCGGGGCGCGCCTGGACGAGATCCCGCAGCTCTGGAACGTGCTGCGCGGCGACATGAGCCTGGTGGGTCCGCGACCCGAGCGCCCGGAATTCGCGGAGCGATTCGCGAAGACCGTGCCGGGCTACGGCCTGCGCCACGCCGCGCGCCCGGGGCTCACGGGGCTGGCGCAGGTCTCCGGGGAGTACACGAGCGAGCCCGACATCAAGTTGCGCTACGATCTCGCGTACTTGAACAACTGGTCCTTCTTTCTCGACCTCGCCATTTTGCTGCGCACGCTTCCGGTCGTTCTGACGCGCCGTGGCATCTGACGCGCGATCCCGCGGCCGCGTCGCCGTCGTCATGCCCGCGTACAACGCGGAGCTGACGCTCGAGCGGACATACGCGGACGTGCCGAAGGGGCACGTCGATGACATCGTCCTCGTCGACGACGGCTCCCGCGATCGGACGGTCGAGATCGCGCGCCGCCTCGGCATCCACGTCGTCGTCCACCCGAAGAACCGCGGCTACGGCGGCAACCAGAAGACCTGCTACCGCACGGCGCTCGAGCGGGGCGCGGACGTCGTCGTCATGGTCCACCCCGACCACCAGTACGATCCGACCGTCATCCCGCACCTGCTCGCGGCCCTCGCCGACGGACGCTTCGACGCGGCCTTCGGGAGCCGCATGCTCGGCGGCCGCCCGATCCAGGGCGGGATGCCGAAGTGGAAGTTCTTCGGCAACATTCTGCTCACCGCGATCGAGAACGCGACGTTCCTGATCTACCTGACCGAGTACCACAGCGGTTTCCGGGCGTACACGCGCAAGTACCTCGAGACGGTGAACCTCGAGGCGAACTCGGACGGCTTCGTGTTCGACACCGAGATCATCGCGCAGGGGATGGCCCGGGGGCTTCGGATCACCGAGATCCCGATCGAGACGCGGTACTTCGACGAGGCCTCCCAGATCGCCTTCGGGCCGTCGGTGCGCTACGGGCTGGCGATCCTGAAGACGATGGTGCTCTACAAGCTCCACGTCTGGGGGATCTGGTCGAGCCGGATCTTCCGCGAGCCGGCCGGCGTGCGCCCTAGCGCCTCTCCTCCGGCGCCGTCGGCGGCGGGGCGCTGAGGCGTCCGGCCGAGAGCTCCGCGGACAGGCGCGCGACCTCGGCCAAGGCGGCGTCTTTCGCCGGCGCCGGCAGCGACGCCAGGATCTCGGGGTTGACCCACCCCGCCCGGAGGTAGGAGGCGCGCTCGCTGTCGGTGCGGTGGAGCATGCCGTACGCGCGCCCGAGGTTCAGATCGATCTCGGCCCTTTCGCCGCTCGAAAATCCTTCGCGGTAGAACTCGAGCGCGCGCTCGGGCTGCCCGGTCACGAGAAACGACGAGCCCGCCAGCATCCACGGGCGAGGGTCGCCCGGAAGGCTCGCGGTCGTCTGGAGGGCGAGGGCGCCGACACCGACGAGGTTCTGCGCGGTTTCGGGATCGGCCGCACGGTCGAGCAGCGCCCGGAACGCCGCGGTCGCGTAGCCGATGCGGCGCTCGGCGCGGTAGCGCGCGAGCTCGGGCCAGACGAGGAGCGCGAGAACCGCGACCAGGGCGAGGCGGCCGAGTTTCCTCATGCCTCGCCCCCATCGGCTTCGGTCCGGAGCGCGGAAAGCCGCCAGGCGCGGCCGGCGGCGAGGAGGATCGGCACCGCGGTCACCGGGCGCTGCAGGGGAAACCAGGTCAGCGCCGCGGTCGCGCCGGCGGCGAGGACCGCGAGCAGGATGACCGTCTCGGGAGTCCGGGAGCGCCGGGCCGCGCGGCCGACCGCGGCGAGGAGACAGGCGACGGCGCCGAGGGCGAGGAGACCGGCCGGCGTTCCGGCGTCGCTGAAGACCTGCAGGTAGTCGCAGTGCGCTTCCGCGTACGAGCTCGTCAGCAGCGGCGCGACGAACCGCCGCCGCGCGCGGATCTCCGCCGCGAGCCGGTGCGGGACGTACTCGTTGCCGAAGGTGCCGGGGCCGAAGCCGAGGAGCGGACGGTCGCGGGCCATCTCGACGCCGGCCGCCCACGCGCCGCCACGGAACGAGACGATCGCATCCCAGTTCCCGGCCCGCGCCGCGCCGGTCATCTCGCGGGCCCGCTGGCGCAGGGGCGGGTACGCGGCGACCGCGACCGCCGCGGCGAGGACGGCCGCGGCGAGCGGGAGCGCGGCGCGCCGGCCGTGGAGCACGAGGAGGAGAACGGCCATGCCGGCGAGCGTCGAGGTGAGCGCGGTGACGTTCTGGTTGACGACGAGCGCGGCGCCGAAGAGGACCAGGGCGGCCGCGGCGGCGACGCGCACGCCGCGCCGCGAGGTCGTGAGGGCGAGGCCCAGGCCCAGAACCGCGGCGAGGGCGAGCGTGATCGCGAGGTAGCCGACGTTGCCGGCGTAGGCGCCGGTCTCCTGGCGGTCGCCGAACGTCTCCAGCGGAAACGGGTGGAACAGGCGGCGGCTCTCGAGGATCGAGACGAAGGCGTTGACGGCCGTCGCCCCGAGGAAGGCGCCGGCGAGCCAGGCGCGGCCGCGGGCGACGGCGGCCGAGGCGCCGAGCGGGAGAAGGAGCGCGAAGACCGCGACCGAGCGCATGGCGTCGAGCGAGACGGCGCGGCGTGGGGAGGCGAACGCGGCGACGACGGCGAGGACGAGGGCGGCTCCGGCGAAGTAGAGCGCGTACCGCCGCGCCGGCGGGGGAGCGTTCCAGGGCGGCCCCTCCGGCCGCCGTGCCGGCGCGAACGCGAACGCGGCCATCGCGGCGAGGGCGATGCCGACCAGGGTGAGGAGGCGCTTGGGCGCGTCGAACGCCGCTCCCGCGTCGGTGTCGACCACGAGCGCCGTGCCGACGAGCACGGCGACGAGCAGGATGGCCGCGGCGACCGCCCCGGCGGCGGGCGGGCGCGAGACGACCGCCGACTCTTTGCGCCGCTTCTTCGCCAAGCGGACGGGATGTTATGACGATTCTCTCCGCGGCGTTCCCTCGCCGCGAAGGGTATCCTCCCCGCGTGGACGACGATTCGCCGCGGCCGCGGCTCGTCTCGCTTCCGGTCTGGGTGTACCGGCACCGGCTGCCGATCCTGGCCGTATTCGGCGGCGCGCTCCTCGTCGGAGTTCTCGGCCTCGCTTACTTCACCGCGCGCGTCGTGCACCGGTTCGACGGGCGGCGTTGGAACCTGCCGTCGCGCATCTACTCGGACCTCTACGTCCTGCGCCCGGGCGACGCGGCGACCATGTCGGGGCTGACGGCCAAGCTCGCGCGGCTCTACTACCAGGAGTCGCATGACGGGCCGGAGCGGCCGGGACACTTCCGCCGCGAGAAGGACGCCTGCGAGATCCACACGCGCGGCTTCGGATATCCCGGCCGCACGTTCGCCGGCCGGCGCGTCCGCGTCGTGCTCGCGGGCGGCCGCGTGAAGGCCCTGACCGACGCCGCCGGCGACCCGGTGCCGGCGCTGATCCTGGAGCCGGAGCTCCTCGGCTCCGTTTTTGGCGCGGAGCTCGAAGACCGAACGGTCGTGCGCCTCGCCGACGTCCCTCAGTCGCTCGTCGACGCCGTGCTCGTCACCGAGGACCGGGACTTCTATCGCCACACCGGCGTTTCGGTGCGGCGCCTGCTCGGCGCCGGTTTCAAGACCGCGACCGGCGGCATGAAGCAGGGCGGCTCCACGCTGACCCAGCAGCTCGTCAAGAACCTCTACCTCTCGCCCGAGCGCACGGTCCGCCGCAAGGCGACCGAGGCGGTGATGGCGGTCGTCCTCGACGCGCGGTATTCGAAGGAAGAGATCCTCGAGGCGTACCTGAACGAGATCTACCTCGGCCGGCGCGGCGCCGTGGCGATCACGGGCGTGGGCGAGGCGGCGCGCTACTACTTCGGGACCGAAGCCTCGGACCTCGACCTCGCCGAGTCCGCCACGCTCGCGGGGATGATCCGGGCGCCCAACGCCTACTCGCCGTTCCGGAGCCCGGACCGGACGCGGCAGCGCCGCGACCTGGTCCTCCACCTGATGGCCGAGGCCGGCAAGATCGACGACGCGGCGCTCCAGGCCGCGCTCGCCGAGCCGATCACGCCGAAGACGCGGGTCGAGGACCGTACCCGCGCGCCGCACTTCGTCGATTTCGTCAAGGGCGAGCTCGCCGAGCGCTACGGCCACGAGCTCGAAACCGAGGGACTCCAGATCTACACGACGCTCGACGTCGACCTCCAGCAGGCCGGCCAGCGTGCGATCACGCAGGGTCTCGAGGCCCTCGAGAAGACGTACCGCCGTCTCGCCTCGGCGTCGAAGCAGGCGCCGCTCCAGGGCGCCCTGATCGTGCTGGAGCCGCAGACGGGCGGCGTGCGCGCGCTCGTCGGCGGCCGCGACTACCGCCTTTCGCAATTCAACCGCGTCACGCAGGCGCACCGGCAGCCGGGGAGCCTCTTCAAGCCGTTCGTGTATCTCGCGGCGTTCTCGCGCCGCGACCTCGATCCGCCCGTGACGGCGGCGACGGTCCTGATGGACACGCCGATCACGGTCGAGTGGGGACAGAAGACCGACGAGGAGATGTGGACGCCGCGCAACTACGACAACGACTACCGCGGCCCGATGTCCGCCCGTCAGGCGCTCGAGCGGTCGATCAACATTCCGACCGTGCGCGTGTCCCTGACGGCGGGGCTCGCCCAGGTGCTCGGCGCGGCCCGCGACGCCGGGATCGGCTCGCGCCTGCGCGGCTATCCCTCGGTCGCGCTCGGCGCTTTCGAGATCTCGCCGATGGAGATCGCCGGCGCCTACGCGACGTTCGCCAACAGCGGCGTTCGCGTGACGCCGTACGCGATCGTCGGCGTGACCACCGGCGACGGAACGGTGCTCGACCGCAAGGCCGCGACGCTGACGCCCGCGCTGCCCGCCGACGCCGTCTACCTGATCAACGCGATCCTGAAGGGAGCGGTGGACCACGGCACGGGCGCCGGCGCGCGCGGGAAGGGTCTGACGGGAGTCCTCGCCGGGAAGACGGGGACGACCAACGACGGCCGGGACGCGTGGTTCATCGGGTACTCGCCGCGCTTTCTCGCCGCCGTCTGGGTGGGCTACGACGACAACCGCGGGCTGAGTCTCTCCGGGACGCAGGCCGCCGTGCCGATCTTCGCGGACTTCTCGCGCGCCGTGCCCGCGCAGAACTTCGGCGAAGACTTCCCGACGCCGTCCGACATCGTCACGGCCGAGATCGACCCGACGACGGGTTTCCTGGCGAGCCCGAGCTGCCCGCAGAAACTCTCGGAAGTTTTCATCGAAGGCACGGCGCCGACGACGGTGTGTCCCGTGCACGGCGGAGGCTCCTAGTCTTCGCCCCGCCCGCCGATTCCTGATAGATTCGCCGTTTCGGTGAAGAAGCCCAACTCCCTCCGGCCGTCTCCCATCCGCATCCGTGGTGCCCGGACCCACAACCTGAAGAACGTGTCCGCGGACATTCCGCTCGGCCGGCTGACGGTCCTGACGGGCGTGTCCGGCTCCGGGAAGTCGTCGCTCGCCTTCGACACGCTCTACGCCGAAGGCCAGCGGCGCTACGCGGAGTCGCTCTCGACCTACGCGCGGCAGTTTCTCGAGCGGCTCGACCGTCCCGACGTGGACTCGATCGAGCCCGTGCCGCCGGCAATCGCCCTCGAGCAGAAGAACGGCGTCCGCAACGCGCGCTCGACGGTCGGGACGCAGACCGAGATTCACGACTCGCTGCGGCTGCTCTTCGCGCACGGCGGCACGACGTTCTGTCCCGACTGCGGCGCCGCGGCCGTGCCGGGCGGCGTCGACCGGGCCGTCGAGACGCTCTGCGCCACGGAGGACGGCGCGCGGGCGGTTCTCGCGGCGCCGATCGCGTGGAGGGATCCGGCCGTGTCGGCGCCGCGCCGGCGCCGCGGCCCGAGCGATGCCGCGCGACTGGCCGAGTACCGCCGCGCGGGGTTCTTCCGCGCGATCGCGCCCTCGGGCGACGTCGTCGAGCTCGGCGAGGAGGCCGAGAGCCTGCTCGACGGCGAGGGCCGCTTGCGTCTGGTCGTGGGCCGGTTCGTCGTCGGCGCGGCCTCGCGGCCCGAGCTCGCCGCCGCCGCGGAGACCGCCTTCGCGCTGGCCGGTTTGCTCGAGGCGCGGATGGAGGCGCGCGTGCGCACGTTCCGCCGGGGTCTGCACTGCCCGAACTGCGGGCGCGAGTTCCGCGACCCGACGCCGCCGCTCTTCGCCTTCAACTCGCCGCTCGGCGCCTGCCCGGCGTGTCAGGGGTTCGGCCGCGTCATCGGCGTCGACCTGGAGAAGGCGATTCCGGACCGGAGCCTGACCCTGTCCGAACGTCCGGTCGCGCCGTGGAACACGCCGGCCTACGAGTCGGCCTACGACGACCTCTTCCGCGCCTGCCGCCGCTACTCCGTGCGGACCGACGTCCCGGTGTCGCGGCTCTCGGCCCACGAGCGCGAGGTGCTGCTCAAGGGCCGCGGCGACTTCTACGGCGTGCAGGGATTCTTCGACTGGCTCGAGACCAAGCGCTACAAGATCCACGTCCGCGTTCTCCTGGCACGCTACCGGGCGTACACCGTGTGCGACGCCTGCCGGGGGGCGCGGCTCGCCCCGCCGGCGCTCTGGGTCCGCTTCCGCGGGCGGACGATCGCCGAGCTGTCCGACCTCGCGCTGGCGGACCTGAAGACGTTCGTCGACGAGCTCGCGCTCTCGCCCGAGGAAAAAGAGCGGCTCTTCTCGATCGTCGCGGAGCTCCGCGCGCGCGTGCGCTACATGAACGACGTCGGCCTCGAGTACCTGACGCTCTCGCGGGCGGCCCGCACGCTTTCGGGCGGCGAGTCGCAGCGCATCGGGCTCGCGTCGGCGCTCGGCGGCTCGCTGACGGGCACGCTCTACGTCCTCGACGAGCCCACGATCGGGCTCCACGCCGCCGACACGCGGCGGCTGCTCGCGATCCTGCGCCGCCTGGCCGACCGCGGCAACACCGTCGTCGTCGTCGAACACGACCCGGAAGCGATCGCGTCGGCCGATCACGTGATCGACCTCGGGCCGGAGGCGGGAAGCCGCGGCGGCCACGTCCTGTTCGCCGGCACGCCGGCGGGGCTCGCGCGCGTGAAGGCTTCCGCCACCGGCGAGCTGTTGCGGCGGCGCGGGCCGGCGTCCGCCGGGGCTCGGGCCGGAGCGCTCGTGGCGCCGCGGCGGGTCGTGCCGTTCCGGCGGGCCGAGGGCGCGGTCACGATCGTCGGCGCGCGCGAGCACAACCTGCGCAACCTCACCGTGCGCCTGCCGCTCGGGAGGCTCGTGGCGCTCGCCGGGGTTTCGGGCTCGGGCAAGTCCACGCTGATGCGCGACATCCTCCACAACGCCTACGCCCGCCGCGTCAAGGGGGCGGCGCAGTTCGACGTCGGCGCGCACGACCGGATCGACGGCTTCGACGCCCTCGCCGACCTGCTCCTCGTGGACCAGAGCCCGCTCGGGCGCTCGGCGCGGTCCAACCCGGTGACCTACACGAAGGCGTGGGACGAGATCCGACAGCTCTTCGCGCGCTCGGCCCGAGCGGTCTCGCGCGGGATCACGGCGCGCGACTTCTCGTTCAACTCGGTCGGCGGACGCTGCGAGGCGTGCAAGGGGACCGGCTGGCAGACGATCGACATGCAGTTCCTGGCCGACGTGACGGTGCGCTGCGACGTCTGCGACGGCCGGCGCTTTCAGGCGCGGGTCCTGGCCGTGCGCCTGCGCGGCAAGAACATCGACGACGTGCTCGAGATGACGGTCGAAGACGCGTCGGCATTCTTCGCGACCGAGGAGCGCCTCGTGCGCCGGCTCGAGCCGCTGCTCGAGGCCGGGCTCGGCTACGTCCGGCTCGGGCAGCCGACCGCGACGCTCTCGGGCGGCGAGGCACAGCGCCTGAAGCTGGCCGCGTTTCTCGGCATCCGTCCCGCGACGTCGCGCGGCACGCTCTTCCTTTTCGACGAGCCCACGACCGGGCTCCACGCGCGCGACGTCGACCGGCTGCTCGGCACCTTCCGGAGGCTGATCGCCCGCGGGCACTCGATCGTCGCCGTCGAGCACCATCTCGGGTTCCTCGAGGCGTGCGACTGGATCGTCGAGCTCGGTCCGGGCGGGGGAGAGGCGGGCGGGCGCGTGGTGGCCGAAGGCACCCCCGAGGAGATCCGGAACAACCCGAAGAGCGTCACCGGGCCCTTCCTCGCGGCGGAAGCCGCGCCGGCGCCCGCGCCGTCCGCCGGGCGCCGCGATTCCGCCGACCCGCGCTCCTGACACGCCTGCTCCGCGCGCGACCCCTATAATGGGTCGAACGCGTCCGTCGCCAGAGAACGTGCCGATTTTTCGCTCGCATGGAGCCCTGCGCCGCCTCGTCGTCGCTTTGTTGGCGGCGGCTCTGCCCGCGGCTCGCGCGTCCGCCGAGCCGCCGTCCGAGCCGAAGACGCCGCCCTTTCTCGGACGCTTCACGTTCCGCACGTACGCGCAGGAGGAAGGCCTGACCGACACGTCGGTCGAGTGCATCCTCCAGGACCACGTCGGTTACCTCTGGGCCGGCACCGACGACGGCCTCTTTCGCTTCGACGGGCGCCAGTTCAAGCGCTACAGCCGCGAGCAGGGGCTGCCGCGGACGCGCATCTACCAGATCTACCAGACGGCCGACGGCCGGATGTATGCGGCGACCGGCGCCGGACTCGCGCGCCTGACGGGGAACCGGTTCGTCGTCCTGGACGAGAAGGCGGGACTCGGCCCGTTCGCGGTCAGTCACGAGGGCGTCGACTCGGACGCCGCGGGAACCGTCTACGTCGGAACAGACCACGGCCTCTTCGTCGGCAAGAACGACCGCTACGAACCGGACCGCGAGGCCAACGCGCTCGGCGAAGGGCCGGTCGGCGGCGTCCACGTGGACGCGGCCGGCGCGCTGTACTTCACACGTGGCGGCCTCCTGTTCCGCCAGGAATCGGGGCGCGTCGTCGAGTTCGGCCGTCCGCGCGGGCTGCCGTCGGGCGAAACGCTCGACGACGTCGTGACCGACGCCGAGGGGCGCCTCTGGGTTCGCACCGTCAAGCATCTCTACCTGCTCCCGCGGGGCGCGCAGCGCTTCGAGCGCGACGATGAGGGCCTTCCCGAGTCGAGCGAGGTCGGCCGGCTCGAGTTCGACGACCGCGGCCAGCTCCTGATCCCGACGGTCCAGGGCCTTGCGTACAAGGAGAAGGGGGCGTGGCGGCTCATCGGCCGGCGCGAGGGCCTCGCCTCGGACGCGGCGCTGTCGGCGCTCGTGGACCGCGAGGGCTCGCTGTGGGTCGGACTCCTCGGCGGGGGACTCGACCGGCGGCTCGGGCGCGGCGAGTTTACGAACTGGACGCGTTCCGACGGTCTGTCGCAGGAGGTCGTCTGGGCGGTGGCGCGCCAGCGGACGAAGGACGGTCCCGGCCCGATCTGGGTCGGCACCGAGCAGGGCCTCGACCGCATCGACCCGAAGTCGGGCGAGGTGCGCGGCGCCGGCGAGTCGGAGGGTCTCGCGGGCAACAGCATCGCGGCGCTCGAGGCCGGGGAGGACGGCAGCGTCTGGGTCGGCTCGTGGCCGGGAGGCGTCACCCGCATTCTGCCGGACGGCCGGATGCGCCGCTACGCGGCGGCCGACGCGCCGCCCGAGCGCTTTCGCGTCGCCGCGATCCACGTCCGCGCCGACGGGGAAGTCTGGGTCGGAGCGGTCGAGGGTCTCTACCGGCTCCCTGCCGGTTCGACGGCCACCACGCTCGAGCACGTGTCGGTCGGCCGGGACCGTCCGGACGGCGTGCGCGCCTTCGCCGAGGATCCCGCGGGAACCCTGTACGCGGCGAGCCGGCAGGGCATCGTGCGCATCACGGGGGTCTCGCCGCGGGTCTTCTCGTCGCGCGACGGCCTCAAGGAGGACTGGATCTCGTCGATCGCGTTTGCCGCCGACGGC
>DATJXB010000054.1:0-13989 GCA_035500755.1 Thermoanaerobaculia bacterium | reverse complement strand
AGAGGCCACCCGCGCGGGCTTTGAGATCCTCTTCCACGGCGTGTCCATGCGGCCCGGCAAACCGGTCGCGTTCGGACGGCGCGGCCGCGCCCTCTGGCTCGGCCTCCCGGGCAACCCCGTCTCGAGCGCGGTGTGCTTCCGCCTCTTCGGCGCGCTCGCCCTCGACGCTCTCTCGGGCCTCGACACGCCGGGGCCTCGCTTCGTGCGCGCCCGCCTCGCGGCGCCGATCCAGGCGCGCGGCCCGCGGGAGACCTTCCGCGACGCCCTCCTCGAGGCCGACGACGGAGCGCTCCGCGTCCGGCCGCTCGAGACGCTCGGCAGCCACGACCTCGCGGCGCACGCCCGCGCCAACGCGCTGGTGCGCCTTCCCGCCGGGGCGGGGCGGCTCGAGGCGGGGACGCTCGTCGAGTGCCTCCCGCTCGACGGGCTGCCGTGACGCGGCGCGTCGCCCGGCCGGGCCACGAGGTCCGGCACGACAAGGCGCATTCGCCCGACGGCGTGTCGATCGCGTACACGCTCTGGCGGCGCCCGGCTCGAGAGCTCCTCGTCCTCGCCCCCGGCTTCTGGCGCGTCCGGCTCGGTCGCGAAAACCTCTACCTCGTCCACCACTTCCTGCGGCGCGGCTACGACGTCGCCGCGCTCGACTTCCGCGGCCACGGCGACAGCGGGGGCAGCTACGCCTTCGGCGCCGACGAGCACCACGACTTCCGCGCGGTGATCGAAGAGCTCGTGGGTCCCGGCCGTCTCTACGAGCGCTTCGCGGTCCTCGGCCTGTCGATGGGCGGCTCGATCGCGGCGCAGGCGCTGGCGGCCCCGCCGGCCCTGCCCTGCCGCGGCCTCGCGATGATCTCCTCGCCCGCGGACCTCCGGACGCTCCGGCCGAAGCCCTGGAGAGCCGGGGTGATGCGCCAGGTGCGATGGCGCCACGCCGTCCGGGTGCCGAAGGTGTCGGCGCGGGCGCTCGGCGGCCAGCCGCGGAGCTTCGCGCGCGCGGTCGCAACGCTTCCCTTCCCCAAGCTGATCGTCACGGCCGAAGGCGACTGGCTCGTGGACCCGAAGCACGGCCGCGCGCTCGCCGAGGCCGCGGCCGAGCCGGTCGAGCACGTCCACTTCGACCTGCCCGGCGCGCTGCACGCCGACGGCCTCGTCCACGCCGTGCCGCGGCGGCTGCTCCGCGTCCTCGACCGCTGGTTCGCCGCGAACGCGCCTCCCTGACGCGGGCCGCGGCGCCCGGCCTCAGAAAGCCTTCGCCCCCTCGGGCGTGAAGATGACGTCGTCGATGTGGGCGGGCTGGATGTCGAGGTACTCGAGCCGCGTGACCGCGTCCGCCTTCGGGCCGAGAAGGTCGTGGATTTCCATCTCCGCCACCGCGTTCTTGCCGGCCATCGTCCGGAACTTCGTGAAGTAGACCTCGCGCGCCTCTTTGCCCGACGGAAGAAAAAAGAGGAGCTTGCGCGGCAGGTGCTCGCCCTCGGCGTCGAGCCAGAGCGTGATGCGCGGGTACGGCGCCCGCGGCGACTTCGCCGTCAGGTCGAGCACGCGGCAGACCTTGTCGCCGACGCTCTCGGTGCCCGGGCGCAGCGTCGCCGTGAAGTCGTCGGCCAGGCGCATGCGCGCGACGTCCCCGAACGAGGCGCCGCCCATGAGCCGCTGGTTCGGCGTGATCGGCACCGGGTTCTCCGCGCCCGGAACGAGCAGCCACATCTTCTCGCCGACGGTCAGGGCCTTGCGCCCCTCGTTCTTGCCGCCGCGGAAGACGATCAAGGCGCGCTCACGGCCCTTGACGTAGATGTCGAAGTCGGCCCGGCCCTCGTTGTGGGCGCCTTCCCATTGGCTGGCGCGAGCCGTGATCTTCGCCTCGCCGAAGGCGTTTCGGGCGGCGTCGACCGAGGCGAGCCAGCCCTCGATCTCCGCCGGCGACGGCTCCGCGGCGGCGAGCGCGAGGACGAACGCGACGACGTTAAACATGCGCCAGCGCGTCGACGATCTGGATCCGCGACGCGCGGCGCGCCGGGAAGAACGACGCGATTCCCATCGTGAGGAGCATCGCCGCGAGGCCGGCGCCGTACGCCAGCGGGTAGAACTTCACGTTGATGGGCATCCCGTGGGTCGCGCCCGGCGGCGGCGGCAGGACGATGCCGGAGGCGTTCAAGACCGCCCGCACGACGAGGGCGAGCAGGGTCCCCGCCACACACCCCGCGAGCGCGATGACGACGCCCTCGGCCAGGAACATCTTCAGGATTCCGGACGGCCGCGTGCCGATCGCCCGCAGCGTGCCGATCTCGCGCGTCCGCTCGGTGACGGCCATCGTCATCACGATCGCCGCCGAGAGGACGACGATGACGACGAGCACCGCTCCGACGAAGCCGAAGATCCCGACGTAGAGCATCTTGACCTGCTCGTAGAACGTCGCGAGCTCGCGCCAGTGGCGCACCACGATCGTGTAGCCGCCTCCCTCGAGCGCCTTGTCGATCCGCCCGGCCGCGCCGTTCTCATCCGCGCCCGGTTTCAGGAAAACCACGAGCTTCGACACCGTGTCGCCGCTCTGGAGCAGCCGCGAAACGAGACCGATGCCCGCGGCGACGTACCGGTCGTTCAACTCCTTGATGCGCACGTCGGCGAGCCCCTCGACCACGCCGTCGACCGCGTTCAGCGACCCGTCCGGCGTCGTCGCCATCATCGTGAGGCGCTGCCCGGGCTTCACGTTCAACGCCGCCGCAAGACCCGTGCCGAGGACGACGCCGTCGCCGCCGTCGCCGGTCAAGTACTTGCCCGACACGATCAGCTCGGGCGCCAGCGTGGCGGCCGCCTCCGGACCCGGGTCGACCGCGACGCCGAGGAAAGGCACCGACTTCGCGCCGGTCGTCGCGAGGCCGACGAAGTCGATCCGGGGCAGGACGGCCGCCACCGCGGGGTCGGCCGCGGCGAGCGCCCGCGCGCGCGGCGCGTCGGGCAGGCCGTACTCGAGGGTGGCCTCTTCGGCCTTTCCGACCGCGCGGCGGTCCACGACCTGGAGATCGCCGACGCTCTTGATCGTCCCGTCCCTCAGTCCTTCGAAGGACTGGGCGATGAACCCGCCCGCGAGCGCGAAGGCCGCGAACCCGAACGTCACCACGGCGATCATCAGGAAGCTGCGGCGCTTCTGGCGCACGAGGTTGCGCCAGGCCAGGGCGAAGGCGCTCACGCGGCGGCGTCCGACTGCACGGCGCCGTCGTGCAGCGTCACGACGCGGCGCGCCCGCGAGACGACGAGCGCGTCGTGGGTCGCGAAGAGAAACGCGACGCCGCGCGACGTGTTGATGCCGCGCATCAGGTCGAGGATCTCCTCGGCCGTGTGGCTGTCGAGGTTGGCGGTGGGCTCGTCGGCGAAAACGACGGCCGGGGCGTTGGCGAGCGCCCGGGCGATCGCCACGCGCTGGCGCTGGCCGCCGGAGAGCAGATCGGGCCGCACGCCGAACTTCGCCGACAAGCCGACGGAGGACAGCAGCTCCCGCGCGCGGGCCTGACGCTCGGCCGCCGGCACGCCGGCGAGCGCCATCGGGTAAGACACGTTTTCCTCGGCCGACAGGACCGGGATCAGGTTGAAGGTCTGGAACACGAACCCGAACCGGTCGCGCCGCAGGTCCGAGCGCGCCTCTTCGGACAACGCCTCGCCGTCCTTCCCCTCGACCCGGACGGTGCCCGCGTCCGGCCGGTCGAGGAGGCCGAGAAGGTTCAACAGCGTCGTCTTGCCGGAGCCGCTCGGGCCCCGAAGCGCGACGAAGTCGCCCGACGCGATCGCGAGCGACACGTCCTGCACCGCGGGCACCACGGCCTCGCCCAGCCGATAGGACCGGGAAACCCTCGAGGCCTCGACGATGGGAGTCGCGTTCGCGGACACGGCGGGGAGTTTAGCCCGGCGGCCTGCCCTCGCCGCCGTCCCGGCCGGGGCCGCGCGTCTCGGGGCGGCCCCCGCGGCCCAGGCGCAAGGCCCGGTCCGTCAGGCTGCCGGGACGCACGCGCACGGACCGCCGGTCGATCTCGCCGATCGGCACGTCCAGGCGCACGTCGAGACCGGCCGACTTCGAGAAACCCAGCTTCTGGCTCGCGTAGACGCTGCGGTGCCCGACGATCAGGTAGGCGGTGCCGCCGCACAGCGCGGCGTAGACGCCGACCGGCCCGGGAAGCAGTTCCATGCCCATGACCGCCGCGGCGAGCGGCGTGTTGGCGGCCGCGGCGAGCACGGCGACGAACCCGAAGGCCGCGAAGGCCCCGACCGGCAGCCCGGTCAACCGGGCCAGGGCCGCGCCGCCCGTTGCCCCGACGAAGAAGATCGGGGTGACGATGCCGCCGCTGCCTCCGGTCTCGAGCGTGACCGACGTGGCGAAGATCTTCGCCGCGAACGCGTACGTCGCGACCGCGGCGCTGCCCGCGAGCGCCGCATCGATCGACGTCACGCCGAGGCCCGCGTACGCATCGCCCGCGACCGCGTAGAAGGCGCAGAGGACGACCGCGCCGCCGAAGGCGATTCGATACGGGTGGTCCTCGTAGCGGCGCAGCAGGCGCTCGAGCAACCGCATCGACTCGATGAGGAGCAGAGCCATGAGCCCGTACACGACGCCGGCGGCGACCGAGAGACCGACGAGCGTCGTCTGGCCGAGCGTCCCGAGAGACTCGTGGAGCGCCGCGACCGGCGGGGCGACGCCGCACACCAGGTGCGACACGATCCCGGCGATCAGGCACGGGAACAGGACCTCGTACTCGATCCGTCCGAGGTACAGAACTTCGATGCCGAAAAGCGCGCCCGAGATCGGCGTGCCGAAGACGGCCGCAAACCCCGCGCCGATGCCACAGATGACCAGCCGCCGGCGGTCCTCGTCGGAGAGCCGCAGCAGGTCCGCGAAGAGGCTCGTCAGCGCCGCCCCGATCTGCGCGCAGGGCCCCTCCTTGCCGACCGACCCGCCGGAAGCGATCGTCACGACCGTCGCGGCGAGCTTGACCGGCGCGACCTTCCAGTCGATCCTCCCCGACCGCTGGTGGATCGCGGCGATGACGGCCTCGGTTCCGTGGCCCTTCGCCGTCGGCGCGAACCGGCGGATCAGCCAGACGCAGAGCGGCAAGGCGAGCGGGAGCAGGGCATAGAACGGAATGCCGCCCGAGAGCATGCGCCGCGTCGCCTGCGCCGACGCCGCGAGGCTCCACAGAAATCCCCGCGTCGCCGCGCCCACGCAGACCCCGGCCGCCGCGCCGAGAAAGGCCCACTTGACCGTGCTGATGAGAAGGGCCGCGTGCTCGGCGTACCAGCGCGTCTCGTCGGCGAGCGCCGGGGGTTCTACGTCGCCGCGCGGCTGGTCGGGTGTTTCGCTCAAATCGTCGGCGCCGGCTCGATTCCCTGGCCGATGACGACGCTCCGAAGCGGCATCCCCGGGCCGCCCTCGACGTCCATGCCCGTCCCGGCGTCCGGATCGACGGCGGCCATCGAGGTCCCGCGGCAGCAGGGCTCGCCCGTGACGACGAGGAGGACCGCCGGTCGCGCGCGCATCGAACCTTTATACCCCGATCGGCCCCGCGGGTCGAGCCGACACCGCGGCGCCTCGAGGGCCGCGGCGACGCCGGCGCGGAGCGGCGGGAACCTTGCTCCCCGCCCGCCGCGCCTCCGAAAGACCGATCGCAATCGCCTGCTTCCGGCTCGTGACCTTTCGTCCCGAGCGGCCCGAGCGCAGCGTCCCGCGCTTGCGCTCGCGCATCGCCCGCTCGACCTTCTTCTGCGCCTTCGCACCGTACCGTCTCGCCATGTCGTCTCCTCGACTCTGCCTCTCGAGCAAGAACCGTTCCGGCCGACGCTGGCACCCCGGTTGCACCCGGGAAACACGCCACGGAGAGGCTCCTTTCTGTGCCGCTCGCCGCGAGTTCCCGGCTCCCCCGGGGGCGCTAGCGGCGATTCTTTTTCCCGGCGGCACGATTTTCGCTACGCTCCTGCCCCGGAGGCACAATGACCAACTACACACTGCCGGACCTGCGTTACGACTTCGCCGCCCTGGAGCCCCACATCTCGGGCAAGATCATGGAGCTCCACCACGACAAGCACCACGCCGCGTACGTGAAGGGCGCCAATCAGGCACTCGAGCGCCTCGGGGAAGCGCGCGAGAAAGAAGACTTCACCCGGATCGGCGCCCTCGAGAAGGCACTCGCGTTCAACCTGTCGGGCCACGTCCTGCACTCGCTCTTCTGGCAGAACCTGACCCCGAAAGGAGGCGGTGAGCCGAAGGGCGAGCTCGCCGAGGCGATCCGCCGCGACTTCGGCAGCTTCGCGAAGCTCCGCCGCCAGCTCACCGAGGCCGCCTCGACCATCATGGGCTCGGGCTGGGGCGCGCTCGTCTGGGAGCCGCTCGCGGGCCGGCTCCTGACGACGCAGATCTACGACCACCAGTCCAACCTCTCCCAGGCCGGCGTCCCGCTGCTCGTGCTCGACGCCTGGGAGCACGCGTACTACCTGCAGTACCAGAACCGCAAGACGGATTTCTTCGAGGCCGTCTGGAACGTCTGGAACTGGCAGGACGTCTCGGAGCGATACGTGGGAGTGCGGTCGCTCGACGTGGCGCTCGAGGGCGCGGCGAAGTAGCGAGGGAAGAAGCACGCGGGCGTCTCGCGGCGCCCGCGTGCGCGGTTGCCGTCAGACCACCCGGCGGCCCTGGATGACGTTGATGATCAGGACGACGATCGCCAGCACCAGCAGAATGTGGATGAACCCCGCGAGCGTGTAGCCCGAAACCAGTCCGAGCAGCCACAGGACGAGCAGGATCACGAAAATGGTCCAGAGCATCGGGCGCTCCCCTTTCCGGGGCCGAACCGGCCCCGCTCCCAGGGAGAGCGAATCTCGTGCCAGCCGGAAAGGTCAGCGCTTGCGCGCCCGGCGCGTCGAGCCCGGCGCCGGCCGGGGTTTGCGCGCCGCGCCCGGGAGCAGATCCTCGAGAACCTCCGGGCGGATCGTGTCTCCCTCGGTCATGACGTACGCGCGATGCACGACGTTGCGCAGCTCGCGCACGTTGCCGGGCCACGCGTGGCTCTCGAGCTTGCGCAGCGCCGCCGGATCCCAGCGCGCCACGCCCGCCTTTTCCTGGTCGTCGAGGTGGCGGCGGAAGTGCTCGGCGAGCAGCGCGATGTCCTCGCGCCTCTCGGACAACGGCGGCAGCGCGATCGGAAAAACGTTCAGCCGGTAGTACAGATCCTCGCGCAGCTTGCCTTCCCGAATCGCGTCGGCGGGATCGCGGTTGGTCGCGGAGACGAGGCGCACGTCCACGCGGAGATCCTGAGCCCCGCCGATGCGCCGCACGGTCCGGTCTTCGAGCACGCGCAGCAGCTTGACCTGGAGATCCGGCCCCATTTCGGTGATCTCGTCGAGCAGCAGCGTGCCGCCGCTGGCCTCCTCGAAGTAGCCGATCCGCCGCTTGTCGGCGCCGGTGAAGGCACCGCGCTCGTGGCCGAAGAGCTCGCTCTCGATCAGCGTCGGCGAGATCGCCCCGCAGTTGAACGCGACGAACGGCGCGGCCTGCCGCCGCGACAGCCGGTGGATCGTCCGCGCGACGACCTCCTTGCCGGTGCCGCTCGGCCCCGTCAGGAGCACGGGGGCGTTCGTTCGCGCGACGCGCCGCAGCGCGTCGAAGACTTTCACCATCGCCGCCGACTTGCCGATCAGCTCGCCGAGCTTGCCCGTCTCCTGGAGCTCGCCGCGCAGCGTCTCGACCTCGGACTCGAGCGCGCGGCGGGACGTCAGGCGCTGGAAGACGACCTCGAGCTGGGCCGGCCGCAACGGCTTCAGCAGATAGTCCGACACCCCCGCGCGCAGCGCCTCGACCGCGCTGTCGAGGGACGCCTGCCCGGTCAGGACGATGCCGTCGCGGTCGGGCCGGGCCTCGCGCGCCGCGCGAAAGACCTCGATGCCGTCGCCGTCCGGCAGGTGCACGTCGACGATCAGGAGATCGGGGTCGAACTCTTCGACGGCCCGGGCCGCCTCGCCCGCCGTGCCGACGCTCTTCGGCTGAGCGTCGAGGTCCCGCACGGCGCTCTCGAGTCCCTTGCGGATGGCGACGTCGTCTTCGACGATCAGCACGCGCACGCGGTCACCTGAGGAATTCCGCCCGCGCGCTCTCGAAGAGGTCGAAGGCCCGTTCGAGCTGCTGCCGGGCGAACGTCAGCGCCTCCTCGGCGTTCTCGCCCCGCGCGATGAGCCGGGACGCTCGCTCGAGGTGGAGCGACGCCCCGGACAGCGGGGTCGCGAGGTCGTGGAAGAATCGGCGCAGCGCCTCCGGCTCCGGCATCGGCCCGCTCGAGTCCGGCACGCTCTCTCCGCCCTCCTTCCTTCTTCGTCGGAAACGTCCCGATCGTACGACAGAAAAACCGGCGAGCCCGAAGGCCCGCCGGCTTGACGTGAAGACGCCGACGCTAGGCGCTCTCGTCGGTCTCGGACTCTTCCTTGCTCTTGCCGCCCGGGCGCGAGATCGGGGACCCGTGGGCGTCGCGGCCGCCGACGACCTCGCCGCGCTCGTCGCGCGGAGATCCCGGGTTGCCGTGAGCCTGCTTTTGCCGGCTGTCGCTTTCGCTCTGATCCGGCCGCCTGGTCTGGCCCGGCGTCTGGCCCGGCGTCTGCCCCTGACTCGAACGATTGTCGCGGTCCGTCATGAAAACCTCCTTGTGGTGGAAGAGACGTTTCTTCCCGGTCCTGGCCTTTTCAAGAAGCGTGCCGACCGCCTCTCTGGCACCGCCCGTGCAGTGTCTCCTCCCCAGGAGGTCTCGATGGGACTCGTTCTGCTGATCCTGCTTCTTCTGTTGCTCCTCGGCGCCGCGCCGCGCTGGAGCTACAGCCGCGACTGGGGCTATCTGCCGAGCGGATTGCTCGGCGTCATCGTGCTCGTGGTCCTCGTCATGCTCTTGACGGGAAGGCTCTGACCGAGACTCCTCGCCTAGAGCTTCGAGACCGCGCGGAGCGCACGCTCGAGCGGCTGGCGCGAAGTCCAGAAGTCCTTCCACGGATCCGCCTTGCGGAGCTCGCGCGCGTAGTTGCCGAGGTGGAAAGCCGCCGGGTCGAGCCCGGCCCGGACGTCCCTCCACGAGAGCGGCCGCGAGAACGGAGCCCCCGCGCGGCGGCGCACGGAGTAAGGCGCGGCGACCGTCTGCGAGAACCCGTTGCGGAACGGGTCGAGGTAGACGCGGCCCTGGCGCGCGGCGATCCGCGTCTCGGTCGTGAAGAGCCTCGGCGACGCGGCGGCCAGCCGCTGGCCGAGCATCTCGGCGAAACCCAGAACCTCGTTGGAATCCGGGCCGACGCGGATCGGCACGAAGACGTGAAGCCCCTTGCCGCCCGACGTCTTCGGGAACGACTCGAGCTCCAGCGCCTCGAGCGCCTCGCGCACCGCGAGCGCTGCCTCGACGGCATCGTCGAAGCGTCCCGAGGACGGGTCGATGTCGAAACAGACCCAGTCCGGCTGCCGCGGCGTCTTCGCCCGCGCCCCCCACACGTGCACCGCGATGCAGCCGAGATTCACGAGCGCGAGCTGCGTCTCCAGCCGGCCGCCCACGACGTAGTCCGTCGATTTCTTCTCGTGCTGAATCTTCTTCGTCGGCGTGTCGGCCGGCAGACCGTCCGGCTTTTGCTTCTGGAAGAAGCACTGGCCGCGCAGGCCGTCGGGGCAGCGCTCGAGCGAGAGCAGCCGGTTCTCGACCCAGGGACGGAGCCGCTCGAAGACGGCCTCGTAGTACGTCACGAGGTCGCGCTTCGTGTAGCCCTCGTCGGGCCAGTAGACCTTGTCCGGGTGCGAGATCCGCACGCCGCCGATCGTGGCCGCGTCCACGGGTTTCGCCTTCATGCCAACCTCGGCGTCTTTCGTCGGGCCGACCGGCGGCGGCTCCGGGCGCGCGGCGCCGCGAGCGCCCGTCGCGCGAGCGCCGGCGGGTCGCCGGAGGCGGCCCTCTCGACGTCGCCGCCGTCGTCGCGCGCGATCTCGACCATGAGCCGGCCCGACACGGCCGAGCGCGGCTCCACCTCGGCGATCTTCGTCTTCGAGGCGAACTCGTCGCGGTGCTTGATGAGGAGCCACGGCACCCGGCCGTCGCGGTCCTTCCGCGCCAGGCGCACCAGGACCCAGGAACCGTGGAGTTTTTCCCCGTCGAGACGGAATTTGAGGTCGCCCTTCTTCAGCGCCGCGTCCACGTCCTCGCTCTCGGGGCTCCAGCGGCCGCGGTCCCAGATCATCACCGTCCCGCCGCCGTACTCCCCTTCCGGGATGACGCCCTCGAACCGGTTGTATTCGATCGGGTGATCCTCCGTCGGCATCGCCAGCCGCCTGTCGGCGGGATTCAACGACGGCCCTTTCGGCACGGCCCACGACAGCATGACGCCCTTCCACTCCAGGCGGAAATCGTAGTGGAGCGCCGTCGCACGGTGCTTCTGGATCACGTAGGCGAGACTCTTCGCGCGGCGGCGCGGCGCCGCGCCCCGCGGCTCCGGGGTCACGGCGAACCGGCGTTTCCGGCGGTACTGGTCGAGCGGCATCGGAAAAATCGCGACTCACGCCCTTTCGGCGTGTTGGCGCAAGCGTGTGGGAGTCGAACCTATTCGGGTTTCGCGGTTTACTGAGGAAATCTGAGAACTTGTCAGCGTTAGTGCCCTCGGTGTCAGCGAGGACTTGCGATCTCGCCCCCCCTCGACCCCTCCCGTCCATCTCCCGCCGTACGACGAGGTCAACGGTCTTCCCGCACGAGCAGGACGAGCGCCCCGGACCCAGGCCGTCCGCACCGGCTCATCGCCGTCGCGGACGCAACGCGAGCAACGCCAACGGAAACAAGACGGGTGGCGAGTCCGCTGCTCGCGCACGGCCATTAGACGTCCTGAGAAATCGATCCGGACCACCCTGCCGTGATTCCCCAACGAGAGCCTCGATCATTTGAAACGCAGGATCGATGCGGCGCACGCCGACTTGTTCGCGAGCTGCAACTTCGGCTTCGGCGGCGCTTCCCGGTACACGAAGTTCAACGCCAAGCGCGACGATGGCATCACCCTGGTCGACTTCTCATGTCGTTGTTCTGATTGGGTTGGGTATTTCGCCGCTTCCGGAAATCCCCGGGCGCGGCCCCTCGATTGAGGCGCCAGCGGACGATATTATGCATCGGAAACGGATCTACGGGAGCTTTGTCAGAGGAGGTCTCATGCTCAGAAGCTCACTTCGGTGCCTCGTGGCTCTCGCTGCCGCGTTTCCGGCCTCGGTGGTTCTCGCCCAGGCGCCCGCGAGCAAGCCGAACATCCTCTTCATCGTCTCGGACGACACGGGCTACGGCGACCTCGGCCCGTATGGCGGGGGGGTCGGCCGCGGCATGCCGACGCCCAACATCGACAAGATGGCCCAGGCCGGAATGACCTTCTTTTCCTTCTACGCCCAGCCAAGCTGCACCCCCGGACGCGCCGCCATACAGACGGGCCGCATCCCGAACCGCAGCGGGATGACTACGGTCGCCTTCCAGGGGCAGGGCGGGGGACTTCCGGCGGCCGAGTGGACGCTCGGGTCGGTCCTGAAGCAGGCCGGTTATCGGACCTACTTCACGGGCAAGTGGCACCTGGGCGAAGCCGATTACGCGCTCCCGAACGCCCAGGGCTACGACGAGATGGAGCACGTCTTCCTGTACCACTGCAACGCCTACACCTACGGCGACCCGAAGTGGTTCCCGGACATGGATCCGAAGCTCCGCGAGATGTTCTGGAACGTCACCAAGGGTTCGCTGTCCGGCAAGGCCGGCGAGAAGGCGCACGAAGACTTCAAGGTCAACGGCGAGTACGTGGACACGCCCGAGAAGGGCCTCGTTGGCATTCCGTTCATGGACAAGTACGTGGAACAGTCGGCGCTGAAGTTCCTCGAGGAAGCGGCGAAGAACCCCGGCCAGCCCTGGTACATCAACGTGAACTTCATGAAGGTCCACCAACCGAACATGCCGGCGCCCGAGTTCGAGTTGAAGTCGATGTCGAAGACCAAGTACGCCGACTCCGTCGTCGAGCTCGACGCCCGCATCGGCCACGTCCTCGAGAAGTTGAAGGCGCTGGGGCTCGACAAGAACACGCTGATCTTCTACACGACCGACAACGGCGCCTGGCAGGACGTCTATCCCGACGCCGGCTACACGCCGTTTCGGGGGACTAAGGGCACGGTGCGCGAGGGCGGCAACCGCGTTCCGGCGATCGCCATATGGCCGGGCAAGATCCCGGCCGACGTCAAGAACCACGACATCGTCGGGGGCCTCGACCTGATGGCGACCTTCGCGTCGGTGGCCGGCACCAAGCTGCCCGCCAAGGACCGCGAGGGCCAGCCCATCATCTTCGACAGCTACGACCTCACCCCGGTTCTCCTCGGCACCGGCAAGGACCCGCGGACGAGCTGGTTCTACTTCACCGAGAACGAACTCTCGCCGGGCGCCGCGCGCGTCGGCAACTACAAGGCCGTCTTCAACCTGCGGGGCGACGACGGCATGGGCACCGGCGCGCTCGCCGTGGACAGCAACCTCGGCTGGAAGGGCCCCGACAAGTACGTCGCGACCGTGCCCCAGGTCTTCGATCTCTGGCAGGACCCGCAGGAGCGATACGACATCTTCATGAACAACTACACCGAGCGCACCTGGACCCTGGTGTCGATCAGCGCGGCGATCAAGGAACTCATGCAAACCTACGTCAAGTATCCGCCGCGCAAGCTCCAGAGCGAGAGCTATTCGGGGCCGATCACGCTCACCCAGTACCAGCGGTTCCAGTGGATCCGGGACGAGCTCGCGAAAGAAGGTTTCCAGATCCCGATTCCGACGGGAAATTGAGGAACGAGATGACGCTGGATCGTTGCGCTCGCGCTGGCTCTGCCGGCGGCGCTCCAGGGAGTCGGAGCTCGAGAAGCTCGAGGGCGACGTCAAGAAGGACGCCAAGGCCGTGGAGTAGGACGCCTCGAAGGCCCTGTGGCCAGCCTGCGCGGAGCGAAGCGACGATCTCGCACTGACCAGGAGCGGTCGCCGGCCAGGACGGGGTGGCCGCTCCGGAGGTCTTGCGGGAATTCTGCGGGCGAATTCGCGGACAAATTGCGGGAGAATTCTGGAGACAGCCGGGGAAAAACCGAAATCAGGAACGCTTTGAGAACGTTGGCTCCCCTTTCCCCGGTTGATATTGGTTGGCGGAAGCGTGTGGGAGTCGAACCCACCCGTCCCGGCACGAGGCCGCGACGCCGACGGATTTGAAGTCCGCGAGGGTCACCGGACCCCGTGCGCTTCCGCGACGAGCCTATAACGCCGCTGAAGTAGGATCGCAGGCGGGGGTATCGACATGAAGAAAAAGACCACCGGCAAGTCGAAGGCAAAGGGCGGCCCGCGCAACCGGCCGTTTCTCTCGGACGTTCAGACGCTCCGCGATCGGGCTCGGGAGCACATGCTCCGCGGCGCCGTCACCGCGAGCTACCGCGCGGATCGAGACACCGTCGTCCGCATCCTGAACGAGGCCCTGGCGACGGAGATCGTCTGCATCCTCCGCTACAAGCGGCATCACTTCATGGCGGCCGGCATCCACGCGCAGGCCGTCGCCGCGGAGTTTCTCCAGCACGCCAACGAGGAACAGGCCCACGCCGACCAGATCGCCCAGCGCATCGTCCAGCTCGGCGGCGAGCCCAACTTCTCGCCCGAGGGACTCGCGACCCGCAGCCACTCCGAGTACGTCGAGGGCACGACGCTCGTCGAGATGATCCAGGAGGACCTCGTCGCCGAGCGCGTCGCGATCGAGTCCTACTCCGAGATCATCCGCTACCTCGCCAACGACGACCCGACCACCCGGCGCATGATGGAGGAGATCCTCGCGATGGAGGAAGAGCACGCGGACGACCTGAAGACGCTGCTCGAGACGCTGTCGAGCTGACGCCCGCCCGCCGCTCGGATGAACGGCTCGGCGAGATCTACCGTGAAGCGGTAGGAATTGGTGGAGCTGAACGGGATCGAACCGTCA
>DATJXB010000053.1:0-14544 GCA_035500755.1 Thermoanaerobaculia bacterium | reverse complement strand
GGTCGGCGCGCGCAACGCGCTCGCCCGCTCGGCGGTTCTCGTCGCAGGCGCGCTGACGATCACGATGGGACAGAAGCTCGGCTGGCCTCCGGTGTTCACGGTCCTCGCCCTGATGTTCGTGCCGCTCGCCGTCGTCGTGCTGTGGTCGCCCGAGCCCGAAGCGGCGGTCCTTCCGCCGCGGTCGCTCCGCCGCGCGGTCTTCGATCCCCTGATCGAGCTCTTCCGGCGCTCCGGCGCCCTGCCGATCCTCGGCTTTCTCGTCCTCTACAAGTTCGGCGAAAACCTCGCGACCGCCCTGATCCGCCCGTTCCTGATCCAGAAGTGCTACACGCCGGAGGACGTCGGCGTGGGGACCGCCACGATCGGCCTGATCGCGCTGATCGTCGGCGCGTTCCTCGGCGGCGTCACCACCGACCGCATCGGCCTGACGCGCAGCCTGTGGCTCTTCGGCGTCATCCAGTCCGTGGGCTTCCTCGGCTACGTCGCGATCGACCGGCTGACACCGGGCAGCCCGTGCGCCGGCGGGATCGTGGGCGCCGTCGTGCAGCCGCTCTCCCACCGCGCGATCATGCTCGCGGCCATCGGCGTCGAGAACCTGTGTCAGGGTCTGGCGACGGGCGCCTTCGGCGTGATGCTGCTGCGGATGACGCAGAAGCAGTTCTCGGCGACGCAGTACGCTCTCTTCTCCAGCATCTTCGCCGTCGGGCGGATCGTGACCGGCCCCATCGCCGGCTTCACGGCGGACGCGATCGGCTGGACCCCGTTCTACCTGTGCGCCACCGCGGCGTCGATCCCGGGGCTCGTGCTGCTGCAGCGCTTCGCACCGCTCGGCGGCCGCGAGCCCGCCCTCGACGCGCTCGAGCCGATCGAAGCGCGGCCGGTCTCCCTCGGGCGCGCGCTCGCGACCGGCGCCTCGTGGGCGGCCCTCGGCTTCGCGGCCGCGTTCGGCGTCTCGGCGCTGCTCTCGGCGCTGAAGGCCGCCCGGGGCGCGGCGGGCGCGTCGCTCGACGTGGCGGGAGCCGCGGCGAAGATCCTCGCGCCGGCGCACCCGTCCGAATGGGTCCGCCTCGCGGGGCTGGTCGTCGTCGGCCTCGTGGCCGGCCTCGCCGCGGGCGCGTTCGTCGTCG
Source organism: Thermoanaerobaculia bacterium (assembly GCA_035500755.1). Lineage (GTDB taxonomy): Bacteria > Acidobacteriota > Thermoanaerobaculia > UBA5066 > Gp7-AA6 > DAHUXD01. Next base: position 13,417 of record DATJXB010000053.1, on the reverse strand, counting down.
CGCGTCACGGGCTCCGGGGAAAAACCGCCTCGCGCTGAGAGAGGTCCGGTTCAGGCGCCCGCGAGGTCGCGGCGCGCGGCCGCGGCGTCCGCGAAGAAGCGGCGGACGGCCTCGCGGTCGCTCGACCGGAGGCTCGACGCGAGCGCGTCGAGCGAGGCAGAGACGGCGTCGATCGCGCGCGCCAGCGCCTCGGGGTCGGCGAGGGCGAGCTCGAGCGCGAGCGACTCGGGCTGCGACGCCAGGCGCGTCGTGTCGATCAGACCGGGGCCGGCCAGCGCCGCCGTGTCGCCGCTTCCGGCCGCCGCCGCGCGGGCGAGCGCCGACGCCACGGCGAGCGGCAGGTGGCTGATCCACGTCATCGCCCGGTCGTGGCGCGCCGCGTCGAGCTCGACCGGGCGGCCGCCGACCGCGCGCACGAAGGACTCGACGGCGGCCAACGACGCCGCGTCGCTCCGCGCCGTCCGGACGAGGACCCAGGGCCGGCCCCGGAAGATCTCGGGGTCGGCGGCCTCGACGCCGCGGCCGCGCCCGCCGGCCATCGGGTGGCCCGCGACGAACCGGACGCCTTCGGGGAGCGATGCGGCGGCGTCGGCGATCGGGCGCTTCAACGACGCGCAGTCCGTCAGGACCGCGCGGGGCGCGAGCGCCGCGATCTCGCGGAGGAGCGCCGGCGTTTCGGCCGTCGACGCCGCGGCGACGACGAGGCCGGCGCCGTCGAGCGCCCCGGCGAGCGAGTCGGCCACGGCGATGCCGCGGCCGCGCGCTTTCTCGCGGACGCCGCCGTCCCGGTCGAAGCCGCGCGCTCCCGCGGCGAGCGCGGCGGAGCCGCCGATCAAGCCGAGGCCGACGACGACCGTGTGACTCATCGGGGCGGGGCCGGGCGGGGGAGCCGGGCCGGCTCCGGATCGTCCTCGTCGCCGGAGACGCGCACGGCCCACGCCGGGCGAAGCTCCCGCGCGCCCCGCAGGAACGCGTGCCGTACGTCGCGTTGCGGGCGGTCCGTGTTCCAGTGGAGCAGCACGCGGATGCAGCGGCCGAGCGAGCCCGGCACCGGGATCTCGCGGGCGCAGAGCAGCGGCACGCCGTCCCAGCCGTCGAGCGCGCGGACGGCCATCGCCGGAAACTCGGCGTCGAGGTCTTCGGTCGCCGTGAACGTCGCGCTCGCGACGTCCTCGGCGGCCAGGCCGTTCAACGCGATGAGGGTGCGCAGCAGCTCGAGCGACCGCTCGGCGACGTGAGCCGGCTCGTTGCGATCGGCCGTCGTGGCGCCCCGGACTCCTCGCGTGGCCATTGGCGGGGCATTATCTCCGGGCGAGGCGCGCCGCGACGTGTTGCAGAATGCTCTCGAGGTCGTGAAGAGGCTCATCGTCAACGCGGACGACTACGGGCGCACCCCGGGAGTCAACGCCGGCGTGCTCGAAGCCCACGCCGGGGGGATCGTCACGTCCGCCACGGTCCTGGTGCTCGAGAAATCGGCCGCGCGGGGCATTCGCGAGGCGTCGGAGAAGGCGCCCGGACTCGGCCTGGGGCTCCACTTCGCGGTGACGGGCGGCGGCTCTCCGGCCGCGCCCGCCGGAAGCCTGCCGACCCTGGCCCCCCGGGGCGTCTTCGCCCGGTCGCGCGAGGCCCTGCCCGAGCGGATCCCCGAGGCGGAGGTCCGCGCGGAGCTCGAGGCTCAGATCGAGGTGTTTCAGATGCTCGCCCGAAAGCCGCCGACGCACCTCGACTCGCACCACCACGCCGCGCTCCACCCGGCCATCGCCCCGGTTTTCGCGGCCGTGGCCCGCGAGCGCGGTTTTCCGGTGCGCGCGGCGAGCGAGGAGGCGCGGCGGGCGCTCCGCGCGGCGGGGGTGGCCACGCCGGACCGCTTTCTCGACGGCTTCTACGCGGAAGGCGCGACCGCCGCGGCGCTCGAGCGCCTCCTCGGCGGCGTGGGCCCCGGCGTGACCGAGCTCATGTGCCATCCCGCCCGGGTGGACGAGGACTTGCGGAAGGGCTCGCGCTACGCCGACGAGCGGGACTGGGAGCGCGAGATCCTGTGCGACCCCGCGATTCGCCGGCGTCTTCGGGAGCTCGACGTCGCGCTCGTCGGCTTCGACGCCCTCCCGCGCCGGATGCGCTAGCATGGAGCGGAGCTCCGCTTGAAGAGAGAAGGCGCATGAGGGCCCTCGTCGCCGACAGCGACCCCGACCGGCTTCGTCTGCTCGAGAGCTGGCTGACGAAGTGGGGCCACTCGGTCACGGCCGTGCGCAACGGGCTCGACGCGTGGCGCCGCCTCGAGGCCGAGCGCGAGCCGACGCTCGTCGTCGTCGCCTGGCGCATGGAGGCGATGCCGGGAATCGACGTCTGCCGGCGGCTGCGGTTGCAGCCCGAGTTGCCCTCGGCCTACGTGCTGCTCGTCACGGAAGGCCGCGACGCCGAAGACCTCCTCGACGGCTTGAACGCCGGCGCGGACGACTTCCTCTTTTCCCCGATCGACGCGATCGAGATGAAGGCCCGCGTGCGCACGGGCGCGCGCATCGTCGAGATCGAGCAGGCCCTCCGCGCGTCGCAGGACGCGCTCCGCGTCCAGTCGACGCGCGACGCGACCACGGGTTCCTGGAACCGCGCCGCGATCCTCGACCTCCTCCAGAAGGAGCGCGAGCGGGCGCGCCGCAAGAGCGGGTCGGTGGCGGTCGTGCTCGCCGACGTCGACGCGTTCCGCCACGTCAACGAGACCCACGGCCCGCCCGTGGGCGACGAGGTGCTGCGGGAAACGGCGCGGCGCCTGAGCACCTCGCTCCGGCCCTACGACGCCGTCGGCCGCTACGGCGGCGAGGAGTTCCTGATCGTGCTGCCCGGCTCCGACGGCCTCGGCGCGCTGACGGTCGCCGAGCGCATCCGCGAGTCGTTCGCGAAGCGGCCGGTGCTGACGACGGCGGGCCCGCTGCCCGTGACGCTGTCGCTCGGGGTGTCGTCCGAAGGCGGTGAGGCGAAGGCGGACGCGGGCGCCCTGCTCCGCGCGGCGGGCGACGCGTTGAAGCGCGCCCAGACCGGCGGCCGCAACCGGACCGCACTCGCCGACGACTCGGGCGTCGCGATCGACGCCGTGCCGGATCCGCCGGCCTGACGGGTCAGCGCGCGCCCGGGACGTCCACGATCGTGGCGCCCGCGAGGCCCGTCGACACCTCTTCGACCAGCACCGCGACACGGCGCGCTTCGGACGGCCAGTTGAGCGGAACCTGATAGCGCCACGACTCGCTGCCGGCGTCGCGGCGCCAGTCCACTTCTTCGGCCGACGTGAACGGCTGACCGTCTCCGAGATCGACGGCGAGCGCGAGGCGCAGCGGGATCGGCGCGTCGTCGGGGCCGAGGACGTCCCGCACGGAGGTGAAGTTGACCGCGATGCGGAGCATGCCGCTCCGGGGCGCGCCCGAAGGCGCGAGGGTCGCGAGCACCGGCACGTCGGACGGTTTCTCCGAGCCCTCGAGAACGCGGACCGCCCGCTCGAGCGACGCGCCGCGCGGGCTTCCCGTCAGGAGGTAGTGCGTCGTCCGCAGCACCACGCCGTCCCGGGCCGCCTGAACCACCAACGGGTGCGGCCGGCCGTCCGGAACGGCGCCCACTCGGAAGGTAACGATCCAGGCGGAACCGATGTGGTCGAGGACCGTGCCGAAGCGGCTCGAGGTCGAGACGATCTCGCCGCCCGTGGCGCCGGCCACGAGGCCGAGCGGCTCCGTGGGCCGTGCGTAGAAGAAGAGCGGCGCCGAGTCGACGACCTGGCGCAACGCCGCGCCGCCGCGCAGGCCCATGTTCGCGGCGCTCGAGGCGAACTCGGCGGTCGTGCCGCCGAGGACGAGCGGCACCGTCGTCAGGCCCTTGCCGGCGAGCGTGGCCTCGACCCGCGCGAGGAGCTTCGACAACTCGCCCCCGTACTCCGTGGAGAGCTGCAGCACCTCGTTGCGCAGGGCCTCGTCGCGGGAGCCGAGCGCGTTGCGGTACGTCTCGATCGGATCCATGTCGAAGCCGTCGTTGGCGTAGTACAGGATCCCGGGCCGCGCGTCCGGGCGAGCGGCCGCCCAGCTCTCGAGCCGGTCGAACGAGATGCGGAGCAGCGCGACCTCGTGCTCGGTCGCCGACCGGACGTGGGCGCGCGTGTTGCTCGCCGCGGCGCTCTTCGTCGAGAGCTCGGCGTTGCGGATCTCCTCGAGCGCGTCCTTGCGGAGATCGAGCAGGCGCTGCTTGCCGCTGACGTTCGCCGCGAGGCTGCCGAGCGCCCGGCGGATCGCCGCCGCGTCGGAGGAGGCGGGGAGAAAGACGGCCGGCGCGGCGTCCGCGAGAACGATCTCGAGCGGGCCGATCGAGAGAATGCCGTCGAGATGGCCGCCGACGGCGTCCGTGATGAGCTTGATCGAGCGCCGGTTGAGCGTCGCGGTGTCGACGTAGAGGTACTGGAGCGTTCCTTTCGGGGCGTCGCCCTCCCCGGCCGACGGGATCGCCGGGGGCGCCCCGCCGGCGCTCGGGGTGCCGGACGAGCGGACCGGTTCGACGTCGATCACCTCGGCGGGCCGGCCGCTCTCGAGGACGCTCACGTCCGCCCTGGTCAGCGGCGCGGCGAGCGGCTTGCCTCCGGGTCCGGTCGCGAACACGAGGATGGACCGCACGCGGACCTCGACCTTCTCGACGAAGGCCCGCGACCGCGGCAAGGGCGTCGGCGCCGGGTCCTGGGACCGCGCCGGCGCCGCCGCGGCGAACAGGATCGCGAGCGCCGCGCGCCTCGCGCGCCTCTTTCTTCTCGAAGGTTCCGGCACCTTTCAAGAATAACGGCGCCGGCCCCGTGCCCGTTGCACTCGGACGATGACGAACTGTCTCGCTTCGGAGACACGAGGGGAGCGCGTCTCCGTTTTCGGTCGGGCTCCGTCTCGCGTGACGTCGCGTCGACGCGGGCTTTCGGCCCCGGCACGGAATATGCTGTCCGCTCGGTCGAGTCCATGCCGCTTCTTCGTCGCCTCGGCGTTCCACTTCTCGGGGCCGCGCTCCTCGCGGCGGGCCCGGCTGCCGCTCATGGAGGCGCGAGCTGGATCGCGCTCGGTCCTCCCGGAGGGACGGTGGACGTGGTCGCGTCGGCGCCGTCGGCGCCCACGACGGTCTACGCGGGGAGCAAGGTCGGCGGCGTCTTCGCGAGCACGGACTCGGGGCAGACCTGGCGCGTCGCGAACACGGGCCTGTCGGACCTGCGGGTCGGCCGTCTGACGGTTTCGCCGGCCGATGCCGGCGTGGTGTACGCGGGGACGCCGTCCGGCGTCTTCAAGACGACCAACGGCGGCGTCTCGTGGGCCGCGGCGTCGAACGGCCTGCCCGCCGGGAACATCACGACGATCGCGATCGACCCGTCGACGCCCGACACCGTCTACGCCGCGGGCCCGTCGGGAACCGTCGCCAAGAGCACCAACGCCGGCGGCTCGTGGACCTCGGTCGGGAACGCGACGACCTCGATCGCGCAGCCCGTGGTCCTCGCGGTCAACCCGTCGAATCCGCGCAACCTCTATCTCGGGACGCTCCAGAGCGGTGTCTTTCGCAGCGACGACGGGGGAACGACCTGGACGGCGCGCAACAACGGGCTCGCCGACCTGCTCGGCAATCCGGTCACCGACGTCAGCGCGGTGGCCGTCGACCCGACGAGCGCGACCCGCGTCTATGCCGGCACTGCCGACGCGTACGTCTTCCGTTCCGACGACAGCGGAGCGACCTGGTCTCCCTATCCCGGCGCGTTCGGCTCGACGTACGTCGTCGCGATCGCCGTGGCCGACGACGGCACCGCGTTTCTCGCCGAGAGGGAGGGGATCGCCGCGCGCCGGCCGGCGGACTCGACGTGGGGCGCCATGCCGTACGTCAGCAGCTACGTCAACGGGATCTCGGTCCCGGGCAGCGTCTTCCCGTTCTACGCGGCCTACGGCAACTTGCCGTTCGACCCGGGCGGTTTCGGGGTCTGGGACGGCAGCAGCACGTTCGCGTTCGCGACGGTGCAGCTGCCCTTGCTCGTCGTCGCCGCGATCGCGGCCGACCCTCAGTCGTCCGAACGGGCGATCGTGGCGACCACGGCGACCACGTTCGTGTACGACGCGGACACCCCGGGCGGACCGTGGATCCCGCCGTTCGCGGGCGGCGGCCAGCCGAGCGGACTGCAATCGAACCCGATCGCGGTCCTCTTCGATCCGCGGACGCCCGGACTCGTGTACGCCGGCGGGGGCGGATTGATTCTCCGGTCCGTCGACGGCGGCAACGATTGGACGTCCACCCCGGGGATTCCCGCGTCGTCGATCCCGACCGTCACGCGCTCTTTCTCCATACTCCCCGGGACGTCGCAGGGGATGATCGCCGGCACGTCGACGGGCCTCTACCAGTCCTCGGATGGCACGTCGTGGTCGCCCGGCTCCGCCGACCTGTCGGCGCGACAGGTCTTCGCGCTCGGCGGCGACGCCTCGACGACGGTCCTGTGGGCCGGGACCGACTCCGGCGTGTACCGGAGCGGCGACGCCGGCGCGCATTGGGCAGCTGCCGCCGGCGGCCCGAGCGGCCTCGTGCGCGCGGTCCGCGTGTTGAGCTCCGGCGCCGTGATTGCCGGCGGCGATTCCGGTCTCTTCGTCAGCGCCGACGGGGCGTCCTGGGCGCCGGCCTCCGGCGCGTCCGGGACCGTTTACGCGCTGGCCGTGAGCCCCGTGACCGGGGAAATCGCCGCCGGGGGTGCCGGCGGCGTCTTCGTGAGCGCCGACGGCGGGGCGCACTGGAGCGCCCAGGCGAAAGGCCTGACGAACCCGAACGTGATCAGCGTGGGCTACCTGACCGATGGGACGCTGATCGCCGGCACCAACGGCGGCAGCGTCTTCGAGCGCGTCGTGACGGCGGACCGCGACGTCGTGTCCCGGACGGCCAGTCCGGCCGCGCCGCGGGATCTCGCGCCGCGCTAGGGCTCGGCGCGGCCGATCGCGTCGATCTCGGCGAGCGCGCGGTCGACCTCGTCCACGTCGTTGCCGGCGTGCGGCGAGAAGCGGACGAATCCTTCGCGCGGCGCGACGATGATGCCGCGAGCCTCCAGCGCCTTCGCCCACGCGCGCGCGTCTCCCGAAGGCGCCCGCGCGGCGAGAATCCCCGAGGCGACCGGCTCGGGCGTGCCGATCGTCCAGCCGCGCTCGCTCAGGCCGCGCCGCAGGGCCTCCACGTTCGCGACGATGCGGGACTGGATTTCCGCCGCGCCCATGTCGGCGAGCAGGTCGAGCGCCGCGCCGAGGCCGGCGAGGTTCGCCGTCGGCAGCGCGCCGGGCTCGTAGCGCCGGGCTCCCGCGTAGAGCGTCGGCTCGCGGTAGTCGAGGTAGTCGCCTTCGGTCTTGAGGTTCCACCACCCGAACGCGCGGGCGGGCACGCGGTCCTTCGCGCCCTCGTCGACGAAGAGGACGCCGCCGCCTTCGGTCCCGTAGAGCCACTTGTGGGCGTCCGCGCAGAGGACGTCGACGCGCGCCGCCTTGACGTCGATCGGAAGCGCGCCGAGCCCCTGGATCCCGTCGACGACGAGCAGCGCGCCGCGCTCGCGGCAGGCGGCGCCGAGTCGCGGGAGCGGCGTCACCGCGCCGTTGTGAAACGCGACCCAGGAGACCGCCACGACGCGCGTGCGGGCGTCGACGAGCGCGAGGACGTCCTCGGCGAGGATCCGGCCGTCGCGGTTCTTCGCGACGCGGCACTCGACGCCGCGCCGGGCGAGGGCGCGCCAGGGGTAGGCGTTCGAGGGGAACTCGACGTCGGTCGTGACCACGTTGTCGCCCGCGGTCCACGGGAAGTTGAGGGCGACGAGGTTCAGGCCGGAGCTCGTGTTCGGGGCGAACGCGATCTCGGCCGCCGAAGCGCCGATGAGCCGGGCGGCTTTCTCGCGCACGCGGTCGATCATGCCGAACCAGGCGCGCCAGTCGGCGGCACCGCGGTCGCGCGCGTTCTCGACGTGGGCGACGATGGCCTCGGCCACGCGGCGCGGCAGCGCCGCCACGGCGGCGTGGTTGAAGTAGAGGAGGTTCTTGCGGACGGGGAACTCGCGGTCGAGCGCGGCCGGCGAAAAGTCGAAGCTCATCGGCCGAGGATCTTCCTATAGAACGCTTCGTAGTCCGACACCATTCGCCCCGCGGAAAAGCGCTCCTCGGCCCGCCGCCGGCAGGCGGTCCGGTCGATTTCCCCGACGCGCGCGACGAAGCCCGCGAGCGCTTCGTCGGTTTCGCCCAGAAAGCCCGTGACGCCGTGCTCGACGAGCTCGGGGAGGGAGCCCCGCGGCGTGGCGATGACCGGGGTCCCGGCGGCGAGGGCCTCGGCGACGACCAGCCCGAAGGGCTCCTCCCACGAGATCGGGAAGAGGAAGGCGCGGGCGCGCGAAAGAAGCGCGAGCACCTCCGGGTTGGCGAGGCGCTGGAGGAGCCGCACGCGGCGCCCGTCGACGCGCGGGCGGATCCGCGTTTCGTAGTACGGCTCGCTGTCGGCCAGATACGGCGTGACGTCTCCGACGATCACGAGCGGCAGGCCGGCGCGCTCGGCGATCGCGATCGCGCGGTCGGCGCCCTTGTGCGGGACGAGGCGCCCGACCGTCGCGAGATACTCGCCGGGCGCGGCCGAGAACGGGACGGCGGCGACGTCGATCCCGTAGGGAATGACCGTCAGGCCGCCGCCGAGCATCCGGCTCTGCGCCTCGGTCAGGCAGACCGGGTGCACCGCCGGAAAGCGCGCGCGGTAGTACGCGTGGAGCTCTCTTTCGATGTACGCGTAGGTCAGGACGGTCGGCCGGTCGGTCGCGGTCGAGAAATAGGCGGCCGGCGTCGGCCAGTGCGCGTGGAGCAGGTCGAAATCTCCGGCGAGCGCATAGGCCTCGGCGGCGTTGCGCACGTCCATCTCGCGCTCGAGGTAGGACGTCGACGTCGGGTCGTCCTGGGTCGCCCGCGCCACGACGGCGTGGAGCGAGGCCGTCGTCCGCGAATCGCCGGAAGCGAAGAGCGTCACCGCGTGCCCGCGCGCGACGAGGCCGCGCGTCAGCAGGTCGATCGAGATTTCCGTGCCCCCGTGGGCGCGGGGCGGGATCGAGAAGCAGATCGACGCGATCTGCGCGATCTTCACCGCAGCTGCACGATCCCGGCGCGGGCGAGGAGCTCGAAGTACTCGGCGATGGCCGCCAGGGAGACCGGCGCGTAGCGTCCGGCGAGGATGTCTCGGATCTCCGCGATCGAGCGCCTGCCGTCGGCGAGATTGAGCGCCTCGTAGGCGAGGATGTCGCCGTCTTCGCGCGCCGCGAGCGCCGTCTTCGTGAAGTCGGCGCCGGGGATGTCGCCGAAGTAGTCGTAGTAGTAGACGTTGAGCGGCCCGACGATCGCGGGGTTGCGCGTCGGAACCCGGCGGTCGGCCGCCGGAGAAGCGGGCGGCATGGCCCGGCGCAGGCGTGCCACGTCCGCGGCGACCGCGGCGCGCGTCGAGGGCCACAGGCGCGCGACGGACTCGAGCGTCTCGATGCCGGACGCGATCGCCTCGCGCTCGACGAGCGCGGCGTCGGGTCCGCTCGCGGCGCGGGAGAGGGCGATGCGCGCCTCGACCCACGCGCGCGTGACGGCGAGGAGCCGCGGCAACTCCGCCTCGGGCAGCGCGGCGAGTGTGTAGACGTACCCGGCTCCCATGTAGGTCACGCGTCCGAGCTTCGTGGCGTCGAGATTCTCCGGCTGGTCCTTCTGCGTGTGGATCGTGACGTCGGGGTAGTCGTGGAAGTAGACCATCGGGATGCGGAAGCCCGCGGCCTGGAAGACCTCGTGGTCGCTGCCCATGTTGATCCCGCGAACGTCGCCGAGGAACATCTCGCGCGATCCGGGCGGCCAGACGAACCCGGCCCAGGGATCCGCGGGACCGCCGCCGCCGCCGCCGTAGGCCGTCGGGTTGGCGCCTTCCGCGTAGCGCTGCGAGGCGGCCACGACCTGGGCAAACCAGGCCTCGGCGACGACGTTGGCGACGTGGGGGAGCGTCTCGGCGGTTCGGGAGACGTGAAAGATCCCTTTCGTCGTCGAAAGCAGGCCGCCGACCATGTCCATGTGAACGCCGGCGACGAGGCGCGCGGCAATCTCCGGATGGCTCGCGAGGTAGGCCTGCGAGCCGGTGATCTCGGGGACCCACAGGAAGCGGATCGTGCGCGCGGGGCGCGGGAGCGCCTGCCGCCGGATCGCCGCGGCCAGCGCGCGGGCGACCTCGAGGATCGCGGCGCTGCCCGAGGCGTTGTCGTTGGCGCCGGCGGACTCGTGGCAGAGGTGCGCGGTGACGACGACCTCGCCCGAGGCCGGTTCGGTTCCCGGAATCGTCGCGACGACGACGTCGTAGGAGGCCGGGACCATTTTCGCCGCGACCTTCGCGCGCAGGACGATCTGCTCGCCCGCCTCGAGGCGCGCGCGGAAGTCCGCGGCCTGCCGCTTCGAAATCATGAACGCGAAGCGGTTCTGGAGCTGGTAGGGCGACATGTGGCCCCACCGGATCAGGTCGCGGTCGTCGCCGGCCCAGGGCGTGGCCTGGTTCGGGAAGTCGGAGAGAAAACCGGCCGCGCCGCGCTCCTCGCAGGCGAGGCGATGCACCGCCGGCAGCGGGCCGTCGGCGAGGACGATCTTGCCGCGGACGTCCTTGCCTTCGTAGTCCTTCGCCGACGTGCCCTTTCCGACGTCGACGAGCTCGGCCGTGACGTCGGCGTCCTGGCTGTAGTCGGCCAGGGCCACGGGGAGGTCGGGGAAGGACTCGATCAGGCGCCGCGTCGGCGCGACTTCCTCGAGGGTCGCGGAGACCGGGTTCCAGCCCACGTGGGAGAGGAAATGCGCGTACTTCGTCTTGCTGTCGGCCGGGAAGCGCTCGATCGCGACGTCGGACAGCCCGGCCGCGAGCGCCTTCTGCTTGATCAGCTCCGCGGCGGCGGCGAAACCGGGCGAGCCCTGGACGCGATGGAAGCGGCCGAGCTCGCGCACCGTCTCGAGCGCGGCGACCCCGTCGACTTCCGCGTGGATCGCGGCGGGAATGGCGTCCGGCCAGAAGGGGATCGCGCGGTCCTGGGCGGGAAGGGCGCAAGCCGTGAGAAGGAGGGCGCTCACCATCACCCCCCTCACCCTCGCCTTCTCCCCCCTGTGGAGGGAGAAGGCGCGTGAGGACTCCCTCTCCCGGCGGGAGAGGGTTGGGGTGAAGGGCGCCCCCTGGCGGATCAAGGGCGAACTACGGCGCGACGGTGAACGGGACGACGGCCTCGGTCTTGTCCCAGGCGAAGACGATCTTGCCGCCGGCGTCGGTCATGTCGATGAAGTTGATCGTCCACTGCTCGATCGTCGCGCGCGGCGTCACCATCGTCATCGGAACGCGCACCACGTCGAACTTCGGGTCGTAGCCGTACGAGCCCCAGATCTTCGTCTTGTCGTTCGGGTCGTACTTTTCCTGGGTCGGCTGGGTCGAGAGGATGAGCGTCCAGCCGGACTCCTTCAGATCGATGAAGACGTCGTACGTGCCGGCGTCGATCTTCTTGCCGCCGATCGTCAGCGGGACCTCGGTCTTCAGCTTCGTCGTCTGGTTCGCTCCCGCGCGCCAGACCGGAGCGCCGCCGTTGACCGACTTGCCGTAGTCCGCGCCCTTTCCGAAGATGTCCTTCCGGCCGCGGAGCATGGGCCGGCTGTAGGTCACCTCGATCCACTTGCCGCCCGAGTACTGACGCTCGCCGTCCTTGTCCGGCGCGCCCCACTTGCCGCCGACCATCGCCGACGCGGTGCCGGCCGGCGAGAGCGGCTTCTTATCCTGCGCCGAGACCGCAACGGCGCCCGCCACGAGCAGGGAAACCGCGAGAAGGGATGCCTTCCGAATCATCGTGTCCTCCTGTCCCACTGTTTCGTCGCGGCGGACCGAGGGCTCGGGCCGTTCCGCGAAGGGCGAAGCATATAGAATCCCGCGCCGGCATGAACAAGTTCCTTCGCCGGTTCGTGTCGGCCGCCGCCGCCGCGCTTCTGACTCTTCCCGCCTTCGCCGCCGACGCTCCGGGGAAAGACCGCGCGGCCTCCGCCCTGACCGGCGGGCGTGTGATCGTGGCGCCCGGCAAGGTCATCGACCCCGGCGTCGTCGTCGTGCGCGGCGGCGTCCTCGAGGCGGTCGGCCCGGCGGCGACCACGGCGATCCCGGCCGACGCCCGGGTGATCGACGTCCGGGGCAAGGTCGTCCACGCGGCCTACGTCGATCCGTTCGTGTCGGTCGACCGGCTCGCCGGCAAGTCGCCGCGCAAGCCGCCCGACGAGGAGTCGAGCGAGTCCGGGCGGGCGGCGCGGCGCGCCTCCGGTCCGGCGGTCCATCCCGCCGCCGCGGCGCGGGCGGAGGAGCGCGTCGTCGACGCGCTCGTCGTCAAGGACGACGTCGCGGATTCCTATCGCCGCCTCGGATTCGCCGTCGCGGCGGCGGCGCCGTCGGGCGGCGTGCTGCGCGGGTCGGGCGCGATCGTGACGTTTGCCGAGGCATCGGGGCCCGGCCGCCTTCTCGTGCCTGCGGCGAATCAGTACGTGACGCTCGAGCCGGAGCCCGACGCGAGCGACTACCCGGTCTCCAAGATGGGCGCCGTGGCGCTCGCGCGGCAGTCGTTTCTCGACGCGCTCTGGTGGCGCGACGCCGAAGCCGCCTACGCGGCGCAGCCGTCGGGTCAGGCGCGCCCGCCCTACGTGGCGTCGTCCGCGGCGCTGGTGCCGGCGGCCGAAGGCAAGGAGCTCGTCGTGTTCGAGGCCGACGACGTCCTCGGGCTGCTCCGCGCGACGCGCGTCGCGAAGATCCTGAAGGCCAGAGCCCTCTTCGTCGGCGCCGGAGACGAGTACCGCCTGCTCCCCGAAGTCGCCGCCGCGCGTCCGGACCTGGTGCTGCGCGTCGCCTTTCCCCAGCCCGAGAAGGTCGGCCGCGACGAAGAGTGGCTGGACGTGCCGCTGACGAAGCTCGAGGCGTACGACCGCGCGCCATCGAACCCCAAATGGCTGCGCGACGCGGGGCTCGAGTTCTCGTTCACGACGGCGGGCCTCGAGGACGCGGCGGACTTCCCGGCGCGCGTCCGCGAAGCCATGACCCGCGGCCTCTCGGCGGACGACGCCCTGGCGGCGGTCACGGTGGTACCGGCGCGCCAGCTCGGCCTCTCGGACCGCCTCGGCACGCTCGCCCCCGGGAAGATTGCCAACCTGGTCGTCGAAACGGGCGCGCCGTTCGCCGAGAAGAGCCGCGTCACCGAGATCTGGATCGACGGCGCGCGTGTCGAGATCCCCGCCGAGAAGACCGACAAGAAGGCGTCGCCGGCGTCGCCCGGCGACGCGCCGAAATCCGACGTGCGGCCGGCGCCGGCCCGCGCGGCCGGTCCCGTCGCCGCGCCGCCGGCCGTCGTCGTCCGCGG
>DATJXB010000052.1:0-3421 GCA_035500755.1 Thermoanaerobaculia bacterium | reverse complement strand
AAGTAGTCGAGACCTCCGCGAAAGTCGTTCATCTCCCCGTGATACCCGTCGACCGTCCCGGTGATGCCCTTGTACGCGGCCCTCGCGAAGAGGCGCGGATACAGCGCGTAGACGAAGTAGGCCTTGAGGGCCGGAATCGGCGCGACGAGGTTGCGCGACTCGGCCTGGAAGCTGGCCGAGCCGCTCTGCCCGCCGCCCGAGAGCGTGCCCGACCCCGAGGCCTCGAAGGCGTTCCAGTACGAGGACACGCCGAGACCGAGACCGAACTCGAGGTCCCCGTTGTTGATGAACGAGTACGAGTAGTAGAGCTCGGCGAGGGTCGAGCGCACCCGGGTGTCCAGCTGAGCCCCGGCGTGGTACGTCACGTCGCCCACGACGATGTCCTTGTCGAGCGTGTGCGAGCCCGAGCGGTTCCAGCCGCGGTAGGCGAAGTCGAGGCGCCCGTGCCGCCCGAACCGCCAGTACCCGTCGGCCGCGAACGTCGTCTTGTGGGTGTCCTGACCGTAGTCCTCGAGGTTGATCGACGTCCCCGCGGTTCCCGCGGAGTTGTAGAGGCTGACGGTCGTGTCGAAGCTCTGAAAGAACCCGCCCAAGTCGAGCCGGAAGCGCTCGTCCATGCCCTTCTGCTGCATGTAGGTCGCGCTGCTCACCTGGGCGCGAGCCGGGAATGCAAGGAGAGCGGCGCACGCGGCGAGAATCGTCGCGGAACGGATCGGTTTCATAAGTCCTCCTGCCTGCGGCGCAGTTTAAGGCCGCTGCGAACGAAAAGGGGCCGCTCCCCCGAGGAAAACGGCCCGATGCATCATGCGAGGTCCGGGAGTCAGTTGGCGGAGACGGGTTTGATCTCGCCGGCGGCGGCGACGATCTCGACGCGCCGGTTCTTCGCGCGCCCCTCGGCGGTCTTGTTGTCCGCGACGGGGCTCGCCGGCCCGAGGCCCTGGAACGCGAGCCGCGTGTCCGCGACGCCCTGCGCCTTGAGGAAGTCGTAGACGGCCCTGGCGCGCGCCTCCGAGAGCTTCTGGTTGGCGGCGGCGTTGCCGGTCGAGTCCGTGTAGCCCTCGACGCGCATGTTGATGTTCGGGAACACCTGCGCGATGCCCGCGAGCTTCGCGAGCGTGAGCTGGGCGGACGGCTTCAGGACGGCCTTGCCGGTCTCGAACGAGATCCCGGGGAGGCTCATGACGGCGCCCCGGGCGCTCTCGCGGGTCTCCATGATGGAAGACATCGAGGTCTTCAGGCGGCCCTCCAGCTCGGCCTTCTCCTTCCTGAGCTGTTCCTGGCCGGCGAGGAGCATGGCCTTGTCGGCCTCGAGCCGGGCCTGCGCCTCGCGCAGCTGGGCGACCGTCATCTGGCTCTCGGCGAGGGCGGCCTTCTTCGCGGCCTCCGCGTCGGCCTCCATCTTGCGGCCCAGGTCGCGCATCGCCTCGGCCGAGAGAGCCACGGCGCGGCGCGCGTAATCCGTGACGGCTCTCGCGCTGCCTCCGCTCTTCGTCGAGTTCTCCGCCTGGGTGAGGGCGCGCTGGGCCTCCTCGATCGCCTTGGGATTGACGGCCGCCGCCCCGCTCCGCTCCGCGAGCGTCATCGCCCGCTCGGCCTGCACGAGCGCGACGGGCTTCTTCTCCTTGTACGTCAGGCCCGCGATCGTGTTCGTGTCCGAATTGACCATGCCCGTCCGGAAGCCGTTGAACGCAAAGGTCGCGTTCGCGGTCTTCTTCGGGTCGGCGCCCATCGAGGTCGCGATCACGTATTCGCTCGGCCTGCCGACGAGGTAGTACGGCTCGGCGGTGACCATCAGGCCGAACTGTTTCTTGCCCGTCTGGTACACGCCCGCCCCGGACGCGTTGCTCGAATCGACGATGAGCTCGCCGAGATTCTCGACGGCGCCGTCGCGCGTGACGGCCCACACGACGTAGGACGAGATGTCGCCGCCGAACAGGATCGCGGGCTCCATCTTCTTGTAGGAGACCTCGACCTTCGCCTGTCCGCCCGAGAACTTCACGGCCGCCTCGAGCTTCGCGGCGTTCGGCGTCGCGTTCGTCCGGGCCATCGGGAGGTCGATCGTCTTCCCCTCGGGAAACGTGACGGACGTGAGGTTGAGATCCGAGGCGGCCGCGGCGCCCGCGGAGAGGAGCGCGGCGACGGCGGCGCACGACAGGGCGCGAGGGAGATCGAATCGGGGTCTCATGGTTCCTCCTGCGTGGCGGGTCCCTATTTCCCGAACTGGAACGTCAGCCCGCCCGTGATCTCGCCGTTCGCGTACCAGCTCGTCGAGTACGCGTAGCAGTAGTAATAATCGCACCAGACGCCGCTCGACGTCGTGTTCGAGAGGCTCGTGTCGCGGAAGCGGCCCTCGATCCGGAACGCCGCGTTCGGCGTGATGCCGAACTTTCCGCCGACCCCGAAACTCCACGTGAAGCGCGTGCTCGAGGAGGTTGCGACACCGGACACGGAGGGGTCCAGCATCATGGCGCCGGCGCCGAGCAGGACGTACCCGCTCGCGCGCGGATTACCCCAGGAGAAAAGGCCGTCGAGCTCGAACGAGTCCATCGCGAGGTGTCCGATCTTCCCCTCGCCGCCGCCGATGCCCGGGTAGTTCGTCCCGCTGAGATTCGCGGACGTGTGGCCATAGCCGAACTCCACCTCGAACGCGCGGTTCAGGTTGTAGCCGATGCGGGCGCCGAACGTGCCGGCGTTGTCGGCGTCGATCGTCGTTCGGCCGTTCTGTCCGCCCTGGTAGATCTGCTGGCCGAACATCACGCCGCCGTAGGGCGTCAGCTCCCAGGTGCCCGGCGCGTTCTGTGCCGAGGCGGGCAGCGCCGCCGCCGCGATCGCGAGGGCCGCCGTGAGGAACAGCCGGTGGAACGAGAGCTTCATGTCATCCTCCAAGTCTCGAAGTGGTCGCGCGGCCCGGGGCGGCGCTCACGGGGTCGTGTCGAGAAGAACCTTGCGTCCGAAGAGGGGCTGTACGGGACGGTTGTTGGGGATCATGTGGGGAAGCGTGACGAAGGCTCCCAGCTCTTCGCCGCTGATCGCGATCGGGGACTGGAGGACGTACCACCTGATCCCTTCCGTGCACGGCGGCGTCGTGAGCGAGCCCGCGTACGCGAGGTAGGTCCGGTCGGCGGGAAGGAGCTTCGCGAGGTCGACGGCGATCGAGGCGTCGTCCTTCTTCCCGCCCTTTTCCTTCGGAAGGTTCGTGAAGACGGGCGCGAGCGCCGGCGTGTCGCCGCCCTGGACGAGGAAGACGGCCACGACGAGTCCCGGCTTGCCGTCCGCCCCGGCGTGGACGAGGTGCATCTCCATCGGGTAGTGCAGCCCGTCGAGCGAGTGCTCCGACGGCCCGTGAAAGTGGAACTGGAGGAGCGGCCACGACGCGCCGTCGATCTCGACGGAGCTGCCCTTGTCGACGTCGGCCTGGATC
>DATJXB010000051.1:0-41239 GCA_035500755.1 Thermoanaerobaculia bacterium | reverse complement strand
GCGGCCCGGCACGGCGCGCATGCTACTCGATGTAAGCTTCCGCGCTCGGAGGAATTGCATGTCGTCGCGGCCCTTCCGGATCCTGCCTGGAGCCCTCGTCTCGCTCGCGCTCGCCGCGGCAGCGGCCGCCCAGTCCACGCCGGCCGCGCCCGCCCCGGCGCCCGCGGCGACTCCGAAGCCGGCGCCAACGCCGTCGCCCGAGGCGTTGAAGGAGGGCAAGGCGCTCTTCGCCCGGTTCGTCCAGAGCTACGGCGGCGCCGAAAACGTGCGCAAGGTCCACGACGTCTGGACGCGCGGCCTCGTGACGGCGAAAACTCCGCAGGGCGACATGGCCATGGACGTGCAGACCTCGATGGTGTTTCCCGACAAGATCTCGCAGCAGGTGGACGCTCCGTTTGGCCGGATGTCCATGGTCGCCACGCCGACCGGCGCGTTCATCGTCGGACCGAACGCCGTCCAGGATCTGCCCCCGGGCATGAAAGAAGAGCTCCTGCGCCAGGTCCGCCGCGTGCCGCTGCTGCTCGCGCAGAAGGCCGACGACCCGAAGCTCGTGGTCGCCGCGGCGGGAACCGAAAAGATCGGCGACGTCGAGGCGAAGGTCCTCGACCTGACGTACGACGGCGCGTCGGTGCGCTGGTATCTCGACCCGGCAACCTTTCGCATCGTGCGGTCGGCGCACACCTCCGCCGGACCGCAAGGCGAGGCGAAGATCGTCTCCGACTACTCCGACTACAAGACGGTCGACGGCTACCCCGTCGCGTTTCACCTCGAGGTCGCGACCAACGGCGAGAAGGACCAGGTGCTCGCGCTCGAGGAATGCAAGTTCAACCCGGGCGTCGAAGCGAAACTCTTCGAGAAGCCGATCTTCCCCACCCCGGTTCCGACGTCGGCCGCGCCGCCCTCCGCCCCGACGGCCACGCCGAAGTAGCCGCCCTCGAGTCGGGCGGGAGAGGCCGAGGCGGAACTTTCCCTCCCTCTTCCGGTCGGCCCGCCGAGCGGGCCGCTCAGAACGGCGGGCACGTATTCGGCGCCGGCTCGCCGTTGAAGCGGGTCTGCATCCACTGGATCGCTGCCGTCGCGGACGTGCGGCCGGCGCGCATGTGCCCGACGCCCGGGAACGGCTCGTACCGGACCGTGGCGCCAGTGCGGCAGAGCCCGGCGACGAAGTCCGCCGTCACCGAGGGCCGCACGATCGGATCGTCCGTGCCCTGGGCGACGTAGAGCGCCGCCCCCGGTGGAACGCGGCCCGGCCGGTTCTCGAGCAGCAGGCGGTCCCAGGGCGCGCTCGTGTAGATGCTCGCGGCGAGATAGTTCGACGGCATCGGTAACGTCGCGAAGAAGAGCCGGTATGCCTCGCCTTCGGACTCGACGCAGTCGCCCGCGATCCGATCCATCGTCGACAGGACCGACGCGTCGACGTACGGCGAGAGCGGCGCGCCGTAGACCCTCGACCACGACCAGAGACAGTACGACGCGACGATCTTGCCGGCGTGCTCGTCGAGGTCGTCCTTCAGGAGCTGCAGCAGGTCGGTCGCCGGAGAAATCGCGGCGACTCCCATGAGCGTCAGGTCCGGCGCGTAGGACCTGGCGAGCTCTCCGGCGAAGAGCACGGCGTGTCCGCCCTGGGAGTGGCCCCAGGCCGCGAAGCGGGTGCTGGCGCCGATCTTCGGGATCTGGTGCGCCGCGCGGACGGCGTCGAGCACGGCCCGGCCTTCGCTGACCCCGACGAGATACGGATGCGGTCCGGGCGTCCCGAGCCCCGGGTAGTCGGTCGCGACGACGACCCAGTCGAGCGTCAGGAGCGCGGGCAGGTGCGGAATCGTGTCGAACGGGTCCTTCAGGAGCGAGGGGGCGCAGCTCTCGGCGACCCCCGTCGTCGGGTGCGCCCACGCCACGACGTTGCGCCCCGTCGCCGGCGGCGGGAGCTTCGGCGCGATGACGAGACCCGAGACCTCGATCGGCAGGCCGTCGAGCCCCGTCGAGGCGTAGAGAATGCGCCAGGCGTCGGCGCCCGGAATCTTCGTCGACAGGGACTCGGAACGAATCAGGTGGCCGGGACGCCGGTCCGCCACGGCCTCGGCGCGCGTCTCGGGCCGCCGCGTCGGCGCGACGTAGAAACCGTCGCGGCGCTGCTGCGGGGGGCTGCATCGCGGCAAGAGGAGCAGCGATGCGACGAGGGCCGTGGCCTTCAGCGAGCGGCTCACCGGCCGGCGAGTCTACCCCAGCAACTCGCGCAGCCTCGCGTGGCCTTCGCGGCTGACCGGGATCCGGGAGCCGTCGGCGAGGATGGCGACGTGGCTCGTCTTGCCGAAGGCCTCGACGCGCGCGAGCGCGTCCAGGCGCACCAGGTGCGACCGGTGGACGCGGACGAACCGGCTCGGGTCGAGGGCGGCCGCGAGGCTCGCGAGGGTCTGCTGCTTGAGGAACGTCCGGCCCTCGCTCTTGAGCGCAACGTAGTCGTCCTGCGCCTCGACCGCGTCGAGCTTGTCGACCGGGATGATGTGGACGCGGCTGCCGTCCCGGACGACCACCCGCAAGAGCGGGCCGCCCTCGCGGCGGGCGTCCGCGTGCAGCTCGGCGGCGCGCACCGGGTCGCCGCGGCGGAGCCGCTCGAGCGCCCGGTCGACGGCGACCGCCAGGCGCGAGGCGTCGAACGGCTTCAGGACGTAGTCGACGGCGTGCACCTCGAACGCCTTCACGGCGTAGGCGTCGTAGGCCGTGACGAAGACGACCGCGATCGCCGGGTCGAGCAGCTCGAGGACCTCGAAGCCGTCGAGCTTCGGCATCTCGATGTCGAGGAAGACGATCCGCGGCGACAGCTCCGCCGCCAGGCGCAGGGCCTCGAAGCCGTTGGCGCACTCGCCGACGAGGCGCACGCGCGGGATCCCGGCCAGGTGCTGGCGCAGCAGCGCGCGCGCCGGTTCCTCGTCGTCGACGATCAGGACGGGCAACGGCGCCGCGCCCGGCCCGGCCGCCATCACGCCGACATCTCCGCCGGGACCGAGATGACGACGAGGTACCGGTCGGCGAGCCGCTTGGCGGCGAAGAGCGCCTCCTCGCCGTAGCGCGCCGTCAGCCGCTGGCGCACGTTCGCGAGGCCGCGCCCGCCGCCGGGCCGCGACGGGCTCTCCGGGTCGTACGGGTTCTCGACGAGGATGCGGAGGCGCCCGCCGCCGCAGGCGACGCCGACGCGGAGCGTTCCGCCCTCGACGCGCGTCGCGATGCCGTGGCGCACCGCGTTCTCGATCAGCGGCTGAAGGAGCAGCGGCGGCACGAGGCAGCGGTTGCCGCGGTCGTCGAGCTCCTCCTCGACCTCGAGACGCGCCCCGAAGCGCAGCTCCTCCACGGCCAGGTACGCGCGGGACAGCTCGAGCTCCTCGCCGACCGAGATGCTCGCCTTCTCGCCGAGCGAGAGGCTCCGCCGCAGGAAGTCGCCGAGCTTGACGCACATCTGCTGCGCGCGCGGCGGATCCGAGGCCGCGAGCGAAGCGATCGAGTTGAGGCTGTTGAAGAGGAAGTGCGGGCGGATCTGCGCCTTCAACGCGGCAAGCTCCGCCTCGCGCGCGAGAATCGCGAGCTCGGCCTCGCGCCGTTCGGCTTCGGCCGCCGCGTCGAGGGCGAGCAGCACGTAGTTGAGCGCGGCCGCGAGCAGATACAGGAGGACGCCGGCCGCGAACAGCGTCACCGCCTGCGCCGAGAAACGGCCCGGCAGACCCGCAAACGCGGGGACGAGCCCCAGGGCGGCGGCGAGCAGGACGCCGAGACCGACCCACGTCGCGGAGACGAGCGCGGCCGCGGCGGCGTGCGTCAGCACGAGCGGCAGCGCGCGCGAGCGGACCAGCGGCGCCTGCCGGCACGGGTACCACGCCGAGAGCCCCATGAACGCGTACGCGAAGGTCAGCGGCACCGCCAGGGCGACGGCCTCGCCGAGAAAAAGGCCGCCCGGCCGGGCGAGCAGCGCCGTCAGGATCGCCGCGAGCGGCGCGCACGCCGCGAGATAGGGGGCGAGACGGCCGCGGTGGGCGAGGATGGGGTGCATGGACCTAGTTCTTGATCTCGAGGCCGCCCATCATGACGACGCCGTTGACGACCAGCGTCTTGAGGCTGCCGTCCGCCGCCGGCACCGCTCGCGTCTTCACGTCCCCGCCGCCGAGCAGCGGCGTGACGTTCACGACGGCCCTCCAGTTCTCGGGCACGCGAAATACGACGCCACCCATCAGGACGAACACGTCGACGGTGACCGAATCGCCGGTCATCCCGGCCCCGCGCAGGTCGATGTCGAAACCGCCGGCGAGGATCGTCACCGTGCCGCCGCGAAAGTCGCTCGACGTGACCAGACGGTTGCCTCCCCCGCACAGCGCAAACTCGTTCAAGGCCGACACGGTCGCCGTGCCGGCGCGGCCGATCGCCGACGGCCCCCCGGCGTCGAGGCCCGCGCTCCCGGAGCTCCCGATCCCCGGCGCGCCGCCCCCGCCGGGACGCCCCATCGCCTGCCAGACCAGGTAACCGCCGAAGACGACCAGCAGGAACGGCCAGACGCGGTGGAAGGGAACCCAGACGACGTCCAGGTTTCGCAGCAGGAACAGCGTGCCGACGAGCAGGAGCAGCAGGCCCCAGACGCGCTGCCCGGGGCGGCCGGGCTGGAGCAGCCGCGCGAGGCCCGGCACGATCAGGAACAGCGGCCAGTAGTCCCACAGCCGACCCGCGTAGATCACGTGCAGGTTGTCGAGGATGAAGATCGCGCCGAGCGCAACGAGCGTGAGCCCGAAGAGGACCTTCTCGGTCATGCGGAAGCGCGGTGTGTCGTCCATGTCGAACCTCCGGGAGAAACCTACGGGGGAAAGCTCGCGGCGTCTCGCACGAATCGGCGAGCGGCCGCTCGGCACCGGCGAACGGATGGTATTCTTCGGGGGTCGGTCCGGGTCGAGCGAGCGTTCGTCCTCGCGCCCCGCGGCCGGCGGCGGGAGGAGGGAGAGACGATGGCCACCGAAATCATCATGCCCCAGATGGGCGAGTCGATCGCCGAAGGAACGATCACGAAGTGGTTGAAGAAGGTCGGCGACGCGGTCAAGCGCGACGAGCCGATCTTCGAGATCTCGACCGACAAGGTCGACGCGGAGATCCCCTCCCCGATCGCCGGGACGCTCCTCGAGATCAAAGTCCAGGAAGGGGCCACGGTGGCGATCAACACGGTCGTCGGCGTGATCGGCGAGGCCGCGGAGAAGCCGGCGGGCCCGGCCGCGCAGCCGGCCGCTCCTCCCGCGCCGGCCCCGGCTCCCGTGGCCGCCGCTCCCGAGCCGAAACCGGCCCCGGCGCCCGCAGCGCCCCCGCCGCCCCCGCCCGCCCCGGCGCCCGCCGCCCAGGCGCCCGCGTCGAGGCCGGCCCCGGCGCCCGCGCCCGCGGACGGAGGCCACGTCGAGTCGATCGAGGAGCGGATCCGGCGGCGGTCGTCGCCGCTCGTGCGCAAGATCGCGCAGGAGCATTCGATCGAGCTCGCCGAGGTCGATGGCACCGGCGTCCACAACCGCGTGACGAAGAACGACATCCTGTCGTATCTCGAGAACCGCAAGGTGGCGGCCGTGCCTTCCCGCGCGGCGGCGCCCGCCGCGGCGGCGATGGCCGCCGCGCCGGAGATCCGCCGGTTCGAGCCCGCCGAACCGGCCGCGCCGCGGCCGGCGATGGTCGCCGGCGAGCGCGACGAGATCGTCGCGATGACGAAGATCCGCAAGATCACGGCCGAGAACATGATCCTCTCGAAGAGGACTTCGGCCCACGTCACCACGGTCTTCCAGGTCGACTACACGAACATCAGCCGGATCCGCCAGAAGCACAAGGACGCGTTCCTCGAGAAGAACGGCGTCAAGCTGACGTATCTCCCGTTCATCTTCCGCGCCGCGATCCAGTCGCTGCGCCAGTTCCCGCAGGTCAACGCGTCGATCGACGGCGACAGCATCGTCTACCACAAGGACATCCACCTCGGGATGGCCGTCGCTCTCGACTGGGGGCTCATCGTCCCCGTCATCAAGAACGCCGACGAAAAGTCGATCCTCGGCCTCGCCCGCGCGTCGCAGGACCTCGCCGAGCGCGCGCGCACGAAACGGCTGAAGCCCGAGGAGATCCAGGGCGGGACCTTCACGGTCACGAACCCGGGCGTTTTCGGGTCGCTCTTCGGCACCCCGATCATCCCGCAGCCGCAAGTCGCGATCCTCGGCGTCGGCACGATCGAGAAGCGGCCGGTCGTCGTCGAGGACGAGAACGGGCAGGACGCCCTCGGCATCCGCACCGTCGGATACCTCGCGCTCTCCTTCGACCACCGGCTGATCGACGGCGCGGACGCCGACAAGTTCATGGCGTCCGTCAAGGAGACGCTCGAGTCCGGAGAGTTCGACCTCGGGTAGCTCGCCGGCGGTTCCCCGTCTCGGCCGGGCCGCGTCGGCGGCGATCTTCCTTCTCGCGCTCGCCGTGCGCGCGGCCGCGGTGCTCGGGACCGGCCCGTCGGCGACGCGGTTCGCGGACGCCGGCGCGTACCTCAACGGCGCACGGCTGCTCGCCGAGACCGGCTCCTACCCGCGCGAGACCGAGCCGCACCTCTTCCGGCCGCCCGGCTTCCCCGTCTTCCTCGTCGCCGCCACGCTCGGGCATCCGGATCGAATCGCCGCCGCGCGCTTCGCCAATGCCGCCCTGGGCGCGCTCGTCCCCGGCCTCCTCGCGGCCCTGTCGGCGCGCCTCTTCCGGCGCCGCGCCCTCGCCCTCGCGACGGGAGTCCTCGCCGCCATCCACCCGAGTTTCGTCCTGGCCGCGTCGGACCTGCAGAGCGAGCCGCTCTTCCTGGTCTTCCTGCTCGCCGCCGCCTACCTCCTCCTCGCCGCGGCCGACCGGCCCTCGTCGAACCTCGCCGTGCTCGCGGGCGTCTGCCTCGCGCTGGCGACGCTGACGCGCTCGATCGGCCTCGCGCTCACGCCCTTTCTCCTCGCGCCGCTGCTCGACCGGCGCTACCCGCGGCGCGCGGACCTCCACGTCGCCCTCTCCGCCCTCCTCGGCTTCGGGGCGGCCCTTCTGCCCTGGACGCTCCGCAACGCCGCCGTCTTCCACGAGCTCCTGCTCGTCAACGACGGCGCCGGCGTCATCTTCTGGGGTCGCAATTCGGACGCCGCCCTCGGCCTCGCCGAGGCGCCCGACCGCGCCGCCGTGCGGCAGGCCGTCGAGGCCCTCGAGCGCCGCCGCTCGCAGGTCGTCGCGTCGCTTCCCGACGACGTGCGCCGTTCGCCCGGAGCGCTGTCGCGAGCGATGACGCGCGCCGCGCTCGCCGAGCGCGCGGCGAACTGGGCCGGCACCCGGCGCCTGCTCGCCTGGAAGATCGGCGACTGGCTGCGTCCGTACCCCGACCCGCGTTTCTGGCCGCGCTGGATCGTGCTCGGGGGCGGCCTCTACTACGCGGCTCTCTTTCTCCTCGCCGCCGTCGGCCTGGCCCGCGCCGAGCGCCGGGGTGCGGCCGCGTGCGCCGCGGCTTTTCTCGCCTGGACGATGCTCGTCCACGTCCTCCTCGAGACGAACTGGCGTTACCGGGCAGCGCTCTGGGATCCGGTGCTCCTCCTCTACGCCGCCTTCGCGGCGTGGCTGCTCTTGCGCCCCGCGGCGGCGCCGGCCGCCGCTTGATCGCCGGCGCGCTTCGCCTCCTGCGCACCGCCGCGTACCGGGCGGCGAGCCCCATCGACGCGCTCTGGCGCCGCGCCGCGGGAAGGCCGCCGCTGCCTCCCCTGTGGCTGCGCCGCCACACGGGCGCCGTCGGGCAATTCGAGTCGGCGGCCCGCGACACCGCCGCCTTCCTCGACCGGCTCGGCCTCGTCGCGCCGGGCCTTCATATCCTCGACGTCGGCTGCGGCGCCGGGGCCCTCGTTCCCGAGCTCGCGCCGCGCCTGGGCCCCGGGGGGCGTTACGTCGGGTTCGACGTGCACGCGCCGTCGATCCGGTGGTGCCGCCGCTTCTACGCCGACGATCCGCGCCTGCGGTTCGAGCTCGCGCCCGTTGCGTCCGTTTACGGCGCCCGCACCGGTCCGCCGGCCTCGACGTACCGCTTTCCGGCCGAGGACGGCTCGTGCGATCTCGTCGTCGCCAAGTCCGTCTTCACGCACCTGCTGCCGGGCGACGCCGCGCACTACCTCGCCGAGACGCGCCGCGTGCTGCGGCCCGGGCGCCCCGCCGTCGTGACGGCGTTTCTCTTCGACCCCGACGCCGACGGCCCCTCGCGCGCGGCGTTCCCCTTCGGCGACGCCGACGGGTCCGTCCGCTGGCGCCTGCGGTCGCGCCCCACCGCGGCGGTCGCGTACGCGAAGCCGCGCTTCGACGCGCTCCTCGAGCGCGCGGGGCTGCGCCTCCAGTGGCTCTCGCCCGGGTACTACCCGGGACACCCGCGGCTCGACGGGCAGGACACCCTGCTCCTCGGCCTCTGAGAAGTCGGCGAGGTAGACTCGACCGGATGGACGCTCTGGCTCGTTCCGCGGCGGCACCGCCCCTCTCGGCCGAGTGGCTCGGGCGGAGGCGTTACGACGACGCTCTGGCCCTCCAGCGCGCCGCGGCCGCCGCGGTGGCCGCCGGAGGCCCCGAGCGCCTGCTCTTCCTCGAGCACGAGCCGGTCTTCACGCTCGGCCGGAATGCCCACGCCGCCGACGTCGTCTTCACGCCCGAGCGCTGCCGCGCGCTCGGGATCGAGATCCGGGAGACGGATCGAGGCGGCAAGGTGACGTACCACGGGCCCGGGCAGCTCGTCGGCTATCCCATCGTCAACCTCTCCCCCGGACGGCGCGACGTCAAGCGCTACGTGACCGACCTCGAGGAGGTCCTCCTGCGCACCCTCGCGGAGCTCGGCATCCGAGGCGAGCGGTCCCCTCGCAAGGAACGCGTCACGTCCGTCTGGGTCGGCAACGACAAGATCGCCGCGATCGGGATCCATCTCTCGCGGTGGATCACGACGCACGGCTTCGCGCTGAACGTGACCGAAGAACCCCTGCCGTTTTTCGCGGGCATCGTGCCCTGCGGCATCACCGACGGCGGCGTCACCGCGGTCGAGCGGCTGACCGGCCGGCGCCTGTCGCCCCGCGACCTCGTCGAGCCCGTCGCCCGGCACTTCGGCGCGGTCTTCGGCCGCGAGATAATCCCCGCGTGAAGCCCGAGCTGCCCGTCCACTCCCCGGCCCGCGCCTCGCGCCTCGAGCGGCCCGAGTGGCTCAAGGTGCGCCTGAACACGACCGGCGAGTACGAGGACGTCCGGCGCATGATGCGGCGTCTCTCGCTCGTGACCGTCTGCGAGGAGGCGCGCTGTCCCAACATCCACGAGTGCTGGGCCCGTGAGCGCACGGCGACCTTCATGCTGATGGGCGACGTCTGCACCCGACACTGCGGCTTCTGCGCCGTCGGCAAGGGACGGCCGGGCGCGCTCGATCCGGAGGAGCCGGAGCGCGTCGCCGAAGCGGCCTCCGAGCTCGGCCTCGCGCACGCCGTCGTGACCTCCGTCAACCGCGACGACCTCGAGGACGGCGGCGCGGCGCACTTTGCGGCGACGATCCGCGCGATCCGGCGGCGTCGTCCCGGCTGCACGGTCGAGGTGCTGATTCCCGACTTCCGGGGCGACGCCGCGGCGCTCGACGCCGTGCTCGACGAAGCCCCCGAGATCCTGAACCACAACATGGAGACGGTCGCGCGCCTCTATCGCCGCGTGCGCCCGGACGCCGGCTACGCGCAGTCGCTCGAGCTGATCGCCCGGGCGGCCCGCCGCCGGGATCGCGACGGCCTCGCGCTCAAGACGAAGTCCGGACTGATGGTCGGCCTCGGCGAGACGGAGGACGAGGTCGAGACGCTCCTCTCCGACCTCCGCGCCGCGGGCTGCGACATTGCGACGATCGGCCAGTACCTCCAGCCGCACGCACGGCGGCTGCCGATCGAGCGCTACTACACGCCCGAGGAGTTCGACCGCCTCCGACGCGGCGGCGAAGCGCTCGGCTTCCTCCGCGTCGAATCCGGACCTCTCGTCCGCTCCTCGTACCATGCGCGGCGAGCCCTCGAAGGGCCGGCCGCCTGAGGCACCGCATGCGATCGCACCGGAACCCGGCGACGGGAATCGCCCTCGGTCTGTTTCTGGCGGCCGCCGGAGCCGTCGCGCAGACGCGCGGCGCGGTCCAGACCAAGCAGGTCAATCCCGTCTACCCGGACAATCTCCTGAAGACCCAGAAGCAGGGCAACGTCATCATCGTCGGCCGCATCGACGCCTCGGGGCACCTCCAGGACCTGCACGTGCTCTCCACACAGCATCGCGACTTTTCGGCGGCCGCCCTGGACGCCGTCAAGCAGTGGCAATTCCGCCCCGCCATGAAGGACGGCAAACCCGTCGAGGTCTTCGCCAACATCGTCGTCCGATTCCGCCTCCAAAGCGAGAAGCGCGGCGCGATCGCGGAGCCGATCCTCGGCGACCTCGCCGTCAAGCCCGCCGACGCCGCCGGCAAGGCGACCGCCCCCGAGGGCTTCCCCATCCAGAAGGGCAAGGACGCGGCGCTGCGCGCGGAGGTTCTCCTCGATGTGCCGCCCTCGCCGACGGAGCGGACCCTCGCGGTGCGCCTCGAGGCGATGTCGCCGTCGGGCAAGCGCGTCCCGATCTTCCAGCCGCCGATCGTCGTTCCCGCGAAGGCCACCGAGGTGCGGTTCGCGCCGGTCGTCCCCGTCGGCGAGACCTGGGAGGAGGGAGCCTGGCTCCTCCGGTTCACGGTGAACGACGGCAACGCCGGCGGCGGCCAGTTCTGGCTCGCGCGCGATCCGGCCCACTTCCACTTCTACGTCCCGAAGACGTGACCGGCCGCGCGCTTCGCCTTCTCCGGGCCGCCTCGCTCGCCGCGTCGCTCTCCTGTTCGACCGCGCCGACGGCCTCGACCGCCGCCCCTCCCTGCACCGGCCTCGTGCCGCCGAAGCTCGTGGCGGCGGGGCCGGTGAACCTCCCGTCGAGCTACGTGTCGGCGCGGCTGTCGGCCGACGTCTTCCAGGAAATCGTCGTCGGCCGCGACGGCGAGGTCCGCCAGAAGCGGCTCGTCGCGAGCGCCGTTCCCCAGCTCGTCCCGTTCGCCGATGTGTCGCTCGACAAGACCCGGTTCATCGCCGCGGCGATCGATGGCAACCCCGTCGCGGTGCGCGGGACGATCGTCGTGCCCATCGGGATCATCCGCCGTCCCGTCAAGAATCCTCCCGACCAGCTCCGCGTGTTCGTGCCCGGCGGCGTCTCGCGCGAAGCGCAGTGGCAGCTCGCGGGGAGCGTCGATCGCGTGACCCTCGTCGCGCACCTCGGCGCCGACATTCCGCAGGGAGCGGCCGTCGTGGCGATCGCGCCGTCGGGCGCCGAGAAGACGCTCCTGACGATCCCCGCTTCGCCGCCACCCCTCGACGTCCGCGAGACGGTCAAGACGGCGCGCTTCTTCAACGACGCCGGCGACCATCGGGTGGAGCTTCGCGCGTCGGGCAAGGTCCTCGCTTCGACGACGCTCACGATCGCCGCGGGCTTCGAGACGGCAATCGTCAACGCGTGCGAACCGCTCGAAGGCCCGGAAAAAACTGGGCCGGGGAAGTGACCCCGGCCCGCGCACGATACCTTCGCCTCCCGGCGATGCCTTTAGTGTAGCGCGTTCCTCGCCGGAAAGTCGCGGATGTCCCGGAAGGGGGTCTCGCGGTCACGGAAGTCCGGCCGGTAGTACTTGCCGGCCGTCTCGAGCTCCTGCTGGTAGCCCCGGGACAGCCCGTTGGCCTCGAGGGCCGCCAGAGCCTCCTCCCACTCCGCCTCCGTGATCGAGCGGGAGAGGGCCGCGTACTTCTCGTTCGTGAGGGCGCGGTGGATCGGGTAGTACTGGGCCATGAGCGAGATGCCCACGTTCGGGGACAGCGTCTCCGCGATCCACGAAAGCGACTCCGCCACCCCGGCCGCGCCGTTCGGGAGCACGAGCACGCGCACGAGCAGACCGCCGCGCAGCAGGCCGTCGTCGTCGAGGTCGAGCCGCGAGCCTTTCTGCCGGAACATCTCGACGAGGGCCGCCCGGGCGCGCGCCGGGTAGTCGGGCACCTTCGAGTAGAGCGAACCGGCGCCCGTGTCGGCGTACTTGAAGTCGGGCAGGTAGACGTCGACGATCCCCTCGAGGAGCCGCAGCACCTCGACCGAGTCGTAGGCATTGGTGTTGTAGACGACGGGCAGCCGGAGCCCGCGCCGCGCCGCCAGGAGCACGGCCTTCGCCATCTGAGGCGCGAAGTGCGTCGGCGAGACGAAGCCGACGTTGTGGCAGCCGCGCTCCTGGAGCTCGAGCGCCATCTCGGCGAGGCGCTCGACGGTGACCTCGTTGACCTTCTGCGTCGGGTAGTCCTGGCTGATCTGGTAGTTCTGGCAGTACACGCAGCGCAGGTTGCAGTTGCCGAAGAAGATGTTGCCCGCGCCGCGGGTTCCCGACAGGCACGGCTCCTCGCCGAAGTGCGGCGTGTGCGCCGAGACGATCGGCTTCTCCCCCGACGCGCACGAGGCGAGCACGCCGGCGAGCCGGTCGTTGCCGCAGTCGCGCGGGCAGACCGTGCAGGCGCGCAGCAGATCGTAGAGCTTTGCGACGCGCTCCTCGAGCTCCCCCGTCTCGAGGAGGCGCACGTAACCGGGCTCGGACATGGCGCGAAAGCTTAGCATTGGGCATGGCCGAGTCGTGGAGGACGCGCTGGAGACGCCGGGCGCTGAACTTCTTCCCCGCCTGGCGCGGCACGGGCGGCCGCGTGACCTACATCGCGTCGGACTGGCGCGAGATTCGCGTGCGCCTCCCGCTCAACTGGCGCACACGCAACTACGTCGGGACGATCTTCGGCGGGAGCCTCTACGGCGCGGCCGACCCCTGGTACATGATCCTGCTGATCAAGGCGCTGGGCCCGGGCTACACGGTGTGGGACAAGGCGGCGACGATCCGGTTCAAGAAGCCCGGCCGCGGGACCCTCCACGCCTCCTTCGTCCTCACCGACGCGGAGCTCGTCGCCATTCGCGCGGCGCTCGAGACGTCCGACCGGGTCGAGCGCGTCTACGTGGTCGAGCTCGCCGACGCGGCGGGCGTCGTCCACGCCACCGTCGAGAAGACGCTTCACATCCGCAGGAACACGTGACTCAGGAGAACTCCGGCGGCAGCCGGCACTCGCTCGGCTTCTTGTCGTCGCGCAAGCCGAGATAGACGGGCTGCCGCAGTCGGGCGTCGGCGGTCCACTCCTGGAACGCGATCTGCGCGACGAGCTTCGGCGCGACCCAGACGGCGCCCTTTTCCCGCGGCGGGTTCCCGAAGGCGGATCGGACGCGGGCGAGCGGCCGGAGGCGCTTCGCGAGGGCGGCGAGCGTCGCGTCGTCGAATCCCGTCCCCACTTTGCCGACGAAGACGAGCTCCCGGCCGCGATACGCGCCGAGGAGCAGCGCGCCGAGGTGGCGCCGCGAGCCCTTCGGCGGCGTGAACCCCGCCACGACGAGCTCCTCCTCCTGATGCACCTTGACCTTCAGCCAGGCCCGCGAGCGGCCTTCCTCGTAGCGCGACGCCTCGTCCTTGGCGACGAGCCCCTCGAAGCCGCGCCGCCTGGCGGCGCGATAGGCGGCGAGGCCGTTCGACGGCAGCCGCCGCGACAGAAAGAGACGCGGCGACCGCGGCGACAGCGCGGCCGCGGCCTCGCGACGCCGCGTCGACAGCGGCTCCCGGCGCAGGTCGCGCCCGTTGCGATAGAGACAGTCGAAGACCGCGAGTGACGGATCGCCGCCCCGCTGCAGGAGCTGGAACCGCGAGACCCCGCCGCGGTCGAACGCCACGGCCTCGCCGTCGAGCACGAGCGTTCGGTCGCGCAGACGCCCGATGGCCTCGGCGATGCCGCGAAAAGTCGCCGTGCGGTCCTTGCCGTTGCGGGAGAAGAGGCGGACGCGGGACTCCTCCTTCACCGCGAGGATGCGGTACCCGTCGTACTTTTCCTCGTAGACCCATCCCGGACGGTCGAACGGCTCGCCGACGAGCGTGGCGAGCATGGGCCGCGGCCGATACGGGACGCGGCCGCTCACGAACTCGCACGCCGACGCCCCGCCGCGCCGGAAACGGGGGCGCGTCGTCTACAATGGAGCGACCGCATGCGGGACATTCTGGCATGGGCCTTCTGGACCGAGCTCACGGCCCTCGCCGTCCTCCCGCTGCTTCGGGCGTTCTTCGCCAACCGCCGCGACGCCGCCCTCCTGTCGCGCCCGCTGGGGCTGGCGATCGTCGCCTACGGCGCCTGGGCGCTGTCGCTTCTGGCCCCGTTCGGGTTCCGGCGTGTCACGCTTCTGCTGACGCTGGCCGCCGTGGGCGTCGTCGCCTGGGCCGTCCGCCGCAAGGCGGCCGAGGGCTCGGCGGTGCGCGCCCGATGGTGGGGCGACGAAGAGAAGCTCGCGGCGATTCTCTTCTGGTCGGCCTCGGGCGTGTTCCTGCTGATCCGCGCGGCCGGGCCCGCGATCCTCGGCGCCGAGAAGTTCATGGACCTCGCCTTCCTGAACTCGCTCGCGCGATTTCCGGGGATGCCGCCGGCGGACCCCTGGATGGCCGGCAAGACCATCAACTACTACTACTGGGGCTATCTGCTCGCCGCCGCGCAGGCGAAGCTCGCGGACGTCCGTCCGCTCGTCGCCTACAACCTCGCCATCGCGACCTTCGCGGGCTCGTCTTTCGTCGCGGCCGCGTGCCTGGGTCTGCGGCTCTCGAGGGGCCGGCTCGCCGCCGGCCTCGGCGCCGGTGCGGGCGCCGTCTTCGCCGGCAACCTGACCGGCGCCCTCGACGCCTGGACCGCGCCGTTTGCGCCCGACTTCGACTACTGGCACGCCTCGCGCGTCATCGGCCCCGAAAATTTCAAGACGATCAACGAGTTCCCGTTCTTCACGTTCTTCCACGCGGATCTCCACCCGCACCTGCTCGCCTTCCCGTACTTCATCGCGGCCTTCGTCGTCGCGGACCGGTGGATGGAGGCGGGCTCGGACCGGCGCTGGCGCGCGTGGCTCGAGCTCCTCCTCGTGGCGTTCGTCGCCGGGACGGCGCGCGCGGCAAACTTCTGGAATCTGCCTGCCATGGCCATCCTGCTCGTCGTGGCGGGCGGGCTGCGAACGACGAAAGGCGAACGCTGGCCGTCGCTGCCCCGGTGGTTTCGCGGCGGGCTCGAGGGCACCGTGGCCGTCGTGCTCTCGCTCGTCCTGTTCCAGCCCTACACGCGGTCCTTTGCGCTCGCGAACAACGGTCTCGGCCGCGCGACGATGTTCTCGGGGCTCCTCGAGTTCCTCGGCGTCTGGGGAATCCTCTTCGCGGTCTGCCTGATCGGCCTCTGGCCCCGCCCGGCCGACGACTCGGAGGGAGCGCGCCGGCGGCGGGACCTCGGCCTCGCCGTCGCGGCCGCCGCCGCGTGCCTCGCCGGCCTCGCCTCGGGCATGCCCGCGATGGGGATCGTCGTCTTCCTCGGCCTGCTCGTCTTGCGCTTCGGCTTCAAGAGCCTGCGCGCCGGCGACGACGCCGCGGGGGTCTTCACCGCGTTCCTGCTGCTCCTCGGTCTCGGGATGATCGGCGGCTGCGAGATCGTCTACTTCAAGGACACGTACGGCCAGGACCTGCAGCGCATGAACACGCTCTTCAAGTTCTACCACCAGGCCTGGCCGCTGCTCGCGATCGGCGGGGCCGTGGTCGCCGGGCGGGCCTGGGAGGCCGGCGCGAAGCGAAGCCGCCTCTTCCGCGCCGCGCTCGCCGCCTGCGCCCTGCTGGCCGCGCTCTGGCCGATCAACGTCGCGGTCTCTCGGTTCCGCCAGAAGGACGGACCGCTCTCGCTCGACGCGCACCGGGCGCTCCAGAGCCGCGGGAAGGGCGATGCGGCCGTCATCGACTGGCTTCTGAAGAACGCCCCGATCGGCTCCGTCGTCCTGGAGGCTTCGGGCGACCCCTACTCGGAGTTCGCCCGCATCGCCTCGCACACCGG
The DNA here is from genome assembly GCA_035500755.1 of Thermoanaerobaculia bacterium. GTDB lineage: Bacteria > Acidobacteriota > Thermoanaerobaculia > UBA5066 > Gp7-AA6 > DAHUXD01. The sequence goes on along the minus strand of DATJXB010000051.1, from coordinate 25,235 downwards.
GATCCCCACCGTCATGGGCTGGGCCAACCACGAAGGGCTCTGGCGCTCGAATGCGCCCGAGGTCGAGGAACGCAAGGCCCGCGTCAAGCTCTTCTACACCACGCCCGACCCGAGCGTCGCCTGGGAGACGCTCCAGAAATACGGCGTGACGCACGTCGTGCTGGGCGACATGGAGCGCCGGACCTACGGCAACAACCCCGCGACCGCGAGCTTCCCGTTTCTCAATCCCGTCTTCGCCTCGGACGGCACCGCGCTCTTCACGGTCGCCCGCCCGAAATGAAGATCCTGATGGCGATCGACTACTACCGCCCGCACGTCTCGGGTCTCACGATCTACGTCGAGCAGCTCGCGGAAGGCCTGGCGCGCCGGGGACACACCGTGCGCGTGCTCGCCCACCGCCACCTGCCGGACCTGCCTCTCGAGTCCGAGGAGAACGGGGTCCACGTCGTCCGCGCGCCGGTCGCGGCGCGCGTGGGCAAGGCGCTCGTCTCCCCGGCGATCCTCGCGCGGGCGCTCCGCGAGATCCCGAGGACCGATGTGCTCCACCTCCACGCGCCGCTGGTGAACGCGGTGCCGCTGGCCTTTCTCGGCTCGACCCTCCGCGTGCCGACGCTCGTGACCTTTCACTGCGACGTCCAGCCGCCCCCCCTCTTCGGCCAGCGATTCGTCGAAGCGCTGGCGCGGGCGTCGCAGCACTTCGCCCTCGAGCGGGCGAGTCGCGTCATCACCTACACCGAGGACTACGCCCGCAACACGCGCCCGCTGCGCGACCGCCTCGAGAAAGTCGGCTGGATCCTGCCGCCGGTCGCCGACCCGCCCGTCACGGGCCGGCCCGCCGGGGAAGTCCGCGCGCGCCTGGGCGTCCGCGGCGAGCCCGTCATTCTGTTTCTCGGCCGCTTCGCCGAGGAAAAAGGCCTGCCCGTTCTGGTGCGGGCGTTCGCCGAGATCCGCCGCCGCTTCCCCGAAGCGGTGCTGCTCCTCGCCGGCGCGAAAGAGGTGCCGGGCGAGGCCGTCCTGGAGAAGATCGCGCCCCTGCTCGCCGACCCCGCCTCGGGCGTCGTCGCTCCGGGCATCGTGCCGCCGGACCAGATCGCCGACCTCTTCACGATCTCCGACGTCCTCGTCCTGCCGTCGATCAACGCGACCGAGTCGTTCGGGCTCGTGCAGGTCGAGGCGATGCTGCGCGGCGTGCCGTCGGTCGCCTCGGACCTGCCCGGCGTGCGGCAGCCGGTCCGGCTGACCGGGATGGGCGAGATCGCGCCGGTCGGCGACGCCGCGGGACTGGCCCGCCAGATCCTCAAGGTGCTCGAGGCGCCGGAGCGCTACCGCCGTTCGCGCGAGGAGATCCGCTCGCGCTTCGACCCCGAGCGGACCCTGCGGGCGTACGAGGCGGAGTACGAGACGGCCGCGGGAGGCGGGCGATGAAGACGCCGGTCGCCGCCGAACCCATCCTCCGTGCGCACCTCCGGGAGATGCCGCTCCACCGCGTCCTCATGCGGACGATCGAGGCGCAGATCCTGGCGGGCGTCGAGTACCCGAGGCCCATCCTCGACGTGGGCTGCGGTGACGGCCACTTCGGGTCGGTGATCTTTCCGGACGGCGCCGACGTCGGCCTCGACCCCTTCCTCGCCGACATCGCCGAGGCGCGAGACCGGGGCGTCTACCGCCTCGTCACCGCGGCCGACTCCGGCGCGATGCCCTATCCCGACGGCGCGTTCGGCTCGGTCGTGTCCAACTGCGTTTTCGAGCACATCCCGCGGATCGAGAAGACGATCGCCGAGATCAGCCGCGTCCTGCGGCCCGGCGGCGTCTTCGCGACGACGCTCGTCGGCCAGAATTTCACCGAGTTCCTGACCGACGCCGAGACCTGGCGCCGGCTCGGGCTCTCCGGAGCGCACCGCGCCTACGTGGACTGGTTCAACCGCAAATCGGTCCACTTTCACTTCGACCCGCCCGAGGTCTGGCGCGGGCGCTTCGAAGCGGCGGGCCTCGAGGTCGAGCGCTGGCGGTACTACATGTCGCCAGGCGCCATGCACACGTTTCACCGCTACCACTACACGAGCCTTCCGCATCTGCTGGCCCGCAAGCTGACGGGCCGGTGGGTGCCCCTCCCCGCCCTCATGGACAACGCGTTCTGGGTGCGGCGGCTGCGCCGCTGGGTCGAGGAGCCGGAGCCCGAGGCGGGCGCCTGCATCGCCTTCCTCTGTAGGAGAAAGCCAGAATCTCCTGTAGAATGATCGGCTTAAATTAGTTTTTCATTGACGAAAACATGCGGTTCCTGATCACCGGCGGGGCCGGCTTCATCGGCTCAAACGCCGCCCGGCGCCTGTCCGCCGAGAAGCACGACGTGGTCGTCCTGGACAACTTCTCGCGCGCGGCTTCCACGTTCAACAGGGCCTGGCTCGAGAGAGTCGACCCGAAGATCCGCTTCGTGCACGCCGACGTCCGCGACGCCGAGGCCCTTTCCCGCGCGCTCGCCGAACCCTTCGACGCCATCCTGCACCTGGCGGGCCAGGTCGCCGTGACGACCTCGATCCTCGACCCGGTCACCGACTGGGAGATCAACGCGCTCGGGACCTTCCGTCTGCTGGAGGAGCTCCGCCGGCGCCACGCCGGCGCCCCGGATCGGGCGCCGCTTCTCCTGTACGCCTCGACCAACAAGGTCTACGGCCACCTGACCATGGGCGAGGTCGTGCGCGACGGCCGATGGGACTTCCGCGAGCTGCCGCAAGGCGTGTCCGAGACGGAACCTCTCTCCTTCGAATCGCCCTACGGGTGCTCGAAGGGCGCCGCCGATCAGTACGTGATCGACTACCACCGCAGCTTCGGCTTGCCGACCGTGGCGCTGCGGCAGTCCTGCATCTACGGCCCGCGTCAGTTCGGCGAAGAGGACCAGGGCTGGGTCGCCTGGTTCGCGCTCGCTGCCGTCTTCGGGCTCCCGATCACGTTCTACGGCGATGGCCTGCAGGTGCGCGACCTGCTCTGGGTGGACGATCTCGTCGCGCTCTATGTCGCCGCCGCGGCCGCCCCGGCCAAGGTCGCCGGCCGCGCGTACAACGTCGGCGGCGGGCCGGCGTTTCGCCTGTCGCTCAAGGAGCTGATGGTCCTGCTCGAGCAGAAGCTCGGGCGAAGGGTTCCGATCGCATCGGCGCCGACGCGGCTCGGCGACCAGCCCGTCTTCTACTGCAACGTCGACCGCGCCTCGCGCGAGCTCGGCTGGCGCCCGCGCGTCGCGCCCGCCGAGGGCGTGGACCGCCTGTTGTCCTGGATCGGCGAGAGCCGGGAGGAGATCGGCCGCTTCCTCGCCCGCAAGGGCCTGAAAATCTCGGCGGGCTAAACCCCCGTGCCGAACCGCATGACCCGCGATCGCGCCCGCGCGATCCTCCTCTTCCTGCTCGCGGCGGCGGCGCTCCTGCGGTTCCAGGACCTCAACTGGGACGACGGGCACCACCTGCACCCGGACGAGCGCTTCATCTCGATGGTCGAGGAGAAGCTCGCGTTCCCGAAGACGCCCGCCGAGTATTTCGACGCGAAGCGCTCGCCGCTCGACCCGTACAACCGCGGCGAAGGCTCCTTCGTCTACGGCACGCTCCCGATGATCGCGGCGAAAGCGATCGCGCCGCTCTTCGGCCGGCGGGGCTACGACGGCACGTACCTGATCGGGCGGGCGCTCTCGGGCTTCTTCGACCTCGTCACCGTTTGGCTCGTGTACCGGCTGGCGCGCCGGTTCGTCCACCGCCGCGCTTCTCTCGTCGCCGCGGCGTTGTCGGCATTCTGCGTCCTCGGCATCCAGCTCTCGCACTTCTGGGCGGTTGACACGTTCCTCGCGACCTTCACGGCGGCGGCGCTCCTCGGGACGGTTCGCATCGCCCAGGGCAAGTCCGGCTGGCGCGGCTCTGCGGCGACGGGAGTCGCGATCGGACTGGCCGCGGCCTGCAAGATCACGGCGCTCGCCCTCCTCTTGCCGCTCGGTGTCGCAGCGCTCGCCGGGATCTTCCGGGACCGGGCACGCGTCGGCGCCGCGTTTCGCGCGGCGGTCCCCCGGGTCCTGCTCGCGGTCGCCGCGGCCGCCGCCACGGTCCGCGTCCTCCTGCCGCACATGTTCCTCGGCCCGAGCCCGTTCTCGTTCCGCCTCGACCCGCGCTGGCTCGACGACCTGAAGCGCCTGCAGATCCTGTCGAGCTCGGTCGCGGGCTTCCCGCCCGCGCTCCAGTGGGCCGGCCGCACGATCCTCTTTCCGCTCGAGAACCTCGTGCTCTGGGGAGCCGGCGTCTTCTTCGGCGTCGCGGCGCTCCTGGCGCTGGCCTGGGCGTCGGCCGACGTCGTGCGCCGCCGGGCCTTCGCCCTGGCACCGCTCTGCGCGTACGTCCTCTTCCTGATCGGGTACCACGGCCTCACGCTCGTCAAGTCGATCCGCTACCTCTACCCCGCTTATCCGGCGCTCGCGGTCCTGACCGGGGTCTGGTTTTCGCACCTGCTCGAGACGTCGCGGTTCCCGCGCCTGGCGCGCGCCGCGGCCGTCGCCGTCGTCGCCGGCACGGCCCTCTGGGCGGTCGCGTTCACCGCGATCTACCGGCGGCCGCAGTCGCGCGTCGAAGCGACGAAGTGGATCTACGCGCACGTCCCGCCCCACAAGAAGATCGTCAACGAGTCCTGGGACGACGGCCTGCCGCTGCCGATTCCCGGCTACGATCCCGGCGTCTACGGCGGGATCCCGCAGCTCCCGCTCTTCGACCCCGACTCGCGGGAGAAGGCGGAGATCCTCGTCAAGAGTCTGACCGAGGCCGACTGGATCGCCGTCACGTCCAACCGCGTCTACGCCAACGTCACCCGCGTCCCGGACGTCTTCCCCATGTCGATCGCCTATTACCGCGGCCTCTTCGACGGCAGCCTCGGCTTCGAGCGCGCCGCCGACGTCACGTCGTATCCTTCGCTCGGTCCGCTTCGGATCCCCGACGACCGCGCCGAGGAGCAGTTCACCGTCTACGACCACCCGCGGGTGCTGCTCTTCCGCAAGACCGCGCGCTACTCCGCCGAGAACACACGCCGGATCCTCCTCGCCGCGATCCCACAGACGCCGCCCACCATGAACGACTGGGAGCGCTGGCCGCGGCGCCTCCGCCGCGTCACGGCGCCGGTGCGCCCCGACCGGCGCGCCCTCGCCGAGGCGGGGCCCTCGGTCGAGCCGGGGGCGTCGCCGGGAACGGGGACCTCCGTCGTGGCGGCCGCGCTCTGGTACCTCGCGCTCGCCCTGGTCGGCGCCGCCGCCTTTCCCCTCGTCTGGGCTCTGTTTCCTCGGCTTTCCGACCGCGGCTTCGGCTTCGCGCGGCTCCTGGGGCTCGTCTTCTCGACTTACGCGCTGACCGTCGCCCTGACCTTCCACGTCCTCTCCAACGGCCGGCGCGCGGCCGTCCTGTGCCTCGCGGCGCTCGCCCTCGTGTCGCTCTGGGTCCTTTGGCGCGAACGCCACGACCTCTTCCGGTTCCTCCGCGAGAACCGCCGGCCGCTCTTGCAGAGCGAGCTCGTCTTCGCGTTCGGCTTCCTGCTGTTCGTCGGAATCCGGGCCTTGAACCCCGAGATCTACTGGGGCGAGAAGCCGATGGACTTCTCGATCCTCAACATCCTCGTGCGGACGCGGGCGCTGCCGGCCTCGGACCCGTGGTTCTCCGGCGCACCGCTCGGCTACTACACGTTCGGGCAGGAGATGGTCGTCTTCCTGACGCTCCTGACGAACCTGTCGACGCGCTTCACCTTCAACCTCGCCTTCGGCCTGCTCGGCGGAACGATCCTGCAGGGCGCGTTCTCCCTCGGGCGAAGCTGGGGCGGACGGATTCGCGCCGGGGCCGCCGCGGCGGGGCTGACCCTTCTCTTCGGGAACCTGTCGGGCCTCCGGGAGTGGCTCGTTCACAAGCGCGCCCTCGACTGGGACTACTTCTGGGCGACCTCCCGCGTCGTCCGGGACACCATCAACGAGTACCCGTTCTGGAGCCTGACCTTCGCCGACCTGCACGCCCACGTGCTCGCGATCCCCGTCTTCCTCGTATTTTCGGCGGCCGCGCTGCACCTGGTGCGACTGAACGCGGCGCCGGCGGCCGGGCGGCGCGCGCGCGTGACCGGAGCGGCCCTGCTCGGCTTCCTCGGCGCGGTGCAGGCGCTGACGAACGCCTGGGACGTGCCGCTGCTCTCGGGGCTGCTCGTCGTGACCGCTCTCGCGGTGGCCCTTGCCGGCGGCGGTTCGCCCGTGCGCCACGCGGGACGCGGGCTCGCCTCGCTCTCGATCGCCGCCGCGGCCGGGTTCCTTCTCGCCCGTCCGCTGTGGGTCCGCGCCGGCGGCGCGCCCGCCATCGGCAAGAACCTCGAGGCCGCGGCGTCGGGTGTCGATCAGCTGACGGTGTTCGGCCTCTTCTTCTACCTCGCGCTCGCGTGGTGGCTCGCCGCGTCGTCGGAAAAGCTCGGCGGGAGCGGCGGAGTCCGCCTCGCCCGCTGGATCGCGGTCGGCGTCGCCGGCGCCGGCCTGTCGGCCCTGGTCTGGTTCCGGCCGACCGCGTTCCTCGCGTGCGGCATCGTCCTGTTCGCCGCGGCGTTCTTCGTCCTCCCGGAGACGGCCGAAGACCGCCTCGCCCTCGGCTTCCTCGCCTCCGCGTTCTTCCTCGTCCTCTTCTGCCAGCGCCTCTACATCTACGACCGGATGAACACGTTCTTCAAGCTCTACCTCGAGGCGTGGCTCCTCTTCGCCATCGGCACCGCCGTGCTCGTCTTCCGGCGCTCCCGGCGCGGCGTGATCGACCGCTGGATCTGGCCCGCCCGCGCCGGCGCCGCCCTCCTCGCTCTCGGCGCGCTCTTCACGACCGCGACCGCCGGCCGAGCCGCCGTCAGCCGCCACTTCGCGCCGTACGAGGGCGGCCCGTCGCTCGACGGGCTGCGCTACCTCGAGACGCTCCATCCCGGGGAGTACCGCGCGGTCGTGTGGCTGCGGCGCACCATCGAGGGAACTCCGGTCATCCTCGAGGCGCAGGGTCCCTCGTACCAGGACTTCGGGCGCATCTCCATGCTGACGGGGCTGCCGACCGTGCTCGGTTGGGACTACCACGTCAAGCAGCGCGGCAACTCCGAGAGGGAAATCGAGGCGCGGCGCGATGCGGTCCGCTCGATCTACGCGACCCCGGATGCGGCGCGGATCGAGCCGTATCTGCGGCGCTACCGCGTGGGCTACGTCTACGTCGGCTGGCTCGAGAGGAAGACGTATCCCGACGCCGGCCTCCAGAAGTTCCGCACCGACAAGGGACGCTTCGAGCTCGTCTACGAGAACCCGGAGACGCAGATCTATCGCGTCGCGGCCGGCCCCGCGCAGGACCTCATCTTGCCGGCCCGAGAAGAGCTGCCCGAGGCGGCCCCGGCCGCCGCGGCGGCGGGTCCGGAGGACGAGGCCGAAGAGAAGCCGTCGATCGAGGCCAGGGCGGACGGGGGCGAAGCGCCGTTTTCGAAGCTCCGCGAGCCGCGCGGCGCCGCCGTCGACGGGCAGGGCCGCGTGTGGGTTGCCGACTTCGGCCACTCGCGCCTGCGGGTTTACGACGCGAGCGGCGGATTCCTCGGCGGCTGGGGAGGCCGCGGCGGCGGCGAGTACGGTTTCAAGGAGCTCTGCGGCGTCGCGATCCAGGGCGACGCGCTCTACGTCGCCGACACGTGGAACGGCCGGGTGCAGGCATTCACGACCGCGGGCGTGCTCCGCGCGTCGGCCGGCGAGCTCTACGGCCCACGCGGCATCACGGTGGCGCCCGACGGCCGCGTCTGGGTCACCGACGTCGGCAACCACCGCGTCGTCTCCTTCGACGCGCTGCTGCAGGACCGCCGGAACGTGGGCCACAAGGGCACCGGAGTCGGCGAGTTCTCGAGCCCGACGGGGATCGCCGCGGCGCCGTCGGGGGCGATCTACGTCGCCGACACGGGCAACAGGCGCATCCAGGTGCTCGCCCCGGACGGCACCTCGCGCAGCGCGTTCCCCTTCCCCGGCTGGGGCGAGAACGTCGAACCGCATCTCGTCGTGGATGCGGACGGCACGCTCTGGGCGACGGACCCGGGAGCGAATTCGATCGTCTCGCTCGACCCGTCCGGCAGGTTCCTCCGGCGCCTGGCGGCCGACGACGCCGGGCAGAATTTCTCGAACCCGACGGGTATCGCGATCGACCGGAAAACCCGTATCCTCTACGTCGTCAATTCCGGCAACGCGTCGGTCTCTCGGGTCTCGCTGGCCGACAGGAGGGCTCCTTGAGCGATCTCGCCCCGGCGACTCAAAACCCCGCCGGGCGCTCCGCCCGGGTGCTGTTCTTCTTCGCCATCCTGGCGCTCGCCGCCGTCCTCTCCCGGTTCTGGGCGCTCGGCGACCGGCCCCTCCACCACGACGAGTCGATCCACGCCTACCAGTCCTACTCGCTCTCGAAAGGCGGCGACTGGCGCTACGACCCCGCCTACCACGGGCCGTTCCTCTACTACGTCAACGCGCTCGTCTACAAGATTTTCGGCGCGACCGACTTCACGGCGCGCCTGATGCCCGCGGTCTTCGGGCTGCTGCTGATCGGCTTTGCGAAGCCGCTGTCGCGCTGGATCGGGAGGCCCGCCGCCTGGATCTACGCCGTCCTCGTCATGACCTCTCCGCACTTCTGGTACTTCTCGCGCTTCATCCGAGAGGACCTCTACTCGCTCGTCTTCACGCTCGGCACGATCGTCGCCTTCCAGCGTTTCCTCGAGACCGACCGCTCGAAGTGGCTGATGCTCTCGGCCGCCTCCTTCGCCTTCGCGGGCGTCACGAAGGAGAACGCCTACATGACGGGCGTCCTCTTCGTGGCGTACGGAATCTGGTGCGCGATCCGCGGCGCCGGCGAGCCCTCCGGACCGGCCCCCGCCGCGGCGGTCGGCGAGGCCGTGCGCTGGACCTTCGGACGGATCGCTCCGATCCTGTCGGCCGGAATCCTCTTCATGGTCATCTGGGCCGGCATGTACAGCGCCTTCGGCAAGTACCCCGGCGACTGGCTCGCGATCCCGAAGGCCATCACCTACTGGATCGGCCAGCACTCGATCGCGCGAATCCCCGGCCCCTGGTACTACTACTTCCCCCAGCTTCTCTTCTACGACACCGCGATCCTGTTCGCAGCGCTCTTCGCCTTCTCGCGCCGCGACTGGAAGAACGACTCGTTCCTCCGCTGCCTCCTTCGCGCGGCCCTCCCGATCGCGGCCTACCTCGTCGTGCGCCGCCTCGTGCCGATCTTCGCGCCGCGGCCGTTCGTCTGGATCGGCGCGATCCTGGCCGCCGCGGTCGTCCTGACGCTGCGCCGCCGCGCGGCCGAGGGCGGCCTCTCGCCGTTTGTCCAGTTCGTCGCGTTCTGGGCCGCGGGATCGCTCGCGATCTACGCGTGGGCCCGGGAGAAAGTGCCCTGGCTGACCGTCCACCCGCTGCTGCCCCTGACGATTCTCGCCGCCCTCGGCGTCGTCCGCCTGTGGGACGGACGCCAGCGCGTCGGCGCGAAGCTCGCGCTCGCCGTGACCGCCGTGCTGCTCGTCGTCAACACGAGCGGCGGTTACCTCGCCTGTTTCCGCTACGGCGCCCACGACGTCGAGCGGCAGCCCAAGCACGCCGAGATGCTCGCCTACGTGCAGACGACGCGGGACCTCGTCCGCTCGCTCGCCCCGGTCGAGGCCGCGAAGGCGCGCGTCGCCGGCGGCCAGCCGACGGTCACGGTCGCGGGCGAGGCGGTCTGGCCCCTGACCTGGTACCTGCGGGACGCCAACGTCACGTGGGCGTCGCGCATCGAGCAGGCGACGACGCCGGTGATCATCGCCGACTGGGACCCCGAGGGCGCCCTCGAAAAACAGCTCGCGCCGAAGTACGACGCCAAACGCGTGCCGATCCGCGCGTGGTGGTTCCCCGACCCGACCAAGGACGGCGGTATCTCGCACCCGACCCCCCGCGACCTGCTGCGCCTCTGGCTCTTCCACGAGATCTGGAGCCCGATCGGCTCCCAGGACGCGACGGTCTTCGTCCGCAAGGACCTCGCCGGCACCGGCCCCCTCGAGCCGCTGCAGCTGTCCGTGCAGGACACGTCCTCGCGCGACTACTCGGGCGACGCGATGGACCTGCCGCCGCCGAGGATCTTCGGCGTCGCCGGCAACGGGCCCGGCCAGTTCGCCGAGCCGCGCGGCATCGCCGTCGACGGCAGCGGCAACGTCTACGTGGCCGACAGCAAGAACAGCCGCATCGAGGTCTTCGACGCGAGCGGGAACTTCCTGCGCGCCTTCGGCCTGCGCGGCCCCGGCGAGGGACAGTTGAACGAGCCGTGCGGCGTGGCGGTGTCGGCCACCGGCGAGGTCTTCGTCGCCGACACCTGGAACCACCGCGTCGCCCGCTTCGGCAGCAACGGCGAGTGGCGCGGCGTGTGGATCGACCCGGAGCACGGGTTCTTCGGACCGCGCGGGCTCGTCCTCTCCGGCGGCTCGCTCTACGTCAGCGACACCGGCAACAAGCGCGTCGTCCGCTTCGACACCGGCAGCGGGGCCGTGACCGGCCGCTGGGGCAGCGCGGGCTCCGGACCCGGCCAGTTCGTCGAGCCGGTCGGCCTCGGCGCGGATCCCGCCGGCCACATCTACGTGGCCGACACGGGCAACCACCGCGTGCAGGTCTTCGAAGCCGACGGCCGCTTCCTCCGGCAGTTCCCGGTCTTCGGGTGGAAAGACTTCTACACCGAGCCCTATCTCGTCATCGGGCCGTCCGACAGCGTTCTCCTGACCGACTCCTGGAAGGGGCGCATCGCGCGCTACGACTCCTCGGGCGCCCTGACGCGCTCCTACAAGTCGGATGGCCTCAAGCGGCCGACCGGCATCACGCTCGACGCGTACGGCCACGTGCTCGTGAGCGACCGGGACATGAACCGCATCGACGTCTGGCCGCTCGACGCGTTCCGCTGAGAGAACCATGACGACGAGCGCCAGCCTTTCCGCTCGGGACGCCCGGATCGCCGCGCCGCCGAGACGCTGGGCCCTGCTGCTGGCGACCGCCTTGCTGGCGGCTCTCGGCCCGGCCATCGCCGTGGAGTACCGGTGGATCCTCTGGCGCCTCCCGTACAACCGGTACCTGACCGACTTCAAGGACCGCTTCCCGCTGCTGGCCGACGTCAACCTTCCCGACTACGCCCTCGTCTTCGCCGGCGCGTTCGTGTTCCTTCTCGTGCTGGCGGGATTTCGCTCGGCCGCGGGCCTCTCGGCCTGGCGCAGCCGCATGGCGTTCGCCCGGCGGCCGCGCCGCGGGACCGCCCCGCCGCGACAGCGCGTCCTCGCGACCTCGGCCGCCGCCGCCGGCGCCGCCGCCGCCGCGCTCCTCTTCGCGCGCCAGGCGGCCACGGGGGCGATTCCCGGCCCGAGCCTCGTCTTCGCGCTCGCCGCCCTCGGGTTCGGCATGCTGCTGCGCGAGATCTCCTTCGGGGCGCTGCAGAGGCTGTGGCGGCGAAAACGCGCGGTCGTGCTCTCGATCGTGGCCGCCCACGTCACGATGATCCTCGCTTTCGCGAGCGTCCACACGTACCACCGCTTCGAGCTCCCGCTGGTCGCCCTGGCCGTCCTCGCCTCCGCCAACGTCGCGGCACGCTGGAAGAAGACGGGGCCGATTCCGCTGCTCGTCCTCGCCGCCGTCGCCGTGTACCTGTGGCGGGTCGACGCGTGGTGGTTCGCCCTCGTGGGCGACGAGTACCGCAACTTCGACATCGCCCAGCTCATCCTGAAACAGCACGACCGCGCCTACGTCCTCGCGCACCTCTTCCAGCTCGAAGGCGGCCTCGAGGGCCTCGACCCCTACGCGTGCTCGCTCGTGCAGGCGGCCTCGATGCGGCTGCTCGGGGTCAACAGCTTCGGCTGGCGGTTCAGCAGCCTCTACTGCGCCGCGCTCGCGCTGCCCTTCTTCTACCGCTTTCTGCGGACGTTTCTCTCGAGGCGTGCGGCGCTGGCGACGACGGTCGTCATGGCCGCCTCTCACTACATCATCGCCTTCGGCAAGATCGGCTACGACAAGTTCCAGGCGTATCTCGCGATGGGCATGCTGCTCGCCGCGACCGCGTGCGCCGTGCGGACGCGGCGCATGATCGCCTTCGTCGGTCTCGGCTTCTCGGCGGCTCTCTGCTTCTACGTCTACCCGGCCGCGCTCTACATCCTGCCCCTGCCCGCGTTTCTGCTGCTTTTCTACGTCCCGCCGACGAGCCGGGCGGTGCTCGCGCGCTGGGGCATGGCGGGCCTCGTCACGGCGCTGACGATCTTTCCGCTCCCCTTCCAGCCGACGTATTTCGAGGGCAAGAGGCCGGGCACCGTCTACTACAACCCCGAGCTCGTGGCCTCCAAGGAGCGGCTCATCCACCACTTCTGGTCGAACGGCGTCTACGCCGTCTACTCTCCGGTTCTCCTCGGCTCCGAGGATCACTTCGTGACGAGCTCCTACGTCGACCCGCTGACGGGCGCGCTCTTCCTCGTGGGAATCGCGTCGGCGCTCTGGCTCTTTCGGCGGGACCGCTTCGTCGCCTTCCTCGTCATCAGCCTCGGGTTCCTGCTGCTGCTCGGCGGCACGACGCACGACCGGGATTACCCGCCCACGACGCGGTTCTTCCTGCTCCTGCCGCTCTTCTGCGTCCTCGCCACCGCCGGCCTCTGGCGCCTCTTCGGCCTCGCCGGCGACGCCGGCGTCTCGAGCCGGACCGCTCGGACCGTTCTGGCCGCCGTGCTGATCGCCGTCGTCACGTTGAACGTCGTCCAGGCGCACGTCGTGTCCGTCCGGCGCAGCGACGGCTATCAGGTTCTCGACCCGCTCGTCGTGCGCCTCGGCACGCGACTCGAGAAGCTGCCTGCCGGCCAGCGGCCGCGGCTCGTCATGCTTTCCCAGGCCGTCACGGATGGCGTCGGCGTCGGCATCATGCTCGACGTCTACGATCTGCACGAGTCTGCGAAGGGCTTCACGACGATCGGGCTCGGCGCCGACGCCTCGGGCCCGCTCGATCCCGCCGTCGTCGCGGACAAGAACGCCGCGATCTTCGTGAATCCCCAGGTGCCCGCGCCGGCCCGGGAGCGGATCGAACGCGCGCTCGAGGCCGCGGGACGGGTGCCCTGCTCCGTCAGGACCACGACCGATCAGGAGCGCTTCAGGCTCTGGACCTGGCCGGGCACACCCGCCCTCTGCGTCGACTAGGCGCGGCCCGCCGGCCCGGCCGGCGCGCCCGGCAGCTCTAGAGGAACTTCACCATGCGGACGTGGATGTGCCCGTCGCCGCCGGCCGCGTTCCCGATCTCGACGCGCAGCGTCTGCACGGGACCGGAGAGCCCCGGAAAGTCGAGCTTGACGGTCGGGTCGGCCGGCTGTCCATGGTACACGTCCGCGAACGTCTTCTCGCCGCCGGCGGCCAGCGTGGCCACGCACTTCAGGCTGATGTCCATCGTGGCCGTCTGCACCTCGATGCCTTTGAGCGTCCGGGGCTTCGAGAACGTGAAGATGTAGACCGCCGGGTTGGCTTTCGTCGTGCGCGCCAGCGTCTCCGGCTTGTCGTCGAAGAGGTCGTTGACGCGTCCGATGTCGAGCGCCGAGTGCTCGACCGTCACGCTCTGGCCGTCGATGTCGAGAGCGTCGCGCACCATGGGCGCGGGGGCCTCCCCGCCGTTCAGCGTCGGGACGGCGGGCGGCGCGGTGGCGGCGGGCGCCGCCGCGGACGGCCCGGCCGACTCGCCCTTGCGGCATCCGGGAACGCTCAGGGCCAACACGGTCACCGCCAGGACCCCGCGGGCGAACGCACGGGTGCAGGTGCTCATCCTCAACTCCTCCGTACCGTCATCTCGGTGTCGTTATTCTAGCCGACCGACCGGCGCGGCCGCGGCCGTCCGTCGTCAACGCACGAGGTAGACGACGAAGCTGCGGTCCGCGTTGGACTGCGGGAAGATCCGGGCGACGCCCTCGGGGTACAGCCGCCGCAGCGCCTCCTGCCGCTCGACGTCGTTCGACCGGTAGACGAAGGCGAGCGGCCTCGCCGTGAGCCCCTCCGGCGTCTCGTGAGGCGGCACGTTGTGCGCCTCCCACCATCCCGGGTCGCCCAGCTGAAACGCGACGTTGCGCGCGTCCACCCAGAAGCGCGTCGACAGCAGATACTGCTGCGACAGCGGGATCCCTTCGTCCCGATACCGGCTCAGGACGGCGGCGATCTCGACGGCGTGCTCGATCAGGGCGTCGTACGAGGTCCCGAGTCGGCGGAAGTACGCCTCGGCGTTCTCGCGCGCCGACACGAGCGCCCCCGCGAGCAGCGCCGCAAACCCGGCGGCGCGCAACCCGGGCCCCTCGCGCCGAAAGCCGGCCCCCAGGTAGGCCGCCGCCAGGCCCACCAGGAGAAAGACGGCCGGAATCGCCGCGGAGGCCCGGTTGACGCTCGGGTTCTCCTCGGGATACGCCAGGACCAGCGTCGACGGGAGCGTCAGGACGACGAGCAGGAGGAGCAGGAGCGTCCATCGCCACGCGCCCGACAGCGCGAGGCGGAAGGCCAGGACGATCCCGGCGAGGAGCAGGGCCCCGGACACGACGTCGAGCAGCGGGTCGTAGCGCAGGAGCAGCGTCCACGTGGAGGAGCCCTGCCAGTGGAACGCCGCCGCCATGTTCCCGAGGTTGCGGACGAAGATGCCGAGCGGGTTTCCCTCGATCGGCCGCTCGACACCGGTGGCGCGCGTCAGGACCCGCGACCAGAAGAAGTCGCGGTTGCCGCCGAGCAGCGCGAACTTCAGAACCGGGAGGAAGACGACGAGGCCCATCGCCGCCGCGAGAGCGCCGTCGGCGACGGCTCGCCAACGGAGACCTCGCCGGCGCCGGTCGAGGAGCGCGGCGACGACCGCGAGCGGGATCAGCAGAGGCACGACGCGGAACGTCGCATAGGTCGCCATTCCCGCTCCGAGGGCGAGGCCCGCCCAGAGCAGCGAGCCGCGGTCGCCGCGGCGCAGCCAGCGCAGTATCGCCCAGAGCGCGAAGGCGGTCGTGGGAATTGCGAAGACGTACTCCTGGCCCTCCCGGGCGAGCGCGACCGGCCACTTCCCCCACGCGGCGAAGGCCGCCGCGGCCAGGCCGAGCCCGGGCCCGGCCAGCTCCGCGCCGCAGAGGTACAACGCCGGCGCCAGCAGGAGGCCGAAAGTCGCGGTTGCGGCCTTGACGGAGAGAAAACGCAGCGGCAGCCCCGTGAGCTTCAGGAAGGCCGCGGTCCAGTAGAAGTAGAACGGCGGGATCCCGAGGTTCTTCAGGAAGTACACGCGCGTCGAGCCGCGGAGCAGTTCGTCGAGATCCTGCATCTCCTCGGCGTGATCGCTCACCGGGTTGCCGGGCACGCGCGCCAGGTCGTGGAAGAGGAACCAGGCGGCGACCGCGAGGATCGCGGCCAGCGCGAGGCGGACCGGCCAGGACATCGGCGCGCGCGGCCGAGATCGCGCCCGAGGCCGCCAGGCGGCGAACCAGGAGGCGATCGCGATCAGCCAGGCCGCGACGCCGTCGAGCCGGAACTCCTCCGCCGGCATCCGCCACCAGCAGGCCGCGGCCGCCGCGACTGCCAGCGCGAGGAGGGTCCACCGCGGAGCACCTTCGCGCGGATCGAGGTCCCCGAGCAGATCGGGCGCCGGCGGGTCGATCCACACCGCGGCGATCCACGCGAGAAGCCCGGCGGCCAGCGCCGCGATCGCCGCCGGCGCGAGGTCCTGCACCGCGAGGAAGCGCCCCGCGACGACGAGCGCGCCGCCGCCCGCGAGCGCCAGCCACGGAGCCGCCCGCGGCGGGCCGGCCGGCCGCGGCGAGCGGGTCAACCGGGAGCGCCGCCCGGGAAGCGTCTCACGCGATCCATCGGGCCAGGACACCCCGAGTGCCTTCGCGATGACCACGGCCATGTGGTTGTTCGGGCAGAAGTCGCCGCCGCCGCCGCGCGAACCGTCTCCATGGCTCGAGCCTCCGCGCGCGTCCGCGCCCCGTCAGGTCCGGAAGACCTTCTCCTCGCTCCCGTCGAGCCAGCGGTCCACGAGCTCGACGCCCTGCATCAGCGAGTGGTCCTGGTTGCCGATCTCGTACTTCCACGATCCGAACCGGCCGCGCGAGAAGATGCCCCGCGGCTCGAGGTAGGCGTGAATCGTCTCCAGCGCCGGGTTCCGGTCGACCGACGGGATCGGGTACGAGTGGCCCGCGTGGATCAGGAAGATCGTCTCGATGAGCTTCAGGTCGGAGGGCTGGAGAATCCCCTCGGCCACGAGCCCGTCCACGACGGCCTTGCCGAAGTCGCCCCCGGGAAGCGGCTTGAACTTCGAGTACGACGTCTCGGTCAGGACCGAGAAGTACTTCGACGTGTCGCCGCCCGGAACGATCTCGGGCGAATAGTTGGAGAGGTACGTCATCCGGTAGAAGGGTGTCTTCGGGTTCGGGAAGTAGATCCAGTTCTTGTCCGACGGCGACGGGCGCTTCAAGCCGACGCCGACGGAGAAGAGGCGGTTGAACAGCAGCTTCGTCGACGCCCCGCGCACCTTCTCGGGCGCGTGTTTCAAACGCGCGACGAACGCCTCGAGCGGCAGCGTGGTCAACAGGCGGTCGTAGGATCGCGTCGTCCCGTCCGAAAACTCGATTTCGCGCTTCTCCTCGTCCACCGCGACGGCCCGCTTGTGGAACCGGACGCGGTCGCCGAGAAACGGCAGCACGCCCTTCCAGAGGCCGAGCGTCCCGCCGTGGAGCGGATAGCCGAACTTGGCGTTGGGACCCCAGTCCGTCGACTTCGGCACCACGGTCGTCTCGATGGCCTTGCGCCAGTCGACGACCGAGACGCGCTCGGCGATCCAGTAGTAGCCCATCTCCGAGAGCGGCGTGGCCCACACCTTGAAGTTGTAGGGATTCATGAAGTGCTTCGCGACACCCGCGCCGAACTTCGCGAGCACCCACTCTTCGAAGTTCTTGAACGCCCGGTCCTTGTCGATCGTCTGCGACTCGACGAGGCCGATCAGGCACTCGAGCATCGCCTTCTCGGGCAGTGACGAGAGATGGTTCTGGAAGGGGTACCGGACGTACTTGTCCTCGAACTTGATCCAGCTCTCGCGGTCGATCCAGCGGATGCCGTCGTGGCCGAGGACCTTGCCGAGGAAGTCGTTGAAGTACTTGTAGCCCGAAAAAATGATGTGGCCCGAGACGTCCCACGTCCAGCCCTGCGGGTCCGTGAAGCTCGTCGCGAGCCCGCCGACCTGGCCCGAGCGCTCGAAGATCTCGAAACCGTCCTCGCCCCGCTCGCGCAGCCGGTACGCCGCGCCGAGCCCCGTGGGCCCCGCGCCGAGGATGACCGTGCCGCCGCTCATGACGCGGGCCGTCCCTTGGCGACGAGCCGGCGCAGCCGCTCGGCCTGGTGCATCTCGGCGCGCAGGTCGAACAGGTAGCGGATCACGCGGAAGATCGTGCCGAGCATCTTGAAGGGCCGGTGGATCGACTGGCCGGCCTCGCGCGGGAAGTGCTGCACGATCACTTCGGCGACCTTCCAGCCGGCGATGCGGCAGCGCGCGTAGATCTCGTCGCCGACGAAGTTGATGCGGTGCTTGATCTCGATGCGCCGCGCGACGTCCTTCCGGAACGCCCGGCACCCCGCATTGATGTCATGGAGCGGCGAGCCGAGGATCCAGTGCGACAGGATCCGAAGCCCCCGCGACAGGATCAGCCGGCCGACCGGGTCGTGGCGGACCTTCTTCCAGCAGAAGACGACGTCCGCGCCCTGGGCGATCGCGTCGAGGAAGAGCGGCGCGTCCGCCATCGTGTGCTGCCCGTCGCCGTCGACGACCATCACGACCTCGCCCGGGACGTTGCGCAGGGCGGTCTCGGTCGCCACGGCGTAGCCCTTGTTGCCGTCGTGGTGGACGACGGAGACCCGCGGGTCCTTCCGGGCGAGCTCCTCGGCGATCTCTCCCGTCCGGTCGCGGCTGCCGTCGTTGACCACGACGACGTGCCACGTCAGGTTCGGGATCGCCGAGAGCGACGAGACCGCCTCGGCGACGGTCTTCGCGATCAACTCTTCTTCGTTGTAAGCGAGGAACCCGACGCCGAGACGGACGTTCCGCTCGGGCGGCGGCGGCTCCTGCCTTCCTCCGACTTCTCGGTCAGCGGCCATAGATGATCCATCCTGCAGTTACCACCCAGCCCAAAACGATGACGAGGAGCCACGGGTCGTCCACGAGGAGCGCCTGGGTGGGATTGCCTCCTCCCCCGCGGCGATACACCAGATGCACGTACCGGGCGAGCCCGAGCACGACGAACGGAATCGTCGCGGCGAGCGTGTGGCCGCCGTAGTGCGCGGCGGTCGACGGAAAGACGCTGTACGCGCTGTACGCCGACACCGTCGCCAGCCCCGTCACGATGAAGAGATGGTCGAGCCCTTCGGCGCGGTAGGCGGCCAGCGCGGGCCGGTGCTCGGCGGACGAGCGCGTGCCGGCGTTGTGGTACTCCCACTGCCGCTTCCCGGCGACGAGGAAGAGAGCGAGCAGATAGGCGCACATCAGCAGGAACTGGGACGGCCAGACGCCGGCGAGCGCCGCGCCGGCGAGGGCGCGCAGCGGCATTCCCGCGGCCACGATGAGCGCCTCGAGGAAGGGGACGCGCTTCAGGACGAGCGAGTACGCGATCATCAGGATCGCGTAGGCCGTGCACCACTCGCCAAACTCGAGCCGCAGGAAGTAAGCGGCGCCGAGACCGCCGAGAACGAGGATCGCCGCAAACGCGGCCGCGGTCGACACGCGGAGACGACCCGAGGCGAGCGGCCGGTGCCGCTTCTCCGGGTGGGCCCGGTCGCGGTCCCGGTCCATGATGTCGTTGACGAGGTAGATGCCGCTCGCGATCAGGCTGAAGACGGCCACGCCTTCGGCCGCGAGGATCCAGCCGCTCGACGATTGCAGGGCCCGGCCGAAGAGAAACGGCAACGGCAGGACCAGGTTCTTGATCCACTGCTTGGGCCGCATCGCGGCCAGCAGCGCGCCGAGGGCAGTCAAAGACCCTCCCGCGCTCGACGCTTCCGCCGGCGCGGCCTCCCCGGACGACGTCGCTGCCATTTTCCTCATTTTAAACGATCTAGCGGCCAATGTCTCGCGCCCGGGCGTACGATGCGCGCGTCTATCGAGAGGTGCCGGCCATGGACCATCGCTACGTCGAGCGCGTCGTCGACCTGACCGATCCCGCGGCAAACCGCCTCCGCGGCATGACGCTCGAGGAGGCGCGGGCGCGCGTGGCCGCGGCCGATCCCGAGAGCGTCCTCTCGATCGACGGGTCCTTCGCCCTCGTCGCGCGCGACGGGCGGCGCGTGCGGATGGCGCGCTCGCTCGACCGGCCGATGCGGTACTTCCTCGCCAAACAGCAGGACGGCCCGGCGCTCGTCGTGGCCGATCGCATCGACACGATTCATGCGTTCCTGCGCTCGGAGCGCCTCGCCGCCCAGTTTCATCCGAGCTACACGCGCATGGTGCCGGCCCACCACGTGGTCGAGATCGAGCTCGTCGGCTGCCCCGACCCGTCGCCGACCTACGCCCGGTTCTTCACCCCGTCGCGCGCCACGCTGCCGCCGGACGCCGCCGCGATCGGCCCGCTCTACGCCGGCGCCCTGGCCGACGAGATCGCCTGCTGGCTGGAGGCCCTGCCCGCGCGCGAGCCCGTGGGCGTCTGCTTCTCGGGCGGCATCGACAGCGGCGCCGTCTTCCTCCTCGCCTACCACGCCATGGGCCGGCTCGGCCTCGATCTCTCGCGGCTCAAGGCGTTCACGCTCTCCGGCGCGGGCGGCGAGGACCTGGCCCAGGCGCGCGCGTTTCTCGAGGCGCTCGGCCTCGGCCTCTTCCTCGAGCCGATCGACGTCGATCCCGGCGCGCTCGACCCCTTCGAGACCGTCCGCCTGATCGAGGACTACAAGCCGCTGGACGTCGCCTCGGCCACGATGGCGCTCGCGCTCTGCCGGGGGATCCGCGCGCGGTATCCGGACTGGCGCATTCTCCTGGACGGCGACGGCGGCGACGAAAACCTGAAGGACTATCCGATCGAGGAGAACGAGGAGCTGACGATCCGGAGCGTCGTGAACAACCCGCTCCTCTACCAGGAGGGCTGGGGCGTGGGGCGCCTCAAGCACTCGCTGACCTACACGGGCGGCCAGAGCCGCTCGTACAGCCGGACGTACGCGCCCCTGCGGGCGTGCGGGTTCGACGGGTTCAGCCCGTTCACGCGGCCCCGCGTCATCGCCGTCGCCGAGGCGATTCCGTTCGCGGCGATGACGGCCGGCGACACCGGAAAGCTCTACGCGTTGAAGGGCGACGTGGTCGCGCGCGGGGTCGAAGCCGTGACCGGACTCCGCATGCCCGTGTTTCCCAAGCGCCGGTTCCAGCACGGGGCGATCGCCCCCGAAGAATCGCGCCGGCGAATCCCCGAGGACGAGTCGGCCTACCGCGCGCACTTCCTCTCGCTCTACGCGTGAGCGCGGCGCCCGAATCCGCCTACCCGGCCGACGCCGCGGCGCGCGACCGCTGGATCCTCTCGCGGCGGCCCCCGCGACGCGCGCTCGACCCGCGCCGGGCCTACGCGGCGTTCCTCGAGGAAGAACCGGACGCCTCGGGCGAGCTCGTGGGCGTCGCCGCGATCTTCCTCACGAACCGCGAATGTCCCTGGCGCTGCCTCATGTGCGACCTCTGGAAGAACACGCTGACCGAGTCGGTCGCCGCGGGAGCGATCCCGGCGCAGATCGAGGAGGCGCTGCGCGAGCTCGGTGCGGCGCGCTGGGTCAAGCTCTACAACGCGGGCAGCTTCTTCGACCCTCGGGCGATTCCGCCGGCCGACTTCGACGCGCTCGCCGCGCTCGTGCGGCGTTTCGAGCGCGTCGTGGTCGAGGCCCACCCCGCGCTGGTCGGCGATTCGTGCCGGCGCTTCCGCGATCTCTCGGGGAGCGCGCTCGAGGTCGCGCTGGGTCTCGAGACGGTCCACGAGCCCACGCTCGAGCGCCTGAACAAGCGCATGACGCTGCGCGACTTCGGCGCGGCCGCGGAGTTCCTCGCCCGGGAAGACATCGCCCTGCGCGTCTTCGTGCTCGCCGGGCTGCCCTTCCTCGACGAGCCGGAAGGCCTCGCCTGGACCCGGCGCTCGATCGAGTTCGCCTTCGACCGTGGTGCCGCCGCCGTCTCGGTGATCCCGACGCGCGCCGGCAACGGCGCCCTCGACGCGCTCTCGGCCGGGGGCCTCTTCGCCGAGCCGCGCCTCTCGGTGCTCGAGGAGGCGCTCGACTTCGGGCTCGGCCTTCGCCGCGGCCGGGTCTTCGCCGACCTCTGGGACCTGGCGCGCTTCCGGCGCTGCGCCGCCTGTTTCGACGCCCGTGCGGCACGGCTCGCCGACGCGAACCGGAGCCAGCGGGCGCTCCCGCGCGTCGGCTGCGGCGAGTGCGGAGGCCGCGCTTGAAGGAGACTCACGACGTCGCGGTCGTGGGGTCGGGCTTTGCGGGCTCGCTCCTCGCCCTCCTCGCGCGGCGCCTCGGCCGCTCCGTCGTCCTCCTCGAGCGGGGCTCGCACCCGCGCTTTGCGATCGGCGAGTCGTCCTCGCCGCTGGCGAACCTGCTGCTCGAGGAGCTCGCGCGCCGCCACGACCTGCCGCGGCTGCTGCCGCTCTCGGCATGGGGTTCATGGCAGCGCATCCATCCCGAGGTCGCCGCCGGCCTGAAACGCGGCTTCACGTTCTACGCCCACGAGCGCGGCCAGCCGTTCGCCGGCGATCCCGGGCGCCGGGATCAGCTCCTCGTCGCCGCGAGCCCGAACGACGAGGTCGCCGACACTCACTGGTACCGGCCCGACGTCGACGCCTTCCTCGTCCGCGAAGCGGAAGCGGCCGGCGTCGAGTACCGGGACCGCACCGAGCTGCGCGTCGCGGCGCGCGACGCCGAAGGCCTGACCCTCGAAGCCACGCGCGCCGGCACGGCCGAGCGGATCCGGCCCCGCCTCGTCGTCGACGCGTCCGGTCCGGGCGGCTTCCTCCACCGCGCGCTCGAGCTGCCCGCCGCCGCGTTCGCAGACCTGCCGGCGACCCGGGGCCTCTTCGCCCACTTCGAAAACGTTCGCCGCCTCGACGCGCTCGGCATCGGCGCCTCGGACGAGCCGCCTCCCTATCCCGTGGACGACGCCGCGGTCCATCACGTCTTCGACGGAGGCTGGATCTGGGTGCTGCGCTTCAACAACGGGCTGACCAGCGCCGGTGTCGCGGCCACACCCGAGCTCGCCCGGGAGATCGGCCTCGAGGACGGGGCGCCGGCGTGGGCGCGCCTGCTCGAGCGCCTGCCGACCGTCCGCGCGCAGTTCGCCGGCGCCCGGGCGATGACGCCGTTTTACCGGCGCCCGCTCCCCTTCCGCACCACCGCCGCCGCGGGGCCCGGCTGGGCGATGCTGCCGTCGGCGGCCGCCTTCGTCGACCCGCTGCTGTCGACCGGTTTTCCCCTCGCGCTCCTCGGGATCGAGCGGCTCGCGGGAGCGCTCGGCGAGGATTGGCGCGGCCCGTCTTTCGAGGCGCGGCTTCGGGACCACGGCGCGCGCACCCTCTTCGAAGCGGACACGGCGGCGCTTCTCGTCGCGGCGCTCTTCGCGGCGTTTTCCGACTTCGAGACCTTTGCCGCGCTGACGAAGCTCTACTTCGCCGCCGCGAGCTACGCGGAGGCGGCGCGCCGCCTCGGGCGCCCCGCGCTCGCCGGGTCGTTTCTCGCCGGAGACCATCCGACCTTCGGCCCGAACCTGCGCGCCTGCTGCCGTCTCGCGGTCGCCCGCGATCCGACGCGCCGCGCCGAGCTCTTCGACGCCGTCGCCCGCGCCATCGAGCCCCTCGACGTCATCGGTCTCTCCGACGCGTCCCGGCGGAACTGGTATCCGGTGCGCGCCGAGGATCTCGTCGCCGCGCGGGGCAAGCTCGGCGCGACGCGGGAGGAGATCGAGCGCGTGCTCGCCGCGATGGGCGGCGCGCCGTCAGGGCCTCGCGGGCGCGTGCCCTTCCATCCCGCCCCCGAAGTCGAACGCGATCCGCAGGAACGCGTGGAAGGACACCGGGCGGTCTGAGTACACCGGGTCCAGGCGCGCCGTGAACCCGTAGAGCGTGACGTCGGCGCCCACCCCCGTCTGCAGATACGGCACGGCGGGAAAGTCGCGCGCGTAGCCGAGGGTCGCGGCGTAGACGCGGGTCCGGTCGGGCGGGAGGCCGGGCGGCGGCTGCCGCTTGTAGGTCAGGACGTAGAGATCGCGGTCCACCGCCTCGAGGCGGCCGTAGAGCGTGTTCGAGCGCGCGAAGACCCAGTTGCCCTCGAGCAGCGTGCCCCAGAAACGGAGACCCTCCTCCTCGTTGAGCCCGGTGATGAGCGAGACCGCGAGCGACCCGTCGGCCGTCGTCTTCTCGTAGGCGAGCATGCCCGTCAGGCGCGTCAGGTCGCCCGGCTCGGCCGGCTCCGGGTTGGTCAGGCGGCCGCCGGAGACCTGCACGGTCCAGCCGGGAAGCGGATTGACGGTCAGGCGGCCGGAGAACGAGTCGATCGCCCCGGCCTGAATGTTCCAGCGGTTTTCGTCGGGCTCCGCGCCGTGAAAGGCCGAGCCCTCGAACGTGAAGATCCCCGATTGAAGGCCGAGCGTGAGCACGTCGTAGGAGATGTGGGTCGAGTCCTGGTTGTGGTGGGACAGCGGCGCCGTCGGGTTCTCGAGAGCGGACAGGCGATGGACGTACGCGGGGGGTCCGAGCGCCGGCTCGCCGACGACCGCCGCGTAGAACGAGAGGTTCCAGTCCGCCGAGAGCTTCCGGTCCCACTGCCCGGCGATCTGCGCGAAGAAGTCGTGAGGGTGCTGCAGGTCGACGAGGAGCACGCCCTGGTTGGTCTCACCCGTCTGGAAGAGCTCGGGGCTTCCCGGCGACGGGATCGTCACCGGCTCGAGCGACAGCGTCCCGAGGAGCGCGAGCTTGCCGCCGAGGAAGGAGTGCGTCGCCATCCCCATGAAGTGGTTCTGCGACTCGAGGGCGTGGCCGCCCGATGGGCCTCCCTGGTCGTCGTCGTTCACGAACATCCAGCCGTGCACCATCGTCATCCAGTGGTCCATCGCGGGCATGTCCCGCATTTCGGCCATGGGATCGCCGCCCGCGCTCTGCGCCCCCGCGAGCGCGGATGCGGCAAGAAACAGAATCGAAACGGCGAAGACCCGAGAGCGCAAGGCGCCTCCCCTCTTCCGACACGGCGTTGCGGACGATCCGGCGCGGCGGGCGCGGCCCGCCCGGGATCAGAGCCGCCGGGGAGCGGGGGCGGCGGGGCCGGAACGCGCGCGGAGCGCGGCCGGCGCGACGACGACGGAAGCCGGGACGGGCATCAATCCGACGACGACCGGCGCGGCGGCCGCGGCGAACGTGGACACGACCGGTACCGCGGCCGGGACCGCGTCCGCGGGCCGCAGGTCCGCGCGGCAGTCGCAGCACGACGGCGCGGCGAAGTCGGCGGCGCGCCGCGGCGTCGCGTCGCAGCAGGGCGCGCAGAGACCGAAGGTCGCCGCCGGCAGCAGGATGGCGCCCGCGAGCGCCAGGGCGAAAAATCGCGCGGCGATCTCCCAGAACGCGATCCGAGAATCCCGCCGCGAGCGTGCGCTCATTCCGGCGCCCTTCCGCGCGTCAGAAGCCGGAAAGCCTTGAGGTGCCGGACGGCTTCGGCCGGGCGTCCGAGACGCTCGGCGAGAGCCGCCGCGTTGTAGTGGCCGTCGGCGTTGGCGGGATCGAACCGGACGGCCTCCTGGTACTGAAGCAGCGCCTCCGGCAGGAGGCCGAGGTCCTCGTAGGCGACGCCGAGGTTGAAGGCCGCCGTGCCGTCCCCCGGACGCGCGTCGAGCGCCGCGCGGTAGTGCTCCGCGGCCGCCGCCGGGTCTTGCGCCTCGTGAAGAAGCCGTCCCAGGTTGACGTGCGCCTCGGCGTGCGCCGGATCGAGATCGATGGCGCGCTCGTAGGCCGCCCTGGCCTCGAGCGGCGAGTCCGCTTCGAGCTCGCACGCGCGCTCGAACCAGCCGTCGGCTTCGCGGGATTCGGGCTCGTCCTCCGGGCGGCGCGCGAACTCGGTGACCGGGGCGTCCGCCGACGAAGCGCCGTCGAAGTCGAGCAGTCCCTGGCCCGACTCCGCCTGCCAGCGCCAGCTTCCCTCGTCCACCACGATCCGGCCGGACTCGAGC
>DATJXB010000050.1:0-6761 GCA_035500755.1 Thermoanaerobaculia bacterium | reverse complement strand
GGGCGCGCTCGCCGGGCCCATCGGAAAGATCGCGACGACGCCGTCGGCGTGTCCCTTCTGGAGGTCGCCGATCCGCAGCGCGGCCTCGACGTGCGCCGCGCCCGCCACGAGCTTGACGGCGCCGGCGCTGGTCGCCCGCATGGCTTCGAGGCGCTCCGCCCAGTCGTCGGGGAGGCCAAACGGCGCATGGAGCGAAGCGACGACACGCCGGCGATCGGGAAGCGCCGACGGCGACGCGAGCAGCCCCGACGAGAACTCGACGTCGACGATCGCCCCCGCTTCGTACGCCTCCGTGACGAGGCGCCGGTACTCGCCGGCGGAGCCCTCGAATCGGCCGCCTTCCCGGAGAGTCCGGTACGTCACGATCGTGGCGCGCGGGTCGATCTCGAGGAGCGCACGCGGGTCGATGCGTTCTTCCGCGAGATCGAGGCGGTACTCGAGGGTGACGAACGCATCGGGCACCCGGGAAGCCAGACGCCGGGCGTCGTCGATGTCCTTCGGCGCCATCGACGCCACGTACGCGGGTTTCAGAAGCGTTCGGTCCATGAAATCAAAAACCCCCGAGCCCGTCCGGGCCGGGGGTTCCGCTTCGTCGTCGTGGTACGCCCCGCCCGAACCTTACGGCAGGGCGTGGCTGCGCCCTACCGGGTTGACTCCCGCCACCACCAGGTCGAGGCCGGACGAGCCGTCGTCATCGCCCGCGGAGCGTACGCGGCGTCGGCGTCGGAGTCAAGGTGGTGGGCGTCCGCGTCGGCGTCGGCGTGGGCGTGCGGGTCGGCGGCGGCGCACCGCGGAAGGTCGGCGGCAGGCTGAGCGTGGACTCCCCCGTTCCGGGGAAGGGACCCACGAAGGCGAGCGTCACCCCGCCCGGGCGCTCGTAGCGGTAGACGCGGCCGGGGCAGACCTTCGACTCGAGGTCCGGCAGGCGCGCCGGCCATTCGTCCTCCCGCGAGGCGGCGCGCTCGGCGCGCGCGTCGAGGATCAGGGCCGTCATCTCGGATTCCACGAGCAGCCGGTACTCCCGCAGGAGCATCCGGATGATCGCGTCCGAGGAGATCGTGATTTCGATGTCGTTGGGATCCGTTTCGCCGCTGATCGCGACGTCCCAGGCCTGCTGCAGATCCGGCGCCGTCCAGGCGCACGGACTCTTTGCGATCAGCCCGTCGGCGAAGCGCCGATAGATGCGCCCGAGCATTTCCGCGTTGTCCGCCATTCCCGGGTGATCCGCCGAGGGCCACGCGTCGTTCTGGAAGGCCGTCAGAAATGCCTGGAGGAACGTGTCCTCGCGCAGACGCGTTTCCCACCCGTACGCCGGAGCGTGCACCTTCCGCAGCAACCCGACGGCGAGCCGCGCCTGACTCATCGCCATCAGCTCGGACAGCAGCTCGGGCCGAACGGCCACGCTCCGCGCGATCTGCCAGATCGCCTCGATGCCGGCGAGAGCCGCGGGCGTATCCTGCCGCCGCAGGTCGAGCAGCACCTGCGCCGCGAGGACCCTCTGCAGGAGGGTCAGGCCGGCCCAGGCGGGGACCGGCGATCGCGTCCCGAGGGTCACGTCGATGTCCCACGCGATCTCCCGGCGCCCGGAGGCCGCCGCGACGATGCCGGCGAGAGCCGCGGCGTGCTCCTCGAGAAAATCGGCCACGGCCGCCGGCGGCGCGTCGACGGCGTCGCTCGAGTCCTGGAGCTGGGCGTTCACGTACGCCGAGCACGCGGCGATCGCGCGGCCAGCCGCGGTCGTCGTATCCGGCGAAGGCCGCGCCTCCGGTCCCGAGTCGACCGTCGCGTCGATGCCGAGCTTGCCGGCCAGCTCGGCGATCTCGAGCGCCGCCGCGCTCGTTCCCTGCTTCGGATACTGCGCCTCGTAGGCCTGGCGCGAGAGCGCGGGTCCGGGAACTTTCTCGTCCGCCGCGAGCGCCGGCAGCACCCGGAGGAAGACGACGAGTGCCAGGATCACGGCTGAAGCTTACTTCCGCTTCCACCTCGTGCCGGCGGGACCGTCCTCGAGCAGGATGCCTTTCGCCTCGAGCGCCTGGCGGATCCGGTCGGCCTCGGCGAAGTCCCGGCGCTTGCGCGCGTCGAGCCGCGCGGCGATCTGCGCCTCGATCTCCGCGGGGAGCACGTCGTCCTTCGGCGGCAGGATGCCGAGGACGGCGTCCGCGCCCCGGACCGCGGCGGCGGCGGCGGCCGCTCCGGGCGCGTCGAGCGAGCCGTCGACCTGCGCGGCGTTGACGTCGCGCAGGAACGTGAAGAGAACGCCGAGCGCCTCCGCGGTATTGAGGTCGTCGTCCAGGGCCGCCGTGAAGTCGGCCGAAAACTTCCCGGCGCGCTCCGCGGCCGGATACGCCCCGGGCTTGGCGGCGCCGCTCCGAGCGGCGTCGTCGAGGCGCGCGACGGCAGACTTGATCCGGTCGACCGCGGTCGCCGCGCCGGTCAGCGCCTCCCACGTGAAGTTGAGCTTCTTGCGGTAAGGCACCGACAAGAGCAGGTACCGGACGGCGACCGGATCGTCGCGGCGCGCGAGCACGTCGTCGAGCGTGTAGAAGTTGCCCTTCGACTTCGACATCTTCTCGCCGTCGACGATCAGGTGCTCGGCGTGGAGCCACACGTCGACGAAGGGCTGGCCCGTCGCGGCTTCGCTCTGGGCGATCTCGTTTTCGTGGTGCGGGAAGATGTTGTCGACGGCTCCCGTGTGGACGTCGAAGTGCTCGCCCAGGTACTTCATGCTCATCGCCGAGCACTCGATGTGCCAGCCGGGCCGACCCTCGCCCCAGGGCGACGCCCAGGAGGGCTCCCCGGGCTTGGCCGCCTTCCAGAGGACGAAGTCCTTGACGTCTTCTTTCTCGTACTCGTCGTCGGCCACGCGCTCGCCGCGCCGCGCCTGCGCGAGGTCGATGCCCGAGAGCTTGCCGTAGTCCGAAAACGTCGCGATGCGGAAGTAGACCGAACCTTCCGACTCGTAGGCGTGGCCGTTCTCGAGGAGTTTCGTCGTGATCGCCTGCATCTCCGGGACGTGGTCGGTCGCGCGCGGGTACCTCTCGGCGCGCTGAAACCCCAGACGGTCGATGTCGCGGAAGAAGAGGTCGGCGTACCTGGTGGTGAAGTCGCGCAGCGACTGTCCCGCCTGCGCCGCGCCGCGGATCGTCTTGTCGTCGACGTCCGTCAGGTTCATGACGTGCGTCACGCGCCAGCCCCGGGCGAGCATGTGTCGCCGCAGGACGTCCTCCCAGAGAAACGTCCGGAGGTTCCCGATGTGGACGGTGTTGTAGACGGTCGGACCGCACGTGTACAGGCGCACGTGGCCCGCCTCGCGCGGCGCGAGCTCGACGACGTTCCGGCCGAGCGTGTTGAAGACGCGGAAGCTCACCAGAGTCCCTTCGCGACGGCGCGCCGGATCTTGCGCCACGTCAGCTCGCGCTTCAAGCCTCGCAGGCGGTCGACGAAGAGCGTGCCGTTCAAGTGGTCGGTTTCGTGGCAAAGGGCGCGGGCGAGAAGCCCGGTGCCCTCGATCTCCCGCACCGCACCCGTCAGGTCCGCGGCGCGCACGCGCACGCGCGCCGGCCGCACGACTTTTTCGGCCAGGTCCGGCACCGACAGGCAGCCTTCCTCTTCTTTCTGCTCCCCCGACGTCTCGACGACGACCGGGTTGACCAGCACGAGGACACCGTCGGGATCCGCGCCGACCGAGAGGTCGATGATCGCGACCCGCTTGTTGACGCCGATCTGGGGCGCCGCCAGGCCGATGCCCGGCGCCGCGTGGCAGGTCGCGACCATGTCGGCGATCAGCCCGGGCAGGTCCTCGCCCGCGGCGTCCGCCTCGGCGTTCTCCGCGGTCAGCCGCGGATCTCCGTATCGAAGGATGTCGCGAATCAACGCCGGGCTTCCCCGGCGTCCGCGCGGGAAGGGGAAGGCGCGCCGGTCGCTCCCGGCCTGTCCTCGGCTCTCCAACGGCTGTCTCCCCGGCATGACAGAACCCTACCGGGCCACTCCTCGCGCCATGCCATAAGTGCTTGATTTAAAGCACATTCTGCGTCGATCGGCAAGCCGCGCCCGTGGCACGGGCCTCGCTATCTCCGGGAGGCGGGAGATGGGACTGATGACCCGCAGACGCGTCCTGATCGGAATCGCCTCGATCGCCCTGACGGCGGCCGCGGCCTCGGGACAGACGCGGCGCAGCGCCTACACGTACGTGCGTGAGATCTCGGGAGACGTCACGGTGATCTCGCCGTTGAACGGCACGATCGAGGCCAGGCGCAACCTCCCCATCTCCGCGGGCGACGAGATCCGCACCGACGACCCGTCGCGCGCCGAGATTGCGCTCGCCGACGGCAACGTCCTCCACGTCGGGGGCGGCACGTCGGTCCAGCTCGTCTCGCTGTCGAACCAGCAGGGCGCGGACGACGAGGTCTCGGCGATCTCGCTGAGGGAAGGTTCCGTGGTTCTCTCGGCGCTCGGCTCCGACGACAAGGCCGTCCCCCGCGTCGACACCGAGGACGTGACCGTCTACGCCAACGCCGGCTCGCGCGTGCGCGTCAACGCCGACCCGCGCCGCGGCTCCGCGGTCATCGTGCGGGCGGGATCCGTCGAGGTCAAGAGTCCGACCGGCTCGTACACGGTGCGCGCCGGCAACTACCTCCTCTCCCAGGGCAACGAGGAGCCCGAGATCGCGCGCGGCAGCTTCTCGCGCGACCGGTTCGACGTCTGGGCCGCCGACCGACTCTCGGTGACGTACGACTCGCCCCAGAACGCCTCGAGCCAGTACGTCGGCGAAGACTATTCGGGCGATGTCGCCTCGCTCGACGGCTACGGAGACTGGGACTACAACACGAACTACTCGACCTACGTCTGGCGCCCCAACGTCGCCGCGGGCTGGTCGCCGTACACGAACGGTTCCTGGTACTACACGCCGGCAGGCATGTCCTGGTGGTCGTCGGATCCCTGGGGCTGGTACCCGTTCCACTACGGCAACTGGTTCTTCGACGCCGGCTGGAACAGCTGGTGCTGGGCGCCCGGCTACGTCTACTCGCCCGCCTGGGTCTACTGGGCCTACACGCCCGGCTACGTCGGCTGGTGCCCGGTCGGCTACTACGGCTTCTACTCGCCGTGGTGGAACACGTACTACCGGCAGTGGTCGTACCCGCGCAGCAACATCGCCTTCGCCTTCAACGGCACCTTCTCGACGCGCCACGTGGACATGCGCGGCTGGAACTTCACCGGGTCGAACGGTTTCGGCACGACGCGCGGCCGCGTGGACTCCATTCCCGGCACGCGGGTCGTCGACCGTCTCGGCGGCCAGATCGCGGTGTCGTCGCGCCCGATCGTGGTCGGCTCGCGCAACGGCACGAACGTGCGCGACTCCCTGCGCGACTACGTCCAGAACGCCCCCCGGAACATCCAGCGCACGTCCGACCCCGAAACGCAGCGCCGGCTCGAGCCGGTCCTCGCGCGCGAGCGCGAGCTGCCCCGCGAGAGCGTCGACGCGCTGCGCGACCGCGTCGCGATCTCGGAGCGCGGCCGCCTGAGCGGTCCCGGCGCCGCCGAGATCGCCCCGCGCGGCGCGCCCGTGATGGAGCGCGGACGCGGCACGGCTTCGGCCGAGTCGTCGACCCGGATCGAGACGGATCCCGCGACGGGGCGGACCGTCGTGCGGGGCGGGAGCGCCAACGGAAACGGCGGCCCGACGCGCGGATCCTCCGGCGCCGAGGGTTTCAACAGCCGCGGCCCGGCCGCGGCGACGAACGACTCCCGCAACGACCCCGCCGTCCAGTCCTGGCGCTCGCGCCCGGACGTGGGAGTCTCCTCGAGCCGCTCCGCCGACAACGCGCGGCAGACTTCGGACGGCGGCTCGGCCGGGGGCCGCGAAAGCCGCGAGCACTGGCGCGCGCGCTCGACCGCGGTCCCGGGCAGCCGCACCGTCGCCGACTCCGTTAACACCGACGCCGACCGCGGCGGCTCCCGCTCGCGCGACGCGCAGCGCTCGGAGGCGGCCTCACGCGCCGACGACTGGCGCACCCGCGACGGATCGATGCCGCCGGCGCGCCGGGTGATCGAGGGCTCCGTGCCCGGCCGGCGCACGCCGTACCCCGGTTCGCAGAACGGCGACTCGGGCTCCGCGCGCTCGTCGATGCCCCGCGAGCACGGACGCCGCCCGCAAACGGGCGACTTCGCGACCCGGGACGGCGGCCCGACGTCCTCCGCGCCGCGCGACGTCGCTCCGGCGCCGCGGCCGGCTCCCCCGTCGCCGGCGCATCCGGCTCCGGCGCCGCACGCCGCGCCCGCGCCGTCTTCGAGCGGCGGCGGCCATCGGCCTCCGGGACGCTAGCGAAACACAGCTCTTCCGAGGTTTCCTCCTCTTCACACCGCGCCGAACGGCGCGGTCTTTTTTTTGAGACAATTCGACCACCTGTGATTTCCGGACCGACACGCGTGCGCCCCGGGCTGCGATGAGCCGGCGGGCTTTCTCCTTGATCGCCAACGCGCTCTTCGTCTTCTACTGCACGACGGTCGGCGTGTATCTCCTGCTGCGCCCGTGGACGGGACGCCCCCTGGTGCCCGGTTTCTTCGGCAGCGGCTTCTTCCGGGGCTTCGTCTCCGGCCTCGGCCTGGTGCACCTCGCGGCGGGATTCGCGGACCTGCGCCACCTGACGCGGCAACTCGAGGCCGCCCGCCAGGGCCGCGCGGAGGGCGAGTGAAGGCCGTGTACGTCACCGACCGCGCCGCGATCGGCGACGCGCGCTTCGACGGGATCCTCGCCGCCCTGG
>DATJXB010000049.1:0-11428 GCA_035500755.1 Thermoanaerobaculia bacterium | reverse complement strand
GGCGCTGACGTCGACGTACGGGATCCGCGAGGAGGACTTCGTCTCGGCCGAGCTGCAGCTCGTGCCGAACGCCGTGCCGGCCGACGTCGGGATCGACCGTGGGCTCGTTGGCGCGTACGGGCAGGACGACCGGCTGTCGTCATACTGCGCGGCGCGCGCCGTGATGGACATCAAGGGCACGCCGAAGCACACCGCGATGGCGTACCTGTCGAACTTCGAGGAGGTCGGCTCGGTCAACAATTCGGGCGCGCGCTCGCAGTTCATGAACTCGACGTACGCGCGGCTGCTCGGGGCGCAGCGCGGCAAGAGCTACACGGACCTGGATTTGCGCGAGGCGCTGAGGAACGCCGAGGTCGTCTCGGCCGACACGAACGACGGCATCAACCCGGTCTTCCCGCAGACGAGCGAGCCGTCGGGCGCCGCGCGCCTGGGCTTCGGCGCGACGATCAAACGCTACGGCGCCGGGTTCGACGCCAACTCCGAGTTCATCGCGAAGATCCGCGGTCTGCTCGAGAAGAACCACATCGCGTGGCAGACGCAGACGCCGAAAGTCGACGGCTACTCCGGCGGCACCATCGGCGGATTCCTGTCGATGCAGGAGATGGAAGTCATCGACATGGGCGTCCCGCTGCTGTCCATGCACTCCACCTTCGAGATGTCGTCCAAGGTCGACGTCTGGAGCTTCTACCGGTTCATGTCGGTCTTCCTGGCGTCGTAGGGGCCGGGAGCGGAGCACCCCCTCACCCCAAGGCCGGGAGCGGGGTCAACGCTGATTTCCTGAATTCTGGGAGTAGGAGTGGGGTCAACGCTGATTTCCTGAATTCAGGTCTCCAGTTCCCCCAATTCAGGTTTTCAGCGTTGACCCCACCAGGTCCCGCCACCAGGTCCCTTGCGGGGGGAGAGGGCAAGGGAGAGGGGGCGGTCCTCAGCGGCGCCGTTCCAGCTCTCGCCAGATCGCTTCCATGACGCCTTCTATGTTCTGTAGGACATCCGTGTTCCAGAACCGGAGGACTTGCACGTCGTGTTGCTGGAGGCGCTCCGTGCGCCACCGGTCGTAATGCTCCTGGCCGACTTCGGCATGACCGCCGCCGTCGAGCTCGATCGCGAGCCGCGCCTCGGCGCAATAGAAGTCGAGGATGAATCGGCCGACCGCGTGCTGGCGTCGGAATCGGACGCCGAGCCGGGAATTGCGGAGGCGTCGCCAGAGGACGGCTTCGGCATCGGTTTGACGGTGGCGGAGTTCGCGGGCGAAGGCCGAAAGGGTTCGGCGGTCTTCTCGCACAGTCTCCAGTTGTCGCGACCCCCTCACCCCAGCCCTCTCCCCCTTGCAGGGGGAGAGGGAGTAGGAAAGGACCCCCTCGCTCCACTTTCAGGGGGAGAGGGAGTAGGAAAGGACCCCCTCGCTCCCTTGCAGGGTGAGAGGGAGCAGGAAGGGCGAGCGCTCCTCTTTAGATCACCCTCGCCCCCCGAAGGGGGGAGAGGGCAGGGGTGAGGGGGGCTCTAATCCCAGGGCGCGGTGCCGATGGGTCCGTGGCCGCAGCCGAAGCGGGCGGCGAGGGCGGGGTCGCCGGGCGGCAGCGGCTGGGTGTCGGACAGATCCGCTGGCGCGCCGGCGCCTCCCGACAGGTCCCACAGCGTGGCGTCGGCGTCGTCGGCCTCGATTCGGTCGACCTTCTTCCCGAGCCGCGCGAGGTAGCCGTCGACGAGCGGCCCTTCGCCGAGCCCGTACGAGACGTGCGTCCGGAAGACCCAGACGCGCGGCCGGCCGCGGAACCGGTCGAGCTCGTGCAGGTACTCGCGCGGCTCCGAGCGGTGGCAACCGCCGAGGACGGCGCCGTCCGACGAGAGATGAACGAGCGGCCCGTAGTAGCGAAACGACCGGCCGCCCCCGTAGTAGACGTAGAGCGCGTCGCCCGGCCGCCAGCGCGCGGCGAGAGCCGCGAGCACCGGGCGCGCGTCTTCGTCGCGGTAGACCGGCGGGTCGTGGGCGATCAGGCCGACCAGCGCGAGCGCCGGAATCGCCGCCGCAACCTTCCGCGGCACGTGCACGCGCGCGAGCCCTTCGACGATCCACCCCGCCGCCTCCGCGAGCGCCAGGATCGCCGCCGGCGCGAGAAACAGGATCGCTCGCCCCGAGAACGGATACAGCTTCGCCGCCGCGGCCCCGAGCGTGACCACGACGGGCCCGACGAGCAGCAGCGCCGCGCGCGGGCTGCGCTTCCACAGCAGCCACGCCGCCACCGCGACGAAGACGAGCAGCGGGACCTTCGGCAGCGACGGCGTCCAGAACCGGTCGAGGTACGCGCGCATCTCCGGCGGGACGCGATGGAGCCCCGAGGCGACGGCGAGCCCGGCGCTGACGGCCCACGCCGCGACGAGCGCGACGAGCCGCCCCGAAACCGCGCGCTCGCGCCGCGCGAGGGCGAAGAGCGCCGCCGCGAGCCCCGCGACGACGAACACAGCGCCCTGCGAGAACCACACCGCGGCGGCGCCGAGGACCGCCGCGCCGGCGAAGCGCGCCGCCGACGCCCGCGCGTCGAGCCCGAAGGCGGCGAGCGTCAGCGCGACCGCGGCGAGAAGGTCCGTCGAGTAGGGCTTCAACTCCGCGCCGTGGGCGATGAGCGTCGGCGCGAGCGCGAAGAGTCCCGTCGCGAAGACGGCGATCCACGGCGGCTGAAACCTCCGCGTCAGCCGCGGAAAGAGAACGAGCGCGAGAAGTCCCGACACCAGCGGCACCAGCCGCAGCGCCTTCTCCGACGGGCCCCACACCCACGCGACGCCCTTGACGGCGGCGAGAAACAAGGGCGACGCGACCTGGTCGAGCGCGAGCGGCTCTTTCAGGAGGTGCGCGAGCGGCCAGTAGAGGACGTTTTGCGCGACCGCGATCTCGTCGATCCAGAGCGACGCGTTCGCGAGATATTGCCAGAGCCGCAGCGCCGCGCCAACGGCGACGAGGGCGACGAGCGCCGCCCTCGCGCCGCGCGGCATCGCGCTACTGGTTGGAGGCGAGGGCCTTCTCCTCGACGATCTGCTTGTTCTGCATGATCGTCTGGACGATCTCCTTGGCGAGCTTGTCGAGGTCCGTCGCCGACTCGACTTGATTGATCACGAACTTGGCGGCGACGACGTACGGGTTCCAGCCGACCGGCGCGCCCTGGCCCTTCAGCGCCTCGGCCTTGCCGAAGACGATGAACGGGGCGTTCGGGTCCTTCGACAGGTTCGCGACGCTCACCGAGAGCTGCGTGTTCGGTTTCTGCTCGCCGCCGAGGAGCTCGGTCGGAATGATGTTGCCGCCGGAGTCGGTGGCGTAGAACGTGCCCTTCACGAGCCAGCCGTCCGCGGGCAGCGTCTTGCCGGGCTCGAGGCGGCTGGCCGTGAAGCCCTGCGCCTGGAACTCCTTGACGATGTCGCCCGACAGCTGCGACGCCGACGACGAGGCCTTTTCGTTCGCGCGCGCCGCGCGGATCCGCGCGAGCGGGCCGCTGCGTCCCGAGGACGACGACTGCGCCGGCTCGTACGCGCCGGTGAAATCCTGGACGTAGACGGGCTTCTTCGGCTTCGCCGGCGCGGCGGCGGCCGTCTGTGTCGTCTGGGCGGCAGCGGAAAGCGTGAGGGCGAGAGCGAGGCCGACGAACGAGACCAGGCGAGCGGTCGTCCGCATGGGGGTCCTCCTGGCCGCGCATCCTAATCCGGCCACCGCGGGAGATACAATCGCGCGCGACTCCATGAGCCTTGCTCCGGGCTCCCGTCTCGGTCCCTACGAGGTCGTCGCCTCGATCGGCGCCGGCGGGATGGGCGAAGTCTACAAGGCGAAGGACACGCGGCTGGATCGCACGGTCGCGGTCAAGGTCCTTCCCGCGCATCTCTCGTCATCGCCCGAGTCCCGCCAGCGGTTCGAGCGCGAGGCGAAGACGATCTCGCAGCTCTCGCATCCGCACATCTGCGCTCTCTACGACGTCGGGAGCGAGGGCGAGACCGAGTACCTCGTCATGGAGCACCTCGAGGGCGAGACGCTGCTCCAGCGGCTGGCCAACGGCGCGCTGCCGCTCGAGCAGACGCTGCGCTACGGCCAGGAGATCGCCGACGCGCTGGACAAAGCGCACCGGCAGGGAATCGTGCATCGGGACCTCAAGCCCGCCAACGTCATGATTACGAAGTCGGGTGTGAAGCTGCTCGACTTCGGTCTGGCGAAGGCAATCCAGCCGCCGGCGCCGAAGGGGAGTCTGACGTCTCTGCCCACGCAGCAAGGCTTGACGCAGGAAGGGACGATTCTCGGCACCTTCCAGTACATGGCGCCCGAGCAGCTCGAAGGTAAGGAGTCCGACGCCCGCACGGACATCTTCGGCTTCGGCGCGGTGCTCTACGAGATGGCGACCGGCCGAAAGGCGTTTTCGGGATCGAGCCAGGCCTCGCTCATCTCGTCGATCATGAAGGAGGATCCGCCGCCGGTCTCGACGATCCAGGCGATGTCGCCGCCGGCGCTCGATCGGGTCGTCAAGACCTGTCTGGCGAAGGACCCGGAGGACCGCTGGCAGTCGGCGCACGACGTCGCCAACGAGCTGAAATGGATCGCCGAAGGATCGGCGGCGGCCCTGCCGGCGCCGGCCGCGGCCCGCCGCGGCAACCGCGAACGCGTCGCCTGGGCCTTCGCCGCCGCGGCGGCCGCGCTGGCGGCGCTTCTCGTCGCCGCCTACTTGCGACTTGCGCCGAATCCCGAACGGTTGGTGCGAGCCTCCATCGTCCTCCCGGAGAAAATGTACGCGGGCGAGTTCGCGGTCTCGCCGGACGGCCGCAGGGTCGTCGTTTCGCTGCAGAAGGATGTCGGTCCGACGTCCCTCTGGGTCCGCGACCTCGACGCGGAAAGTGCCGTGGAGATTCCCGGCACCGAGGGCGCCTCCTTCCCGTTCTGGTCTCCCGACGGCCGCTCGATCGGCTTTTTCGACGACGGCAAGCTCAAGAAGCTGGAGCTCAGCGGGGGCGCTGCCCTGGTGATCTGCGACGCGGCCCAGGGGGTCGGCGGCACGTGGAACCGCGACGGTGTGATCGTGTTCGCCCCGGATGCCACCTCGCCGCTCTTTCGCGTACCCGCCTCGGGTGGCCAGCCCGTGGCGGTCACGAAGCTGGATCCGTCGCGAAAGGAGTCGGCCCACCGTTATCCGTCCTTCCTCCCGGACGGCCGCCATTTTCTGTATACCGCAACCAATCTGGGCGCGCCCGGGGGCGATCCGGGCAACGCGATCCACGTCGCTTCGCTCGACGGGAAGGACGACCGGATCCTCGTCAGCGCCTTTTCGAACGCGCAGTTCTCGTCCGGCCGCCTCTTCTACGCGCGAGACGGGGCACTCCTGGCGCAGACGCTGGATCTCGAACGGCTCGCGACCTCGGGCGACCCCGTCGTCGTAATTCCGCGCGCGGAGAACGTCACGCGCTGGGCCGCGTTTTTCGCCTACTCCGTGTCGGGGAGCACGCTCGTCGCGGTGCCGCCGTTCTATCCGCCCTCGAGGCTGGTCTGGTTCGATCGGAGCGGCCGCCAAGTCGGGTCGATCGGCGTTGCGAATCAATACGGGGCGGTCAGGCTCTCGCCCGACGATCGCAAGGTGGCCTTCGCCGTAGTCCAGCCTCTGAAGCAGACCTCCGAGATCTGGATCTACGACGTCGCGTCGGGGAGCTCGAGCAAGCTCGTCTTCGGTCCCTCTTACAACGTCTTCCCCGTCTTCTCGCCGGACGGCAGTCGGATCGTCTTCGCCTCGGATCGCCGGGCCCGAACCCAGCGGCCGGATCTCTGGATCAAGGCCCTCGACGGATCGAAGGAGGAGCTGTTTCTCGATGCGATCGACAGCATTCTGCCCTCGGACTGGTCCCGAGACGGCCGATTCCTCTTGGTCTCCAAGGTGCCATTTCGCGGGAGACGAAACACCGAGGTCTGGCTCCTCGATGGCGCAGACCCGAAGCAGCAGCGGGCGGTGGCGGTCGGAGACGCCAACGAGACCGGCGGCGCCTTCTCGCCGGATGGAAAGTGGATCGCTTACATTTCGGACGAATCGGGGACGCTCGAGGTCTACGTCCGCGCGAGTTCGGGCGAGGGCGGGAAGTGGAAAGTCTCGTCGTCGGGGGGAAGCTCGCCCCGCTGGCGAGGCGACGGCAAGGAGCTTTTCTACGCCGATCTTTCGGGGAAAATCCTGGCCGTATCCGTGAACCTCGATGCCGGCTTCCATGCGTCCGAGCCGACGACCCTGTTCGAAGCCCACGCCTCCTTCGGCCCGGATCCATTCGGCCTGTCCGGCGCCTTCGACGTCGCCGCCGACGGCCAGAAGTTCCTGGTCAACGTGGAACCGGAGAGCAGCGGTTCGCCTCCCCTGTCCCTGATCCTCAACTGGCCGGCTTTGCTGAAGGAGCCTTCCCGCTGAAGGCGTCGTAGATCAGCTTCGAGATCTCCCCGCCCGAGCGGAGGGCCTCGCTGTCGACTCCGGGGCTCTTGTCGGCGATGCGGCGGGCGCAGATGGCGATCACGTAGCGCGCTTTCGGCCCTTTCACGTAAGCGGCATCGTTTCGGACGTCGCCCTTGAAGCCCTTCGCGTCGGGCCGCTTCTCCTCGTCCCACCCGGTCTTGTTGGCGACGAAGATCTCCTCTTTCTCGAAGGGGAGCGAGCGCGGGATCATGGCGCGATCCTGCTGCTGCGCCAGAAGCGCGAGCATGTCGTCGCAGGCGGCGCGCGAGACGACCTTGCCCTCGGCGATGAGCGCCATCAGCGTCGCGGCCTCGCGCGGCGTCGTCGAGCCGAGGCCGTACTCCTTCTCTTCCTCGGGCAGGACGTCGGGGTGACCGTCGCGGAAGGTCGGGCGGTAGAGGCGCGTCTTCGTCAGACCATAGGAGTCGAGGAGCCGGTCCACGTTCGCCGTGCCGACGAGGCCGAGGAGAAGGTTCGTGGCGGTGTTGTCGCTGTACGCGATCATGAAGTGGAGCAGGTCGCCGACGGTCAGGACCGTTCCGTCGTGGAGCATGTTGAGCGGCACGGTCTCGTCGCCGGCCTTGTCTTCGTTGCGGAGCGTCACCGGCGTCGTCTTCGCGAACTTGCTCTCGCTCATCTGCCGGAAAACCTCGGCCATGACCGCGACCTTGATCAGGCTCGCGGTGGGGAAGCGCTGGTCGGCATTGACGGCAATGACCTCGCCGGTCGCGAGGTCCTTGGCGTAGACGCCCATCTCGCCGTGGAACGCTTTCACCTTCGCGGCGACCTGGTCCTGGATTCCCGGCGGACCGGCGGCCGCGAGAGCCGCGGCGACGAGGGCGGCGAGCGGCGTCATTTTTTCGTCCCGGATGCTATCCCGGCCGCGCGCCGAGGGGATAAGCTCTCGCGGCTGTCTGCGAGGAGAAAGAAATGAAGACCCGTGTCGCCGCCTGGCTCGTCGGCATCTGCGTCGCGGCGTCGGCAGCGGCCCAGGACAAGCCGGCGGAGAAGCCGCCCGAGAAGACCGAGAAGGCCGCGGCCGAAGCGCCGAAGAAGGAGCCGCCCAGGGCCGAGCAGTCCGTCACGCAGCACACGGCCGTCATCGGCGGCGTTCCGGTGGCGTACACCGCGACGGCCGGAACGCTGATCGTGAAAAACGGCAAGGACGAGCCGTGGGCGAGCATGGGATACACGGCGTACGTCCGCAAGGACGCGGGGCCCGCGGCGAAGCGTCCGATCGCGTTCTGCTACAACGGCGGCCCAGGCTCCTCCTCGATCTGGCTGCACATGGGCGCGCTCGGTCCGCGGCGCGTCGTCGTCGCCGACGGGGGGCCCACGCCGCCGCCGCCGTACCAGGTCGTCGACAACGCCTACAGCCCGCTCGACAGGACCGACGTCGTCCTGATCGACCCCGTCGGCACCGGTTTCTCGAAGCCGCTCGGCGAGTTCAAGGACAAGGACTTCTGGGGCGTCGACCCGGACATCGAGTCGGTTTCGCGCTTCATCATGCAGTACGTGTCGGACAACGGCCGGTGGAACTCGCCCAAGTACCTCATCGGCGAGAGCTACGGCACGACGCGCTCGGCCGGCGTCGTGAACTGGCTGCAGTCCAACGGCGGCATGAGCTTCAACGGCGTCGTCCTGGTGTCGGTCGCGATGGACCTCGGCGCGATCTTCGCGCTGCCGGGCAACGACCAGCCGTACCCGTTCTTCCTGCCGAGCTACGCCGCCACGGCGGCGTACCACAAGGCCGTTCCCGCGCCGGCGGACTTGAACGCGTGGCTCGCCGAGGTCAAGCAGTACGCGTCGGGCGAATACGCGGCGGCGCTCGCCGAGGGGGCGCGCCTGTCCGACGACCGGCGCGCGGCGGTCGTGAAGAAACTGCACGACTACACGGGGCTCTCGGAGGAATACCTGCGATTGGCGAACCTGCGCGTGACGGAGACCGAATTCGCCCAGCAGCTCGAGCGGCAGAAGGGCCTGACGGTCGGACGTCTCGACTCGCGGTTCGCGGGGCCGACGATGGACCCGCTGGCCAAGGAGACGGAAGACGACCCGCAGTCCAACGCGATCTCGGGTGCCTACACGGCCGCGTTCCTCGACTGGCTCCACGACGGGTTGAAATTCGGCGAGGGCAGGACCTACACGGTGATCTGCGACGCGTTCCTGTCGTGGGACTTCAAACACAAGGTGCCGGGGCTGCCGTTTCCGTCGCCGACGCTGACGAACACGGGGATCGACCTGGGCCACGCGATGCTCTTCAACGCGAACCTGCGCGTGCTCGCCTTGAACGGGCTGTACGACCTCGCCACGCCGTTCTACGCGACCGAGTACCAGATGGCGCACGTCTCGCCGCGGGCGGACGTCCAGTCGCGCATCGAGATGAGGTACTACCCGGCCGGGCACATGATGTACGTCGCGGAGCCTTCGCTGAAGGCGATGAAGACGGACATCGCGGACCTGATCGCGAAGACGTCGAAGTAGGGGGGGCGCCGCTCTCTCGGGCGGGCCGGCATCGGCGAAATTCAGGAATTCAGCGTTGACCCCTCTTCGCCTCGGCGGAATTCAGGAATTCAGCGTTGACCCCTGCTCGGCTACGGGTTGGTCACCTGGTACATGAGCGCGCCGCCGGAGTAGAAGGGCAGGTACCAGACGCCGGCGCAGTTCATGTACGACGTCCCGTTGACCGACATGCTCGAGCAGCCCGGCGGCAGCGCGGCGACCACGGTGCCGACCGCGGGCGCGTACGTGACCGGAGCGGAGTAGTAGACCGGCGCGGCCGATGCGGCGTACGCGGTCGAGGCGACGGCGGCTCCGACCGCCGCGCCGGCGATGGCGGCTCCGGCGACCGCGGCGCCGCCGTAGCAGCAGGGCGGCCGATAGCCCACGGCGACGGCGCCGTGGTAACCGCCGGCGGCGACCCAGCCGAGTGCGGGCTCGGGCGACAGCGAAACGGCGACGGTCAGGAGTACCGCGGCGGCGATGAACTTTCTCATTTCATGGTCCTCCACTCGACCTTCGTGGCGCCGGCGGGCGGCGCGAACGTGAACTCGCCGGCCGGAATCGCCGGCGACAGATTCCAGTCCGAGAGCAGCGCGAGCACGCGCGGCGCGCCCGGCACCTTCTTGTACGTCACGGCGAGGCGGCGCGGCAGCGCCTTCGCCCCGTCTTCGATCCAGAGCTGCCAGTCGGCATCGGGTTCGGAGAACGCGAAGTGCCGGCACGACGAGCCTTCGAGCAGCGCGCTCCCGGCATCGAACGCGGTCTGGACGCCTTCCGTCATCTTCGCGTACGGGTCGGCGAGCAGGAATCCCGCGACCGGCAGCGGCGTGTCGAGGCGGTCGAGGAGCATCGCGACGGCCTCGTCGATCGACGCCGGGGCCGGGACCTGCGCGTAGAACTTGCTCTTGTTCGAGGAGATCGTCAGGGTCTTGCCGTCGTACCAGAGGGAGGCGGCGAACCGGTCGCCGGCC
The DNA here is from genome assembly GCA_035500755.1 of Thermoanaerobaculia bacterium. Lineage (GTDB taxonomy): Bacteria > Acidobacteriota > Thermoanaerobaculia > UBA5066 > Gp7-AA6 > DAHUXD01. The sequence continues at coordinate 1,506 of DATJXB010000049.1, read as the reverse complement.
GTGTCGACGCGGATCTTGTTCGGGCGCTCGACGGAGACGCGCGAGACGCTCACGAAGTCGAGCATCTGACCGCTCGTGGACGCCGACGGCGTCTCACGGTCGGTGACGGCCTTGAACGTGAATCGCGGCGCGGCCTGGAGCAGGTCGCTCATCGCCTTGAGGCGCGCGAGCGCGGCCGGTTCGAGGGGAGGCGGCGGCGCCGGCGTGGCCGCGGGAGTGGGCGGCGGCGCGGGCTTCTGCGCGAGCGACCGGGTGGGCGCCGCCAGCGACGCCACCAGCCCGCAGGCGACGACGAGACTCTTCGACGCGTTCATCCGCATGACACCTCCACGGCGGTCGGCCGATTAGATCACGGCCCTCGAGCCGGGCCGTTGTACGCTAGGCGCCGACCTTGGCGATCCGTCAGAGAACCCAACCATGACCCTCGCCGCCGGAACCCGGCTCGGTCCCTACGAGATCGTCTCCGCGATCGGCGCCGGCGGCATGGGCGAGGTCTACAAGGCGCGCGACACGCGGCTCGACCGCGACGTCGCGGTCAAGGTGCTCCCCGAGCACCTGGCGGCGAGCGAGGAGATCCGCCAGCGCTTCGAGCGCGAGGCGAAGACGATCTCGCAGTTCTCGCATCCGCACATCTGCGCGCTTTTCGACGTCGGCCGCGAGGGCGAGACGGAGTTCCTGGTCATGGAGTTCCTCGAGGGCGAGTCGCTCGCGGACCGCCTCGGGAAGGGCGCGCTGCCGACCGAGCAGATCCTGCGCTACGGCATCGAGATCGCCGACGCGCTCGACAAGGCGCACCGGCAGGGGATCGTCCACCGCGATCTGAAGCCGGGCAACATCATGATCACGAAGACGGGCGTGAAGCTGCTCGACTTCGGCCTGGCCAAGCCGCTGGCGACGGCGGGCGCGCGTCCGGTCTCCGGCGCGTCGGTGATGGCGACCGAGGCGCAGGCCAGCCAGCCGCTGACCGAGCGCGGGACGATCCTCGGCACGTTCCAGTACATGGCGCCCGAGCAGCTCGAGGGCGCGGAGGCGGACTCGCGCTCGGACATCTTCGCCTTCGGCGCCGTGCTCTACGAGATGGCGACGGGCCGGAAGGCGTTCACGGGCAAGAGCCAGGCGTCCTTGATCGGATCGATCCTGCGCGACGATCCCACGCCGGTCTCCGAGGTGGCGCCGATGGTGCCGCCGGCGTTCAACCGGGTGATCAAGACGTGCCTGGCCAAGGACCCGGAGCACCGGTTCCAGACGGCGCACGACATCAAGCTCCAGCTCGAGTGGATCCAGGAGGGCGGCTCGCAGGCGGGAGTTCCGGCGCCCGTCATCGCGCGGCGCAAGAACCGCGAGAAGCTCGCGTGGGCGACGGCGGCGGTGCTCGCGGTCGCCGCCGCGGCGCTCGGCTTTGGCTTCTGGAAGCGGACGCCGCCGGTCAAGCACACAATGCGCTTCGACGTCGACGTCCCGGCCGAGGTGACCGGTCTCGATTCGCCGAAACTCTCGCCCGACGGC
>DATJXB010000048.1:0-2763 GCA_035500755.1 Thermoanaerobaculia bacterium | reverse complement strand
GACGCCGCCCGCGCTCGAGCGCGTGGTGAAGCGCTGCCTGTCGAAGGACCCCGAGGACCGCTGGCAGAACGCGGCGGACCTGAAGTCGGAGCTGAAGTGGATCGCCGAGGGCGGCTCGCAGTCGGGCATCCCGGCGCCGGTGACGGTCGCGCCGCGACGGCGGGCGCCGTGGCTCCCGGTCGTCGCGGCTCTCGCCATCGGCGCGATCGGCTTCGCGGCGGCCTGGGCGCTGCATCGTCCCGCCCCCCCGCCGCTTCTGCGCGCGTCGATCGATCTGCCGCCGAAGATGGATCTCGAGAACCAGAACACGTCGCTCGCCCTGTCGCCCGACGGGTCGACGCTCGCCCTCACGGCGAGCGGCGCGGACGGCAAGCGGCTGATCTGGGTCCGCCGCATGGACGGCTTCGGCGTCCAGCCCCTGGCCGGAACGGACGACGCCATCTGCCCTTTCTGGTCCCCCGACAGCCGGTTCATCGGATTCTTCGCCGACCACAAGCTGAAGAAGGTCCCCGCGTCCGGCGGCACCGTGCAGACGATCTGCGACGCGCCCGACGGGCGCGGCGCGAGCTGGAGCGTCAACGACGTGATCGTCTTCGCGCCGGCGCCGTTCGGCGGGTTGTCGAGGGTCTCGGCGGCCGGCGGCAGCCCGACGCCCCTGACGCGCCAGGACAAGCCGGGAGGGACGGATCGCCTTCCCTGGTTCCTCCCGGGCGGCAAGCGGCTCCTCTACCTTTCGGGAACCACGACCTCGGACAAGGAGAAACAAACCGCCATCTACGGAATGGATCTCGACTCGGGCAAGACGACGGTCGTGGCGAAGGAGGCGAGCGAGGGCCGGTACGCCGAGCCCGGATACCTCCTCTTCGTGCGCGAGGGCAACCTGATGGCGGAGCGCATGGACCCGTCGAGCTTCAAGACGACGGGCGAGGCCATTCCGATCGCCGAGCACGTTCGCTTCACGGCGCCCCGCTGGTCCGGCAACTTCTCCGCTTCCGCCTCCGGACGGCTCGTCTTTCAGGAGGGAACGGTGGGACGGAAGAGCCAGATGACCTGGTTCGACATGGACGGCAAGGAACTGGGCAAAGTGGGAGAGCCCTCGAAGTTCGCCGCGTTCAGCCTTTCGCCCGACGGTGGGCGGGCCGCGGTGACGATTTCGGGGGGAGCGAGCGGTTCGACGCCGGAGGTCTGGCTCTACGATCTCTCCCGAGGCGTCGGTTCCCGCTTCACGTTCGGCGGCCCCGGGGACTTCTTCCCGGTGTGGTCGCCCGACGGCAAGCAGGTGGCCTTCGGCGAGGTCGGCAGCGGCATCTTCGTCAAGCCCGCGGACGGCACCGCGGAGCCGAAGGCGCTCTGGGCCGCGAAGACGAACACCTGGCCCCTGTCCTGGTCTCCCGACGGAAAGTTTCTCCTCTGCCGCATCCAGGAGGCGAAGTCGGGAGGCCTCGACCTCTGGCTCGTGCCGCTCGAGGGCGACCGCCAACCCCGGCCTCTGATCGCGACTCCGGCCGAGGAAGCCGAGGGCGCGATCTCGCCGGACGGAAACTGGCTCATGTACACCTCCAACGAATCCGGCCGCCGCGAGATCTACGTGGTCCCCTTCCCGGGACTCGGCGAGAAGCGCCAGATTTCGACGAGCGGCGGGACCGGCGGCTTCTGGGTGGGCAGCCGGCAGATCGTCTTCGACCAACCGCCGGAGAACAAGATGTTCGCGGTGGACCTCGAGGTCCGCGGCCTATCTCTCATGGTCGGCGCGCCGCACCCGATCTTCGGGGGCAAGGCGCCCCCGCGGGGCCCGCTCGACGTGACGCCGGACGGAAAGCGGCTGCTCATCGCCGTCCCGGTCGACGAGGAAGCGTCGCCGCAGATCCGTCTCGTCTCCGACTGGCGCGCGGACCTGGCGAAGAAGTGAACGGCGTCGACGAGCCCCCCCTCACCCTCGCCCTCTCCCCCCGGAAGCGGGAGAGGGAATTGGAACGGGAGCGTGGGCGATTCGGGGGAGAGGGTAAGGGTGAGGGGGCGTGACCCGATGACTCTCGCCACCGGGACGAGGCTCGGCCCTTACGAGATCGTCGCGCCCATCGGCGCCGGCGGGATGGGAGAGGTCTACCGCGCGCGTGACGGGAAGCTCAATCGCGACGTCGCGATCAAGGTCCTGCCCGAGGCGGTGGCGGAGGACCCGGAGCGGCTCGCGCGGTTCCAGCGCGAGGCGCAGGTGCTCGCTTCGCTGAACGATCCGCACATCGCGGCGATCTACGGGCTGGAGAAGGCCGGCAGCGTCGAGGCGCTGGTGCTGGAGCTCGTCGGGGGCGAGACGCTGGCGGAACGGATCGCGCAGGGGCCGATCCCGGTGGACGAGGCGCTGGCGATCGCGCGCCAGATCGCCGACGCGCTCGAGGCCGCGCACGAGAAGGGCGTCGTCCACCGGGACCTGAAGCCGGCCAACGTCAAGGTCACCCCCGAGGGCAAGGTCAAGGTCCTCGACTTCGGCCTCGCGAAAGCGCTCGCGGGCGACGCGTCGTCGCCCGACGTGACGCACTCGCCGACGATCACGGCTCAGGCGACCCAGGCCGGCGTCGTGATCGGCACCGCGGCGTACATGTCGCCCGAGCAGGCGCGGGGCAAGGCCGTGGACAAGCGCGCCGACATCTGGGCGTTCGGCGTGGTCCTCTACGAGATGCTCACGGGACAGAAGGCGTTCGAGGGGGAGACCGTCTCGGACGTCCTCGCGGGGGTGCTGCGGGCCGACATCGACTTCGCGAAGCT
>DATJXB010000047.1:0-6447 GCA_035500755.1 Thermoanaerobaculia bacterium | reverse complement strand
GCGACCGCACGCCGGCCTCCGGCCCGGCGGCGCAGGAGTGGCGCACCGCGTCGACCGCGGCGAGCTGGGCGTCCGTCAGCCCGGCGCCGCCGAGCTGGCGCGCCGCCTCCTCGAGCTCGTCGAGCCGGGGCGCGAGCAGCGCGGCGCTTCGCTCGATCGCCGCGGACGGGTTGTTGAGCTCGTGGGCGAGCCCGGCCGAGAGCCGGCCGAGCGAGATCAGCTTCTCGTCGTGGAGCTCGTTCGACGTGAACTCACGGGCGCGGTCCACCATGCGATGGACGAGGATCGCCGTGAGCTCCGGGCACTCGTGGATGATCGCCTGCATGTGCTCGCGCGGGACGATGAAGATCTCGCAGGGCTCCTGGGCGAAGGAGTTCCCGGGCGAGTTGGCGAGGCGCGAGTAGGGCAGCAGCCCCGTCACGTCGCCGCCCTGCCAGTCCGCGAGCTTCCTCGGCGCGCCGCCCTTGTCGACGAAGATCGTCATGCGCCCCGAGAGGAGCGCGAACATCCCCTCGACCGGCGTGCCTTTGACCGCGAGCTGCTCCCCCGTCGCGAGCTTCTGGACGCGCCCGTGGGCGGCGAGCCAGGCGAGCTCCTCCCGGGGCGCGGCGCCGAGGATCCGGTGCTTCACCAGGCGGTCGACGAGATCGGTCTCGGTCATGAGAGCGGCACCAGGGATCGATCCTACAACGGCGCCTGAGGCTTCGCCGGACCCGGACCCGGACCCGAGCCGCAGGGGCTAAGATCCCGCGAACGTCATGACTCTCGCTGCCGGTAGCCGGCTCGGTCACTACGAGATCCTTTCCCACATCGGCGCCGGGGGCATGGGCGAGGTCTATCGGGCGCGGGATCCGAAGCTGGGCCGCGACGTCGCGATCAAGGTCCTTCCGGAAGACGTGGCGCGCGATCCCGACCGCCTGGCGCGCTTCGAGCGCGAGGCGCGGTCGCTGGCGGCCCTGAACCATCCCGGCATCGTCACGATCTTCGCGGTCGAGGAGGCCGAAGGTGCGCGCTTTCTCGCGATGGAGCTCGTCGAGGGCGACGGGCTGGACACGCTCGTCCCACCGGGCGGACTCCCGTTGTCCCCCTTTCTCGACATCGCCGTTCCTCTCGCCGAGGCGCTGTCGGCCGCCCACGAGCGCGGCATCGTGCACCGGGATCTGAAGCCCGGCAACGTCATGGTCACGCGGGAGGGACGCGTCAAGGTGCTCGACTTCGGCCTCGCCCGCGTCGAGACGGGGGACCCGAACGCGGACCTCACGAGCACGCCGACCGAGAGCCGCGTCACGAACCTGACGAGCGAGGGGCAGGTCTTCGGCACGGTCGCCTACATGTCGCCGGAGCAGGCGCGCGGCGCGAAGGTCGACGCGCGCTCGGACGTCTTCTCGCTCGGCATCGTGATGTACCAGATGCTGACCGGCGAGCGGCCGTTCCACGGCTCGACCTCGGTCGACCTGATCTCGTCCATCCTGCGCGACCGGCCGGCGTCCGTCACCGATCTCCGCGCGGACCTCCCGCCCGATCTCGCGCGGGTCGTCCGCCGCTGCCTCGAAAAGGAGCCGCGCGACCGGTACCAGACGTCGCGGGACGTGTACAACGAGCTCCGGGAGCTGCGCGCGGATTCCGCCGCGGCGGCTCCGACGGCCGTCCGGCCGCGCTCGGAGGTCGTGTCGCCCGCCCGCAGCGACCCGAGCTCCGCGAGGACGCAGGCCTTCTGGATCGCCGTCCTCCCCTTCACGCATTCGGGAGGCGATCCCGAGCTCGCGTCCTTCGCGGAAGGACTCGCGGAGGACATTCACGCCGGCCTCGCGAAGTTCCCGTATCTCTCCGTCATCTCGCGCAACTCGACCTTCCGCTTCCAGGCGCAGACCTCCGACGTCCGGACCCTGGGACGGCAACTCGGCGCCCGCTACCTCCTCGAGGGCGGGATCCGCACGGGCGGCTCGGTCCTCCGCGTCCACGTCCAGCTCGTCGACGCCGAGACCGGCGCCCACCTCTGGGCGGAGACATACAACCGCGACCGGAAGGGCACGGACGTGCTCGCCGTGCAGGACGACGTGACCGACCGCGTCGTCGCGACCGTCGCCGACACCTCCGGCGCGCTCGTCCGGTCCATGGCCGCGAGCGTCGAGGAGAAGCCGGATGCCGAGCTCACCGCGACCGACGTCGTGCTGAGGCACTGGCGATACCAGCACCGTGGCACGCCGGCCGAGCACGCGCGAGTCCGCGACGGCCTCGAGAAGTTCGTCGAGCGCGAGCCGGGACATGCGGACGTCTGGGCCTGCGTCGCGCGCCTGTACGTCCACGAGTTCGCCCTGGGGTACAACCGGCGGCCGGATCCGCTCGGCCGGGCGCTCCGCGCCGCGCAGCGCGCCGTGGATCTCGACCCCACGTGCCAGCACGCGCGGGCGGGCATCGCACAGGTCCACTTCTTCCGCCGCGAGGTCCCCGCCTTCCGCGCAGCGGCGGAGCAGGCGATCGCCCTCAATCCCCGCGACACCGACACGCTCGGCGTCATGGGCAACATGCTCGCGGACTCCGGAGACTTCGAGCGCGGCCCGAAGCTCGTGCGCCGGGCGATGGAGCTCAATCCCCACTTCCCCGACTGGTTCCGCTTCGCCCTGACGGTCGAGCATTTCCAGAAGGCCGACTACGCGGGCGCTCTCGAGGAGCTCGCGCGCGTGAACATGCCCGGCTTCTTCTGGAAGGAGCTCTGGATCGCGGCCTGTGCCGGGCTCGCGGGCCGCCGCGCGGAGGCCGCCGCGGCAGTCGACGAGCTGCGCCGGCTCGATCCCGGCATCGAGCGGCAGGCGCGCGAGTTCATGGACTCGTGGCTCTACGCAAGCGGGCTCACGGAGAGGTTCGTGGAAGGACTCCGGAAGGCCGGCCTGGACGTTCCCGCCGAAGGCGAGCCGGTGTCGACCACCGGAGAGCGGCCGGCTTCGTCGCCTCCGGTTTCCGGCGCCGGGCGGGCGGACGACGGATTCTGGATCGCGGTGCTGCCGTTCGAGCACACCGGCGGGAGTTCAGAGCTCTCCGCGCTCGCCGAGGGGATGACCGACGCGATCGTGACCGGCCTCAGCCGCTTCTCCTACCTGCGCGTCGTCTCGCGCGGGTCGACGCGGCGATTTGCGAGCGAGGAGACGGACGTGCGAACCGTCGGGAAGGAGCTGGGGGCTCGCTACGTCCTGAACGGAAGCCTGCGTCAGGCCGGTTCGGCCCTCCGCATTTCGGTTCAGCTCGTCGACGCCCAGTCCGGGGCGCATCTGTGGGCCGAGACCTACGACCGTACGCTTCGCCCGGAAGCGGCATTCGAGCTGCAGGACGACGTCGTGCCGCGGATCGTCTCCACCGTCGCCGACACGCACGGGATCCTCCCCCACAGCATGAGCGAAGGACTCCGCGGCCGGAGTCCGGAGACGCTCACTCCGTATGAGGCCGTTCTCCGCGGCCTGGCGCAGGTGATGAGCGTCAGCGCCGAGCACCACGCATCGGTCCGGGCCGGGCTCGAGCGCGCCGTCCAGGAGGCGCCGGGTTACGCCGATGCGTGGGCCCTTCTCTCGAACATGTACCGCGAGGAGTACGCGCACGGGTTCAATCCCCGTCCCGATCCGCTGGGACGCTCGCTCGCCGCCGCCCGGCGCGCCGTGGAGATCGCGCCGTCCAATCACCTGGCCCATCACTCGCTGGCCACCGCTCTCTTTCTCCGCCGGGAGTTCCCGGCGTTCCGCAGCGCCGCGGAGCGAGCGACCGCCCTGAATCCGATGGACGGGTTCACGATGGCCTACCTGGCCTCCCTGATCGCCTACTCCGGCGACTGGGAGCGCGGCTGCGCGATGGCGAAGCAGGCCCGGGACCTGAATCCGCGCCATCCTGGCTGGTACTGGTTCTCCGATTGCTTCGACGCGTATCGCCGCGGCGACTTCCGGGGGGCCCGGGACATTGCCCGGAAGATCCAGATGCCCGGATTCTGGCGCCTGAACCTCGCCCTCGCCGCGGCTCACGGACAGCTCGGGGAGGGTGACGCGGCGGCGGGAGCGCTTCGCGAGCTCCTCGCGGCACGGCCGGTGTTCGCGTCCCAACCTCGAGAGGAGCTCGCGAAGTGGTGGAACGCAGACTTCGTCGAGTCGTTGATGGACGGCCTCCATAAGGCCGGACTCGACGTCTCCGCCCAGGCGCGGGACGCGTCACCCTCCCCGGCGCCGCGAGAATTCACGGCCGGGGGACGACCGAGGCGGCGGTGGGGCCGGATCGCGGCGACCGCCTCGGCGGTCCTCCTCCTCGCCGTCGCCGCGGTGTGGATCGCGCGCTCGCGACCGGCCGCGCCGCGGCCGACCGCGGCCGGAACCGTTCCGGCCATCCGCTCGCTCGCGGTCCTCCCCCTCGACAACTACTCCGGCGACCCGAGCCAGGACTACTTCGCCGAGGGCATGACCGACGAGCTGACGTCACAGCTCGCCAACCTCAGCCGCCTGCGCGTGATCTCGCGCGGCTCGACGATGCAGTTCGCCGGCAAGAACCGGCCGCCGACGCCGGAGATCGCGAAGAGGCTCGACGTGGACGCGGTCGTCGAGGGCTCCGTGATCCGGTCGGGCGACAAGGTCCGCATCACCGCCCAGCTCATCGACGCGCGCTCGGACAGGCACCTCTGGGCGAAGAGCTTCGAGCGCCGCTCGAAGGACGTGCTCGCGCTGCAGGACGAGCTCGCGTCGGCGATCGCCCACGAGATTCACGTCGAGCTCACACCGGCCGAGTCGTCGCGGCTCGCGAAGGGGCGGAGTGTGAACCCCGAGGCCTACGACGCTTACCTGAAGGGCCGGTACTTCTTCAATCGCCCGGACGACGAGAACCTGAAGAAGGCCATCGAGAAGTTCGAGGAGGCGACCCGGCTGGATCCGACCTTCGCGCCGGCGTTTTCCGGGCTCTCCGATGCGTACGCCTGGGCCGGTTTCAACGAGGGCGTCCTGACCGCGTCGGAGGCGCGCCCCAAGGCCCAGGCCGCCGCCGAGAAAGCGATCGCGCTGGACGACGACTCCGCCGAGGCGCACACGTCCCTGGCCAACTTCAAGCTCTGGTACGAGTACGACTGGCCGGGCAGCGAAACCGAGTTTCGCCGGGCTTTCACGCTCAACCCGAACTACGCCTTCGCGCACGATCAGTTCGGCGTCGGACTCGCGTTCCACGGACGGTTCGACGAAGCGATCGCCGAAGGCAGGCGCGCGGCCGCGCTGGACCCCCTCTCCCCCTCGATACCGCTCGACTCGACCACAGCGCTCGGATTCAAAGGCGACTACGACGCCGCCCGGACGCTGGCCCGAAGGGGCGCGGATCTCGATCCGACGGGTTCCTTCGCCCCCTTCGTCGAGGGCTGGCTCGAGATCCAGGCGGGGCGGCTCCCCGAAGCCATCGCGGCTTTCCGAAAGGCCAAGGCGATGGACTCGCCACCTTACGTGACCGCCTACCTCGCCTACGCCTACGGGGCCTCCGGCGATCGAACCCGAGCGCTCGCGGAGCTCGAAGACCTGAAGAAACGATCGCGGCGCGGCGTCGTCAGCCCGTACAACATGGCGCTCGTCTCCCTCGGCCTCGGCGATCGCGCCCACGCCCTGGACTCTCTCGAGAAGGCGTACGCGTCGGACTCGGAGTGGCTGGGCTACCTGAATCTCGACAAGATTTTCGATTCTCTCCGCTCGGAGCCGCGCTTCCAGGCGCTCTTGAAGAAGCTCGGATTCGCGGGCTGAGCCGGCTCAGCGGCTCGCGAGGCCGCCGGCGATCTCGCCGCCGTCGATGATCACCGGATGCCCCGTGATGTACGGCGCCTCGTCCGACGCGAGGAACGCGTAGAGCGCGGCGATCTCCTCGGGCTTCGCGTGGCGGCGGAGCGGGATCTTGGCGTCGACGGCCGCCTTCATCTCGGGCGTGTACTCGGCCTCCTGCATCGGCGTCCAGACGTAGCCGGGGCACACGCACGCCACGCGGATCGTCGGCGCGAGCTCGAGCGCCATCGTGCGTGCGAGCGCGATCACGCCCGCCTTCGACGCGTTTGACGACGTCTCGCTGCGCATGTCGACCAAGCTCGCAGGATTCCTCCGCACGCTCCGCGACAACGGGTTTGCGGTCGGTCTCTCCGAGGGCCAGGATGCGGCGGCGCTGATGGCCGCGGGCTATGCGGCAAGACCGCCGCTGCTTCGCTCGGCATTCAAGCATCTGTTCTCGGCGCGCAAATCCGATTGGGACAAGTTCGACGGCCTGTTCGACGCGTTCTGGCTGGGCAAGCGGGTGCGTACCCGGTCGAGCGTAACGGGCTCCGCACGCGCCGCCAACACCCCTTCGCTGAAGGGCCTGCAGGACGCACGGTCCGAGCGGGCCGGCAGCCCGATCGCGACCGATCAGGTGCCTTCGAGCGATGATGCGCCGCAGGGCGGCGGCGAGGGCCGTATGGAGGGT
>DATJXB010000046.1:0-27677 GCA_035500755.1 Thermoanaerobaculia bacterium | reverse complement strand
TCGTCCTCGAGCGTCAGGAACACGAAGCCCTTGGCCGTCCCGGGACGCTGCCGCACGATCACGGCTCCGGCCATCGTGACGCGGTCGCCGTCCCGGCCGCGCGCGAGCGCCGCCGCCGAAGCCACGCCCCGTTTCGCGAGGTCCTGCCGCAGATGGGCGAGCATGTGCGGCCCCGTCGTCATCTCGGTCGTCTGGTAGTCGGCGCGCGTCTCCTCGATCGGCGACATCTCCGGCAGCGGCGACGAGTCGTCCACCGGGATCGCGTCGTAGAGCGGCCCGGCCCGGCGCGCGACTTTCGCGACCTGCCAGAGCGCCTCGCGGCGCGTCTTCCCGAAGGCCGCGAGCGCGCCGGCGTGCGCGAGCAGCTCGAGATCTCCGGGCCGCAGCGCCGCGCGCCGCGCGAGGTCCTCCGTCGACGAGAACGGCCGCTCGGCCTGCGCGCGCTCGACCGCCGCGCCGGCGTCCTCGCGCAGGCCCTTGACGAAGCGCAGCCCCAGGCGCACGGCGCCGTTCTCCCAGCGGCACTTCCAGCCCGACCGGGCCGCGTCGACGGGAAGGACCCGCGTGCCGTGGTGCTGCGCGTCCTTGACCAGCGTCGCCGGGTGGTAGAAGCCCATCGGCCACGCGTTCAAGAGCGCCGCCAGAAACGCGGCCGGGTGATGCGCCTTCAGGTACGCGCTCGCGTAGGCGATCAGCGCGAAACTCGCGGCGTGCGACTCGGGAAAACCGTAGAGCGCGAAGGACGTGATCGACTTGACGATCTGGTCGCGCGCCGCCTCGCCGATCCCGCGCGCCGCCATCCCCTGCCGCAGCCGCGTCTCGATCGACTCCATGCGCTCGACCGAGCGCTTGAACCCCATCGCCCGCCGCAGCTCCTCCGCTTCGCCGCCCGTGAAACCGGCGGCGACCATCGCCATCTTCAGGATCTGCTCCTGGAAGAGCGGCACGCCGAGCGTGCGCTTCAGGATCGGCTCGAGGCACGGGTCCGGGTACTCGACGGGCGCTCTTCCCTGCCGCCGCTCGAAGAAGGGGCGGACCATGCCGCCCACGATCGGCCCCGGCCGGATGATCGCGACCTGCACGACGATGTCGTAGAAGCACCGCGGGGCATTGCGCGGCAGCGACGCCATCTGCGCGCGGCTCTCGACCTGGAAGAGCCCCACGGTGTCGGCGGCGTTCAACATCCGGTAGACGGCCGGGTCGTCCGCCGGCAGGTGCGCGAGGTCGACCGTGATCTTCTCGTGCGTCGCGATCGTCGGGAGGCACTCCTCGATCGCCGCGAGCATCCCGAGGCCGAGCAGGTCCACTTTGACGATGCCGAGGTCGGCGCAGTCGTCCTTGTCCCACTGGACGACGACGCGGCCCGGCATCGACGCCGGCTCGAGCGGCACGACCTCGTCGAGCCGGCCCGCCGCGACGACGATGCCGCCCGAGTGCTGGCCGAGGTGGCGCGGCAGGTTCTGGATCTGGAGGAAGAGCCGCAGGAAGTGGCGCGCGCGCCGTTCCGCCGGGTCGAGCCCGGCCGCGGCGACCTCGCCCTTCAGCTCCTCCGGCGGATCGCGGATCTCGCCGAAATTCCAGCCGCCGAGCTGCTTCGACAGCGCGTCCACCTGCTCCGGCGAGTAGCCGAGCGCTTTCGCGACCTCGCGCGCCGACGAGCGGTCCCGATACGTGATGACGTTGGCCGTCATGCCCGCGCCGTGCGGGCCGTACTTCTGGTAGACGTGCTGGATCACGCGCTCGCGCTGGTCGCCGGACGGGAGATCCAGGTCGATGTCGGGCCACTCGCCGCGCTCCTCCGAGAGGAAGCGCTCGAAGAGGAGCTCCATCTTCACCGGGTCGACGGCGGTGATCGAGAGCGCGTAGCAGACGGCGCTGTTGGCGGCCGAGCCGCGGCCCTGAACGAGGATGCGGTTCTCGAGGCAGAAGCGCACGACGTCGTGGACGATCAGGAAGTAGCCCGCGAGGTCGAGCTTCTCGATCATCGCGAGCTCTTTCTCGAGCTGTGCCTGCGCCCTGGTCGTCAGCGGGCGGAAGCGCGAGCGCGCGCCGTTCCAGGTCAGGCGGCGCAGGTGCGACGACGGCGTCTCGCCGGGCGGCAGCGGGTACTCGGGAAAACGGTAGCCGAGGTCCGCGAGCGTGAAGTCGAGGCGCGCCGAAAGATCCGCTGCCGCGTCCACGGCCCCGGGCAGGTCCGCAAAGAGCGCACGCATCGCCGCGCCGTCCTTGAAGTGGCGCTCGCGCTGCGCCGCGAGCAGCCGTCCCGCGCGGTCGAGCGGGACGTGGTTCCGGATCGACGTCAGGACGTCGTGCAGCTCCTTGTCTTTCGGCCGCGCGTAGCGGACGCCGTTGGTGGCGACGAGCGGCAGGCGCCCGCGCCGGGCGAGCTCGACGAGGGCGCGGTTTCGGTGCTCCTCGTCGCGCCGGTGATGCCGCTGCAGCTCGACGTGGAGCCGCCCGGGGAAGAGCGCGGCGAGCTTCTCGAGGAGCGCCCGCGCGGCGTCGAGCCCGCCTTCCGCCAGTGCCCGCGCGACCGGCCCTTCCTCGCCGCCCGTCAGGACGTGGAGTCCCTCGGCGTGCGCCGCGACCTGCTCGAGCGTCACCGCGGCTTCGCCCTTCGGTTTCCCGAGCGCGCCTTCGGTCAGGAGCCGGCAGAGGTTCCTGTAGCCGGCGCGATTCTCGACGAGGAGCGTGAGGCGAGGGAGTGCGGCTGTCGCGAGACTCCTTCCCTTCTCTCCCCCTCTCCCCCCGGTACGGGGGGAGAGGGTTGGGGTGAGGGGGGCGCCTTCCTGGCGGACGGTCGCCTCCGCCCCCACGATCGCCTTGAGCCCCGCCGCCCTCGCGGCCTTGTAGAAGCGCGGCGCGCCGTAGACGCCGTCGCGGTCCACGAGTGCGACCGCGGGAATCTCGCCCCGCGCGGCCTCCTCGACGAGGTCCTCCGGCAGCGACGCGCCGTCGAGAAACGAGAACGCCGACGCGCAGCGCAGCTCGACGTACGCCGGCGCTTTCCGCCGCGACACGGAGCGCGCCGGGTGGTCGAACGCGCGCTGCCGGAGCTTTTCCTTGCGCGCGCCGGCCGAGACGATCAGCGCGAGCGGGTCGGCGCTGCCGCCGTGGCCGCCGCACGACGCATTGCCGGCGCCGTTGCCGACGCCCAGGTTGCGCGAGGGAGGCATCTCCCGGGGGCTCCCCGACGGGCGCGAGCGTTTCTCGGCCATGGGAGGCCGACTTTAGGCGTCAAAAGGGCGTAAGTCAATCGGGGCGCGGCGTCCAGCGCCCCACCACCTCGAAGACGAGCGGGTTCAACGTGATCGACAGGAGCGCCCCCGCCACCACGAGGCTCCGGCTCTCGGCCGGCAGAAGCCCGAGGCCGATTCCGAGCGCGACGAGGATGAAGGAGAACTCGCCGATCTGCGCGAGCGCCGCGGAGACGGTCAGCGCCGTCGCGAGCGAGCCGCGCAGCGCCCGCACGATGCCGAAAGCGGCGATCGACTTGCCGATCACGATGATGCCGATCACCGCGAGCACGTGGATCGGCTCGCGCACCAGCACGGAGGGGTCGAAGACCATGCCCACCGAGACGAAGAAGAGCGCTCCGAAGACGTCCTGCAGCGGCTGCAGCTCGTTGGCCGCGCGGTGGCTCAAGTCCGACTCGTGCACGACCATGCCGGCGAAGAACGCGCCGAGCGCGAGCGACACGCCGAAGAGCTCGGCCGACCCGAACGCGACCCCGAGCGAGAGCGCGACGACGGCGAGCGTGAAGAGCTCCCGCGAGCCGGTCTTCTCGACGCGCTTCAACAGCCAGGGGAAAACCCGCCCGCCGACGACGAGCATCAGGACGACGAAGGCCGCGACCTTGCCGAGCGTCAAGCCGAGCGCGCCCCACACGCCTCCCGGCGGGGTCGCGTGGCCGCCGTGCGGCGCGGCCGCGCCCGAAAGCGCCGGCAGCAGCACGAGCGCGAGGACCATGACGAGGTCCTCGACGATCAGCCAGCCCACCGCGATGCGCCCGTCGGCCGAGTGCACGAGGCCACGATCCTCGAGCGCCCGCAGGAGCACGACCGTGCTCGCCACCGAGAGCGCGAGGCCGAACATCAGCCCCGCCTCGAGCGGCCAGCCCCAGAGGCTCGCCACACCTGCCCCGAGCGCCGTGGCCACCGCGATCTGGCCGATCGCGCCCGGAATCGCGAGGCGCCGGACCGCCCAGAGGTCGCGAATCGAGAAGTGCATGCCGACGCCGAACATCAGGAGGATCACGCCGATCTCGGCCAGCTGCGGCGCGAGCGTCGCGTCCGCGACGAAGCCGGCCGTGAACGGGCCGACCGCGACGCCCGCGAGCAGGTAGCCGACGAGCGGCGGCAGACGGACACGAACCGCCGCGAAACCGGCGAGAAACGCCAGGGAGAGCCCGATCGCGACCGTCTCGATCAGCGCGACGTCGTGCGGCACGGTTCTCTAATCCGTCCCGACGCGCCGGCTGCGCCGCTCGAGAAGCGCCACGTCGCGCCACGTCGCGCCCGACCGTCCGAGCCTCTCGCGCACGCCGACGCGGCGAAAACCGCAACGCTCGTGGAGCGCGATCGAGGCCGTGTTCTCCGGAAAGATCCCGGCCTGCAGCGTCCACACGCCCGCCTCCTCCGACGCGCCGACGAGCGCCTCGAGGAGCCGCCGTCCCACGCCGCCGCCTCGAGCGTCCGCGGCGACGTACACGCTGACTTCGGCGACGCCGCCGTAGACGCACCGTCCCGACACGCGCGAGAGCGCCGCCCAGCCGACGACGCGGCCGCCTTGCCGGGCGACGAACCGCGAGTCCGGCCGGTGCGCGGCGTCCCAGTCGTCCCAGGGCGGCGCCTCGGTCTCGAACGTGGCGTTGCCGGTCGCGATGCCCTCGAGGTAGATGCGGCGGACGTCGTCCCAGTCGCCGGGCTTCAGGACGTCGATCGAGACCGCCGCCGCGGCCACGGCGCTAGACCTCGGAATACTCGGGGACGTAGCCCGCCATGAGGTTGCCCTTCGGCAGAATCGTCTGCCCGGGGCCGGCGCCCGGGTCGCCCGTCTTGACCCAGTGCCAGGCGTGCAGGATGCCGGCCGACGGGTAGTAGCGGGTCTCGGCCTGGATCAGCACGGTGCCCGAGAGGATCTCCGCCTTCACGTCCTCCCACTTGCCGGCGCCGACGACCGCGACGCGCGCGATGTGGTCCGAGTACTTCGACAGAAACTTGATCTCGTCCCAGCGGGCCTTCCAGTCGGCGCCCGTCATGGCCGAGAGATCCGCGAGGATCCCGAGCGTCCGCTTGCCGCGGTCCTTGATCGCGAACTCGAGCTGCGGCAGGAAGGCCTCGACCTCCGCCGCCGTCACCCGGCCCGTCACCTTGAGCCCGAAGGCTTTGTCGCCGCTTTCCTTGAGTCGCTCGATCATGGTGGTGGTCTCGTCCTTTCTCGGTGGCGTCCCGCGCGCGGAGTATCCCACGGCTCTCAGCGCGCGGCGGGAAACTGGGCGCGGTGATGGGTCGCGTGCACCGCCAGGAGCTTGAAAGTCTCCGGCGCCGTGAGTTTTCCGAAGTAGGGGTGCATCAGGCGCACGCGCCGGGAGCGGTGCGCCTCGGTCAACTCCGTCTCGAACCGGGCCGCGTTCTCGCGCAGGCGGCGGGCGGCCTCCGCGGGCGTCGCCGAGCCGGTCTTCGGGCGCGACTCGCGCGGCGCCGGCGCGCCCTTCGGGAACTTGCCCGCGAAGATCTTCGGGAGGTAGGCGAACCGGGCGAGCCGCCGCTTCCACCACGGCAGCCGGACCTGGAAGCCGGCCTTCCCGGAGAGCTCGTCGAGCAGCGGCTCGTAGGACAGCGCCAGGTGCTCGGCGATCTCCGCCGGCGACCACTTGCCGCCGTCGCGCGCCGCCGTCCACGACGCGGGCGCCTGGGCCTCGATCACCCTCGCGGCCGCCTCGACCGCCGCGCGGTGGTCGGCCGACGCCTGCTCGAAACCGACCCGGCTCACGCCGCCGTCACGGCGCCGACGCGAGCGCCGCTTCGCCGCCCTCGGGCCCGTAGAACATCACCCAGACGACGAGGTCGTCGGTGAAGCGCTCGAAACGGTGATCTTCCATCGCCGGCACGAAGAGCACGTCGCCCGGACCGAAGGACTCGAGCTTCGCGCCGTTACGGAACTCGCCGCGGCCGGAGACGACGACGTAGACCTCGTCGCGCGTGTGGGGCTTCTGCGGGTCGGTGCCGCGCGGCGCGTAGATCTCGATGTCGAGCGTGCCGTGCTCGAGCACCGTCGCATACCGCTCGCCTTTCGGCCCCGGCAGCCTGGCCAACGCCTCGGAAACGCCGACCCTCCGCTTTTCCAGAATCATGGCGCCTTCCTCCTGCCTCCCGCCTCCCGCCTCCCGCCTCCGGCCTCCGGCCTCCGGCGCTTTTCGTCGAGGGCTACATGTCCTCCAGCGCCCGACCCTTCGTCTCGCGCACGAACTTCGAGACCAGGATGAACGACGCCGCGGCCGCGGCCGTGTACAGGCCGTAGGCGTACCCGAGGCCGAGCCGGGAAAGACCGGGAAACGTCAGCGTCACCAGCCAGTTGGCGATCCACTGGGCCGACGCGGCGAGCGCGAGCGCCGCGCCGCGAATCCGGTTGTTGAACATCTCGCCGAGGAGCACCCAGACGATCGGGCCCCACGAGAACCCGAACGCGAAGACGTAGAGATTCGCGGCCACGAGCGCCGCCGTCCCGGACGCTCCGGTCAGCACGGGGGCGCCGCTCGCGTCGAGCGGCGCGGCCGCGAAGAGCCACGCCATGAGGCCGAGGGTCAGCGTCATCCCGACCGACCCGACGAGGAGCAGCGGCTTGCGGCCGAAGCGATCCACCGACGCGATCGCGATCAGCGTCGTGACGATGTTGATGACGCCCGTGATCGAGCTGATCCGCATCGAGTCGGCCTCGGTGTAGCCGACCGAATGCCAGAGCGCGGTCGAGTAGTAGAAGATGACGTTGATCCCGACGAACTGCTGGAAGACCGACAGGCCGATGCCGACCCAGACGATCGGCAGGAGGCCGCCGGCCGGCGCCCGCAGGTCCCGGAGCCGGGGCTTCGTCGCGCCGGCCACCGTCTTCTGAATGTCCTGGATCCGCGCCGGCACGTCGGGCTCGCCGATCCGCGTCAGGATCGCCGCCGCCTTTTCCGCGTGGCCGGTCGAAACGAGGTGCCGCGGCGATTCCGGCACGAAGAACGCGCCGAGGCCGTAGACGAAGGACGGAATCACCTCGACCCAGAACATCCAGCGCCACGCGGGCACGCCGAACCAGAACGGCGAATCCGGCGAGCCCGCCGTGTGCGCGATCAGGTCGTTGATCGCCAGGGCCAGGAAGATGCCGATGACGATCGCCAGCTGCTGCAGCGACCCGAGGCGCCCGCGCATCCGCGCTGGCGCGACCTCGGCGATGTAGGCTGGCGCGATCACGCTCGCGGCGCCCACCGCGATGCCGCCCAGGAACCGCCACGCCGAGAAGCCCCAGAGCGTCTGGGCGATACCCGAGCCGACGGAGCTCGCGGCGAAGAGCAGCGCCGTCACCTTCATGGCCTGCACGCGGCCCCACAGGTCCGCGACGCGCCCGGCAATCAGCGCGCCGACCGCGGAACCGAGGAGCGCCGAGGCCACGGCGAAGCCGAGCCGCCCCGGGTCGGCCTGGAAGTGGCGCTCGAGCGCGCCCACCGTGCCGTTGACCACGGCCGTGTCGTAGCCGAAGAGGAAGCCGCCGACGGCCGCGACCGCCGAGATGAGCACCACGTACCCGGATCCCTTCTGCGTCGACGCGCGCGCGTTGGCCATCCGCTCATTCTCCTTCGAGAAAGAACTCCGCGAGGCGGGGCGTCTGCCCCGTGAAGGACTCGTCGCTGTTGACGATCATCGCCGCGACGAGCCGCTGGTCCGGGTAGATCACGAGATACGCCGTCCCACCCTGCGCGCCGCCCGAGTGCGAGATTCGAAGCCGGCCTTTCGCGTCGCGGCGAACGCCCCAGCCGATGCCGTACTCCGTCTCTTTGCCGTCGGCCGTCTTCTGCGACGTCCAGAGCAGCTTCAC
This sequence comes from Thermoanaerobaculia bacterium, assembly GCA_035500755.1. GTDB lineage: Bacteria > Acidobacteriota > Thermoanaerobaculia > UBA5066 > Gp7-AA6 > DAHUXD01. The sequence continues at coordinate 19,598 of DATJXB010000046.1, read as the reverse complement.
CGTCTCGGGCTTCAGGAGCTTCCCCTCGAGCAGCACGTTGGCGAAGGTCACGAGGTCCTCGGCCGTCGAGAGGAACCCGCCGCCCGCCCACTTGTAGCTGTTGTCCACGAACCCGGCGTTGACGATCGCGCCGGCGTCGTCGCGCGTGTAGAACCGGGCGCGGCCGGGGACGATCGCCGCCGCGTCGTCGGCCGAGGTGTGCGCGAGACCGGCGGGCTCGAAGACGCGGCGCCGCATGAAGGCCAGGAACGGCTCGCCCGAGGCGGCCTCCATGACCGCCGAGATCAGGTTCCAGCCGTAGGAGGAGTAGGAGAACGCGGTCCCCGGCTCGAAGAGGAGCGCGTCCTTCTCGAAGACGGCCAGGCCCGCGCGCACGGTCGCGTAATGGTCGCGGATCTCGAACTCGTGATCCTCGTAGTGGCGGATGCCGGCGACGTGCCCGGCGAGCTGGCGCGTCGTGACCGGCCACGCCTTCCTCGGGAAATCCGGCACGTACTGCTGGATCGGCGCGTCGAGGTCGAGCTTGCCCTCCTCGACGAGGATCGCCAGCCCGGCCGACGTCAACGGCTTCGAGACGCTGCCGATGCGCAGGCGCGTCGTCGTCGTGACGGGGACCTGCAGCTCGACGTCGGCGCAGCCGATCGCCTCGCTCCAGACGAGCCGTCCGCCGCGCGACACGGCGACCGAAACCGCGGGCGCCAGCGTCCGCGTCATCTCGTGCTCGATCAGGGCGCGCGCCCTGGCGATCGCCGCGGCGTCGGCGTCCGCGGCGGCCGCACGCGACGCGGCGGCGAGGAGTGCCGCCGCCGCCCAGCCCAGGACCGCACGGGTTCTCGCGCTCACGCCGTCAGCCCTTGATCGACACCGCGATCCACACGACCAGGAGCGCCACGCAGATGCCGACGGTGACGTAGACGCTGACGAACGCGCCGAGCGTCGCGGCCAGGTAGCCCGGCACGCCGAGCCAGTAGCGCCGGTGAATCTCCTGGATGCGCTCCTCCGAATAGTCTTTCCGCAGCAGGTGCCGGCCCGCGATCGCCGTGCGCCAGAGAAGCTGGAAGGCCACGCCGCACAGCACGAACGTCCCGGCGTACACGGCGGCCGCCACCGGCGCGCCGGGCCTCCGGAAGTACTCGGCGAGCAGGGCCGTCGGAAACGGCACCACCGTGACGACGAGGAGGAGCAGGCCGTTGGCGTAGACGAATGGCGGACTGATCTTCCGGACGAGCTCGAAGATCCGGTGATGGTTCGCCCACATCACGAGGATCGTGAAGAAGCTCGTGACCAGCGCCACGTACGACGGCCACTGGGCCGCGAGGGCTCGGGCGAGCGACCCCTCCCCGCCGCCGTCCGGCAGGTGAGGCACCTTGAGCTCGAGGACGAGGAGCGTGATGGCGATCGCGAAGACGCCGTCGGAGAACGCCTCGACGCGTCCGGTCTCCTTCTCGTCGGCCGCGACGCTCACGGCGCCGCCGGTTACTTCGCGGGCGCCGGCGGCGGCGGCGGGGGCTCGACCGACGCGTGGTCGACGACGTAGCGCCACTTCCCGTCGATCTTCTTGGCGACGCTCGAGAAGCGCCCGCCCATGATCGTCGGCGCGCCGCCCGTCTTCGGCTGGAGCGCCAGCGTGAAGTGCCCCCACGCCATGCCCACGTTCTGCATCGTTTCGTACTGCGTGTCGGTCAGCGAAGCGTCCTTGACCGTGTAGGTGCCGAGCAGGCCCGCGTACAGGTCGTGGATCGCCCTGGTCCCCTTCGCCTCCCGGTCGCCGGGCATCCACAGCACGGCATCGGAGGCGTAGCACGCGGTGACGGCGTTCGCGTCGCCCGCTTTCATCGCCTTCACCCAGGCGGCGTCGAGAGCCTGGGGGCCGTCCTGCGCCCGAGCGGCCGGAGCGAGGGAGAGCGCCGCCAGAACCACGAGCATTCCCGCGAGCATGCGAGTCTTCATTGCATTCCTCCTCGAAAGAATCTGGCGCGCATCATACGCCGGGAAGGTCCAGGCGCAGCTTCGGCCCGGTGAAGACGAAGCCGAGCCTTTCGTAGAAGCGCACGCTGCGCGTCCAGGCCGGCCCGGGCGGCGCCGTCACGTCGATCCGGCGCCACCCTCGCTCGCGGGCATGGGCCCGCGCGGCCGCGATGAGGCGCTCGCCCACCCCGGTCGACCGACGTTCCGGCGCGACGAAGAGCTCGTCGATGACGCCGTAGCGGCCGCCCGCGTAGATCGCCACGTGCTCGGTCACCGTCAGGACGCCGATCGCGCGGCCGCCGTCCCGCGCCAGAAACGCCGCGAAGCGGTCGCCGGCGGCCTCGAGCGCGGCCTCGACGCGGCCGCGGTCGATCCCGGCGAACTCGTCCGGCCTTTCCTCGAGCTCGACCAGCAGCCGCTCGACGAGGTCGAGCACCGCCGCGCGGTCGGCCGCGCCCGCCCGGACGATCTCCGTCACGGCTCGATGGCCACGTCCACGGGAATCGCCGACAACACCGCCGTGAAAGCCGACGGCTCGAGCGCGACGAGGAATCCCCGCCGGCCGCCGTTGACGAGCACGCGCGGCAGCGCGAGGATCGACCGCTCGACGTGGACCGGCAGGGCCTTGCGCGTCCCGAACGGCGAGACGCCGCCCGGCACGTAGCCCGTGTGCTTCTCGACCGCCGCGGGGCTCGCCGGCGCGACCTCGCGCGCGCCGATCTGGCGCGCGAGCTGCTTCGTCGAGACTTCGCGGTCGCCGTGCATGAGGATCAGGAACGGCTCGGATGGCCCGCCGCGCCGCGCCTCCATGACGAGGGTCTTGACGACCTCGTGCTCCGGAACGCCCAGCGCCTCGGCCGAGTGCCGCGTGCCGCCGCGCTCGACGTACGCGTAGAAACGGGGCTCGAACGCGACGCCGGCGGCGCGCAGGACGCGGACCGCGGCGGTCGCGGGCACGTCGGGCTTCTTCAGGCGCCTACTCCAGGGGCTTGACGTAGCGGAGCGACTCGGGTCGGAACCCGCGGTGCGCATAGACGGCGCGGGCCCGGGCGTTCTTCTCGAAGACGTTCAGGGTCAGCCGGTCGAACCCTCGCGCGCGGGACCAGTCTTCCGCCGCCGCGAGGAGCGCGCCGCCCGCGCCCTTGCCCTCGGCCTCCGCGGCGACCGCGAGGATGCCGACGTGCCCGTGCTCGTCCTGCCGGAAGTAGTCGCGCAGGACCTCCACGTAGGCGAAGCCGAGCGGCCGGTGCGCCTCGTCCTCCGCGACGAGGAGCGCGGCGTTTGCCGGCGGCGCGTCGAAGAAGGCGCGGAGCGTCCGCGCCTCGCCCTCGACGACTTCCGCGGGCGTCCTCCACGGCGGCGGCCCGAAGACCGCGAGGCGCTCGGAGGTCGCCAGCACGAACGGGCGGTCTTCCGGGCGCGCGGGTCGCACCGCGACCTTCAGGCCGCCTCCGCCGCCGCCGCGAGAATCGCCCAGATCCGGTCGAGCCACTCGCGGTGCTCGGGCTTCATGAGGACCGAGCGCAGGCACGTCACCGTGTCGCGGTCGCGCCCGATCCCCGCGGCCTCGAGGCCGAAGAAGTCCGCCGGGAGCTCCGCGAGCGCGAGGTGGAGGCCCCGCCGCGCCGTTTCGTCGAAGAGCCGCCGGGCGCGGGCCGAGGCCTCGCTCGCGCGGGGCGCGCGCACGAGCCAGACCACGATGTCGAGCTCCGGCGAGAACGCGGGCAGGAACCGCGCGTCGGCCGCGAGGCGCGCGTGGAGGTCGAGGGCCGCGGCGCGCGAGTCGGCGAGCCGGCGCGCGAAGACGCCGCCCGGTTCGAGCGGCAGGAGCCGCTGCGTCGCCCAGAGGGCCGCGGCGCTCGCGCCCGGCCGCGAGCACTCGAGGCTGATCTCGCCGAGGTGCAGCTCCGTCGAGCTGAAGTACGTGTACGGGGAGTCGTGCTTGTAAAAACGGCCGACCGCCGGATCCCGGAAGAGGACGCACCCGCAGCCGTAGGGCTGCAGGCCGTGCTTGTGAGGGTCGATCACGATCGAGTCGGCCTCCCCCGCGCGGTCGAAGGCCCGGCGCGCGGGCGCGTCGAGGTTCTCCGCGAGTCGAAAGTAGCCGCCGTACGCGGCGTCGGCGTGAATCCGGAAGCCGTGCCGCTCGCGCAGCGCCAGGATCTCGGGCAACGGGTCGACCGAGCCGGTGGCGGTGGTGCCGAGGGTGGCGACGACGGTTCCGACGCCGCCCCGCTCGAGCCGCGCCGAGAGCGCCGCCGCGTCGAGGCGCCCGAGGCGGTCGCACGCGATCGCTTCGAACGGCAGGCCCAGGACCGCCGAGATGCGCCCGTGCGTGTAGTGCGCCTGCGACGACGCGACGACGGCCTTGCCCGGCGCGATCTTCCCCGCGACCCAGAGCGCCTCGAGGTTCGCCATCGTCCCGCCGCCGCACAGGTGGCCGAGGTGGCTCTCCCAGCCGTAGAGGCGCGCGAGCGCGGCGACGGCTTCCTTTTCCATCGCGGACGTCGCGCGGCCGCCGTCGAGCGCGTGGTTGTTCGGGTTGATCCAGGTCGCGAGCGCGTAGGCGAGGCGCGCGACGGGGTGCGGCGGTTTCAGCATCTGCCCGGCATAGAGCGGATGAAAGTACGGGTAGTTGTCGGTCAGGCGCGCCGCCGTCTCGCCGAGCACCGCGCGGATCGCCTCCGCGTCGGCGTCGCGCGGGCCGCCCGTCGCCGGGAGCGCCGTGAAACCCCCGCCCAGCCGGTCGAGCGCTTCACCGAGCGCCTCGAGATCGCGCCGGTCGAACGCGAGCGGGTCCGCGGTCATGGACGCGGGAGGCGGCAGAGGACGCAGAAGGCCTGGACCGCGAGAACCGCCAGCACGATGCCGACGAGGAGCGGCTTCGAGAAGAGCGCGCGGCTCTTGACGAGCGGCGCGCCGCAGGCGCGGCAGGTCTGGGAGACGTCGAGGTCGTTGTCGGCCCCGCAGCTCCAGCAGTGCATCGGGGCCCTCAATCGAACTCCAACCGGGGCGCCGCCTGCGCCGCGCCCACGCGCCCCGACTCGATGTCCGCCTTGTAGTAGTTCTCGCCGCGGATCGGCGCGCTCGCCAGGCGCCGCAGCAGCGCGATCTGCCCGACGTGCGCGAGCCCGTCGGCGACCGGCCCCTGAAAGAGTTTTTCGGGCGTGCTCCCGAGGGGCGCGCTCGAGGCGAGGTACGCGTCGAAGCGCTCGAGGGCTTCGAAGAAGCGCGCGGTGCCCGCTTCCCACGACAGCGGCGGCGAGTCCCTCCAGGTCTTCTCGCCCTTGGCGAGCGCGAGCGCCCAGTCGAGCAGGTCGCCCACGTGGGCGAGGATCTCGCCGGCCGAGCGCGAGCCTTCGCCCGCGCGAAACCCGGCGAAGGACGCCGGCGCGCCGCGCAGCGCCTTGCCGCCCCGGTACGCGAGGGTCGCGACCGTGTGCCGCAGGAACTCGCGACCCGCTTCGGCGCCGGCCGTCATGGGCGACATACTATCCGCGCCCGCCGCCGCGCGGCCGCATCACGAAGTTGTTGGCGTAGTCCGCCGCGTCCCAGAACCGCCCCGGTCCGCGCCTCTGGTGGACGGCCGGGTCGAACGCCGCGACCGGCAGGAGCCTCCCCCGCTGCACGAAGGAGCCCGCGTAGCCGCGCTCGGCGAAGAACCCGAGCACCGCCGCGAGGCCCGCCTCGCCGACGTGGCGCCCCTCGCTCTCGACGACGACCGTCGGCGCGTGACGGTCGAGGATCCCGCGGGCGCCGCGCAGCACCGCGAGCTCGTGCCCCTCCACGTCGATCTTGAGCGCCGAGATGCGCCGGCCCTCGCCCGCGAAGGCGTCGTCGAGGGCCACGACCGGAACCTCCACGTCGCGGCCCGCCGACTGCGCGGCGACCGAGGTCTCGAACGTCGCGCCCGGCGAGGGGCCCGCCGCTCCCGGCACGTGGAGCCGGAGCGCGCCGCCCTTTTCCGAGACGCCCTTCGCCTCGACGGCGACGTTCGACAATCCCGCCGCGCCACACGCGCGCACGAGGTACGCCGCCAGATCCGGCTGCGGCTCGAACGCGACGACGCGCCCCTCGGGGCCCGCCGCGCGCGACAGCCACGGCAGGTACGCGCCCTTGTTCGCGCCGACGTCGGCGGCGGCGTCGCCCGGACCGATCGCGGCGACGAGCGCGCGGATCTCGGCTCTCTGGTCGCGCCAGCGCGCCCGTCCCGCGCGGAACCAGAACCGGGGCAGCAGCCCCGAGTCCCCCCTCACGGCGCGGGCGCCGCCTCCGGCGTTCCTTCGCGCTTGCCGCTCTCGTGCGCCCAGGCGACGAGGGCCTGGCGCTCCGCCTCGGTCAGGCGCGCCTCCGGGTGCACCGCCGTGTAGAACCACGGCGGCATCTCGCCTTTCTCGAGCTGCGTCGGGATCTCCATCCACTTGCGCTGCCGCCGCTTCTCCGAGTCCTGGAGGAAGGTCGAGAAGTTGACCTCCCGGCGCCCCTCGCGCACGTCGCGCTCGAGGAGCCACGACACCGGCGCCACGCGGCCGTACCAGGGCCACACGGTCTCGTTGGAGTGGCAGTCGTAGCACGCGCGTTTCAGGATCGCCCGCACCTCGGGCGGCGCCAGGACCTCGCCCGCGCCCGGAGACACCGACCGGTCGACCGGAACGACCTGCGCGAGAACGAGCGCCGCGGCGAGGACCAGGAGCGCGCGCCGCACGAGCTTCTTGTTCATGCCGTCGCCAGCATCTTGCCGGCGAGCTCCTTGACGAGCTTCGCCGCGACCATCGCGGTCAGGCCCGTCGCATCCATCTTCGGGTTGAACTCGACGACGTCGGCGCCCACGATCGGCGCTTCGACGCGCGCCAGGACGTCGAGGACCTGCCGCGTCGAGAGGCCGCCCGGCTCGCGGTGCGAGACGCCGGGCGCGTACGCGGGGTCGAGGCCGTCCAGGTCGATCGTGACGTAGACGGGCGTGTCGAAGGAAAACGAGAGCCCGTCGTGGAAGTCCTTCATCTCGACCGTCTCGACGCCGAAGCGGGCGATCTGCCGCCGCTGGTGCGCGTTGACGGTGCGCAGGCCCACCTGGACGAGCCGCGCCGCGAGCTTCGCCTCCATGATCCGCGCGAACGGGCAGGCGTGGGAGAGACGGTTACCCTGGAACTCGTCGTAGAGGTCGGGGTGCGCGTCGAAGTGAAGAATCGACAGCCGCGGATGGCGCCGCGCGAAGGCGCGCACGATCGGGTACGTGATCGCGTGGTCGCCGCCGAGCGAGATCGGCGCGAGACCCCGGTCGAGCAGCGCGCCGACGGCGCCTTCGATCGCCGCCTGCATCGCCTCGCCGGCCATGCCGCCGAAGTCGCCCGCGTCGTAGAAGTCGGTCTCGGTCAGCTCCACGCCGCTCTCGGTCGAGAAGTTCGACGACTCCGAGGCGATCGCGGCCCGGATCAGCGGCGGAGCGTCCGCCGCGCCGCGCAGGAACGAGGAGTTCTCGTCGGACCGGAACCCGACGAGGCCGATCCTGGGCCCTCCGACGGTCTCAACCGGCATCGATCTCGCGCTCCATGCGGACGATCGGGAGGCGCCGGCCATCCGGCATCGGCACGTCGATCCGCTCGCGCTCGACGAATCCGCGCGCCGCGTAGAGCGGCACGCCCGGCAGCGTCGCGGCGAGCTCCAGCCGCCGGAACCCGGCCGCGCGGGCGGCCTCGACGCACGCCTCGAGGATCCGGGACCCGACGCCCCGACGCGCGAACGCGGGGTGCACGAAGAAGGCGCGGATGCGCGCGGCTTCCGTCTTCGGGTCGAGCAGCGGGTCGTCCGCCGGCTTCATCTGGTCGCCGCCGTAGAGCGTGCGCCGCCGGCTCCAGCCGCCGCAGCCCGCCAGCCGCCCGTCTTCCTCGGCCACGAAGTAGGTGCCGTCCGCGATCAGGCGGCTGTCCGGCCCGAAGACGTGCGTGATCGCGCTCTCGGTCTCCTCCGCCGAGTAGAAACCGCGCGAGAGCTCGCGCGCCGAGAGCGGGATGAGCTCCTTCAGGGCCGGCACGTCCGCCTCGGTCGCCCGCCGGATCGACACCATCGCGCCGACCCTATCGCACGTTCTCCGTCGCGAAGTGCGGGTTCTGGATGAGGCCAAAAGCGTTGCCGAAAGGATCCGTCACGACGGCCACGCGGATGCCCCCGCCGACGTCCTGCGGCGGCGACCCTTCCCCCGCACCGAGCGCGCGCACGCGCGCGTACTCCGCCGCCACGTCCTCGACGCCCCAGTACGCGACGACGGCGCCGCCGGGGCTCGCGCCGGCCATGTCCGGGTCGAGGCCGAGCTCGAAGCCGCCGACCTGGAAGCCGACGTAGAACGGCTCGGCGAAGTAGGGCTCGAAACCGAGAACGCTCGCGTACCAGGCCTTCGCTTTCGCGAGGTCCGGCACTTTGTAGATGACCGTGCGCAGGCCCAGGATCACGGCGCGCTCCCCCTAGCCGACCGGAACGCGGCTCTTGTTCTGCGCGAGCCAGGCGTCGAAGGTCTGGAGCGCCGGGTTCAGCGACCGCGAAAACGTCAGGCTCCGCGCGCCGCAGTAGTCGTCGTTGAAGTCGCACTTGAACTGGAACATGTTGCCGAGGTCTTCGGCGCCCGGGAAGCCGAAGCCGCGGAAGACGTCGAACGGCACCGCGTTGTAGACGACCTCCCGGCCGAGCGCCTTCGTGAACGACGCCGCGATCTGCGCGCCGGTCAGATGCTCGCCGGCGATGCCGACGGTCTGGCCCGCGAATTCGGCGCCGCGCCGGAAGATGCCGTAAGCGCACCTGCCGATGTCCTCGACGGCGATTGACGGCAACTTCTTGTCCTGCATCGGAAACGTGACGGCGAGCCGGCCGTCCGGGCCCGGCTTCGGCCCCATCCCGAGGTTGATGAAGTTGTCCCAGTAGAACGACGTCAGCAGGCACGTCGTCGGCGCGCCCGAAGCGCGGAAGATGCCGTCGGCCTCGCCCTTGCCGTCGAAATGCGGCACCTTGTACTTGCCGTTGAGCGTCGGCATGCGGTTGTCGGAGAGCGGCACCCACTGGCGGGTGTCCTCGAGCGTCGACCAGATCGTGTGCGCGACGCCGCGGGACTTCGCGGCGGCGGCCATGTTCTTCGCCTGCGCGAGCTCCCTGTCGACCGAGAAGTGCTCCCAGTAGTTCGTCACGCAGAACGCGCCGTGCGCGCCGGCGAACGCCTTCTCGACCGACGCCGCATCGTCGAGATTGCACGCGACGACCTCGGCGCCCCGGCGCTCGAGCTCCTTCGCCGCGTCCGAGTCGGGCTGGCGCGTCAGGGCACGCGCCGCGTAGCCGCCGGAACCGTCGGCGAGGATCGCCCGCGCGAGTCCGCCGCCCTGGGCGCCGGTCGCGCCGACGACCGCGATGATCTTCCTGTCCGCCATCAACAGGCCCTCCTGTGAAGGCGCATCTTGTCACCAGTCGGCGCCGGCCCGTCAGGCGCTTCCGCGCCGCAGGGCCCGGCGGACCTCGGCCAGCGCGAACACGCGGATCAGACGGATGCCGACGCCGAAGGCGAGCCAGTACCGCCGGAACTTCCGCCGCGATTTCGGATCGGTGGTCTGGACGCGCGTCTCGATCGCCAGGCGCGTGCGGCCCGCTTCCGCGTCTTCGGCCGAGATGCTCCAGGCGATCTTCGCGTTCCCGGGCTCGGAAAATCCCGCGAACTCCTCCGCCGCGATCCCGCGGAATCGCACGATCGGCTCCCACGGCCGCGTCACGGCCCCGAGCACGAGCTCGCGGCCGGGGTCCTCGGCGAGGACGCGCCAGCCCTGGGACAGCGCGGACTCGAGAAACGTCCGCGGCCGCCGCGCGCGGCGCCCGCCGCGGAGCCTCTCGGGAAGCGTCCGCAGGAAGAAGAGCACGCGCACCGGCGGCGAGCGTTCGAGATCGAGCGCGCGGAGCGCCGCGTACGCGCGCTCCCGGTCCGCGGTGACCACGCCTTCGCGCCGCTCGCGCACGTCGTATTCCGGCAGGAACCGCTCGAGCAGGCTCACGGGGTCAGCTCTTGTCCTCGAGGCCCGCGGGCGCGAACCGCGCCAGGCGCGTCGCGAGAAACGGCGGCTTCTCCCCGCGCCGCTCGGCGCTCTCCTTGCGCGCGACGGCGGCCCGCACGAGGTGCGCGCCGACGTAGCGGATCGGCTCCGGCGGAAAGCTTCCCGCCGGGCGGCCGACGAGCGGATGGGCCGCCCACGCGTCCTTGCGCCCGAGCGCGAGGCTCGCGAGGATCTTGCCACCGACGACACTCGGCCCGACGCCGTTGCCGCTCCACCCGACACCGTAGACGATGTGCTCGCGCCCGCCGAGACGCCCCAGCAGCGGCAGGCTCGTGGGCGTCCGGTCGATCGGCCCGCTCCAGTCGTGCGTGATCGGGACGTCGGCGAGAGCCGGGTACGTCCGGCGGAAGTCGGCCTCGACCGCAGCGCGGCGCCGGGCGTTGCGGTCGAAGTCGGGACCGAGGCGGCCGCCGAGCGCAATGCCCCAGCCGCCCTTGCCGAACGCGACGCGGCCGCCGCGCGTGACGTGGTAGTAGTCGACCATCGTCTGCGAATCGGTGACGCACTCGCCGCCGGTCCAGCCGATCCCGCGCAGGCGTTCCGGAACCGGCGCCGTCGCGATCATGTCGCTCGTGATCGCCACGATCGCCCGCGAGAGCTCGCGGAGGCCGGCCGCCCAGGCGTTCGAGGCGATCACGAGGCGCTCGGCGCTCAGGCGCCCCCGGTCCGTGCGGATCTCGACCGGGCGGCCGCGCGAGAAGCGGCGCACCCGCGTGTGCTCGAAGATGCGGACGCCCGAGGCGAGCGCCACGCGCCGGAGTCCCCGGGCGAGGATCGCGGGCTGGACCGTCGCCGCGCTCGCCTCGAAGACGCCCTCGAGGTGCACCGCCGAACCCGCGCGCCGCGCGACCTCCTCCGGCGGGAGCCGCCGGAACGCGCCGACGCCGAGCTTCTCGCAGAGTGAGACGACGCCGTTCCACGCGCCGCGCTGCGCGGGCGACGTCGCCGTCCACAGCCAGCCGGCCCGGCGGAAGTGCGCGTCGACGCCGTGTTCGCGGCAGAACGCGTCGATCTCGCCGATCGCCTCTTCCGAGCCCCGCGCGACGCGCACCGCCTCCTCGACGCCGCAGAGCGCCGAAAGCGACGAAAGCTTCGGCCACCACGACAGGACGAAGCCGCCGTTGCGCCCCGAGGCGCCGCCGCCGCAGACGTCCTGCTCGAGCACCGCCACGTCGCAGGACGGCTCGAGTCGCTTGATGCGGAGGGCGGTCCAGAGCCCGACGTATCCGCCGCCGACGATCGCGACGTCGGCGCGCGCGTCGCCCGACAGCGGCGGCTCGTCCGGCGCGTCGCCGGCGACCTCTTCGAGCCAGAGCGAGCGGTGCGGCGTCGCCGCTCCGTCAGGGACCCGGCTTCGCGTTTCCGTTGTCCATGTCCGAGAAGATGAGCCACCGGCCGTCGCCGCCGCGGACGAGCGTCAGCGTGAACTTGCCCTTGTCCTCGGCGGCGCCGTCCCAGGCGTAGCCGCCCAGGACGTAGCCGAGGCGGCCGTCCGTGGCGTACGCGAAGGCGCGGAGCGCGAGGTGGCCGCCCGCGCCGGCGTAGTGCTTCTCGATCGCCGCGCGGCCGCGGACGGCCGGCGTGCTCGACGACAGGACGAAGCCGTCCTCGGCGAAGAGCTTCGCGAGCGCGGCCGCGTCGCGGGCCCTCCAGGCCGACTCGTAATCGCGCAGGACGCGGTCGAGCTCCGGCGGCAGCGCCACCGACGGCGGCGCCGGGCTCGCGGCGCGCGCCATGGCCGCGGCCGCGGCGAGCGCGAGGCCCAGGGAGACCGCGAGCCGGCTCATGACTTCTTCCTGGCGCTCGCCGTCAGGCGCGCGACCGAGGCGCGCGCCACCTCTTCGAGCACCTTCGCGTCCACGTCCTCGAGCCTCTTGACGTAGAGACAGCCGCCGCCCGTCTTGTGGCGGCCGAGCCGCTTCGCCGTGGCCGCGTCGAGCCGCGTGCCGCCCATCAGGTAGATGGTCAAGGCTGCCTTCCGCGGCGAGAACCCGGCGAGGAACCAATCGGCCTCGCGCCCGCTCTCGTATTTGTAGTGGTAGTCGCCGAAGCCGACGATGCTCGGCCCCCACATCCGCGGCTTCGCCTTCGTCACGCGCGTCAGCAGCTTCACGAGAGCCGCGCAATCCTTCCGCCGGCCGGCGTCGAGCCCCTCCAGGAACCGCGCGACGCTCGCGCCGGTGGCGGTCGTCTTGTTCTTCGCCTGAGCCATGCGTGTGCGGCCTCCCGCGCCGTCAGCGGCGCGCGTACTCCTGCGCCCCCAGAAAGTGCAGCGACACGTACGGCTCGTCGCCCACGACCCAGCTGTCGTGCGGCACCGGCGGCACGTAGAAGAGGTTCCCGGCCTTCAGCTCGATCACCCGGCCGTCTTCGAAGGCCACGGTCGCCACACCCGAGACGACCAACCCCGCGTGCTCGACCGCGCAGAGCGCCGCGCCGACGACGGGTCCGACGTGCTCGGACCACTTCCAGCCCGGCTGGTACGAAGCGCGCCCGATCGTCTGCCCGCCGAGCCGCACGAGGTCGAGACGGCCGCGGTCGAACCGGCGCGTCTCGTCAGGCTTTTCGAAGCGCTTCAGGATCACGTCGTCCATGGGCGGCACCTCATTTCCCCGGCACGGCCGCCGCGCGCTGCGACCCTGACGTTCCGCACGAGCTTCCGCGACGCCGCGAGGGCCGCCCCGCGGAATCGCTCAAGCCACTTCGAAGACACCTTCCACCTCCACGGCGACGTCGTGCGGGAGCGCCGCCACGCCGACGGCCATCCGGGCGTGCCGCCCCGCCTCGCCGAAGACCTGCACGAACACGTCCGAGGCGCCGTTGACGACCTGGGACTGCGCCGTGAAGTCGGGCGTCGAGTTCACGAACCCGGCGATCCGCGCGCAGCGTCGGACGCGGTCGAGGTCTCCGCCGGGCGCGTCGCGCAGATGGCTGATCAGGTTGAGCGCGCAGAGGCGCGCGGCCTGCTGCCCCTCCGGCACGCCGTACTCGCGGCCGAGCTTGCCGATGAAGCGGCGCTCGCCATTCCACTGCGAGAGCTGTCCGGTCAGGAAGACGAGACCGCCGGCGCGGACGAACGGCACGTCGTTGGCGCCCGGCGTGCTCGGCGTCGGAAGCTCGATCGCCAGTTCCTTCAGCCGCGCGTCGATCCGGCTGCTCATGCATCGACCTCTGCCGCGATCATACGGCGCGGCCGCGCCCGAAGTTTACGGGCACCGGCTCCCGAGCTCGGTCTTGCTCTCGTCGACCGGCCGGGCGCCGCGCGCGCGGAGGCGCCCGACCACCGACGTAAACGCCGCGAGCGCGTCGACCGCGTTCGGCGCCGTCTGCGAGATCTCCAGGCGGACGCCGCCGTCCGGGAGACGCCACTCCTCGACCTTGCAGCCGGGACACGCGGGCGTGTCCGCGTCGAAGCGCGTCATGCGCGACGCGCAAGGCTTCGGGGTGGCGTGGAGCGACGCCGGCGGCTCCGCCACCGGCAGGGTGCAGCTGTAAGAGTAGACGCGCGCCGGAGCGCTCTCGCCGAACCCGATGTCGACCTGCGCCCTCTTCCGGTAGTCGGCGTCCGGCGGGCAGCGCCACCCCGAACCGAGCGGGTGAAGCGACCGGAACTTGAGCCGCAGGTCGTCGTCGCCGCCGCAGACGCGCTGCCTCAGGATCGCGGTCGTTCCCGCCGGCGCCCCGGCCGGCGCCGCGAGGTCGAAGTAACGCACGACGCACTCCGCGCCGGCCGACGCCCCGGCGCCGAGAAGCGCCAGCGCCTCCGCCGGCGTCGACGGACCGCCGTCGGCCGGGTTCCAGCGCACGGCGTACTCCGCGCCCTTCGGCTCGCGCGCGGCGCTGCGAAATCCGGCGCTGGCAAGAGTCAGGGCGCCGCCAGCGACGAAGAGCGCCGCCGCTGCCCGCGCTTTCACGCCGCCGGGACTCCGTCGAAAAAGTCGACGACGCCGGTCTCGAGCGAATACTCGGCGCCGACGACCAGGAGCTTGCCCGACTGGACGAGCTTCTCGAGGATCTCCGAGCCCGTGCGCAGATGCGCCGCCGCTGCCCGGATGTTCGCGCGCACCGCCGCGTCGACGAGCGCGTCCTCGCTGGCCGGGCCCCCGTCGCCGAGGAGGCCTTCGACCGACGGGCGAATGCGGTTCACGATCGACCGCAGGTTGGGCGACTGCTGCGGCGCCGGGCGCCTCAGGTCCTCGATCGTCGCCAGCACCGCGCCGCACGTCGAGTGGCCGAGCACGACGACCAGCGGCGTCCCGAAGCGCGCCGCGGCGAACTCGACGCTCCCGACCTGCGACGGCGCGACGACGTTGCCGGCCACGCGGATGACGAAGAGGTCGCCGAAGCCGAGGTCGAAGACGAGCTCGGCCGGGACGCGCGAGTCCGAGCAGCCGAGGATGATCGCGAACGGCTCCTGCCCGGCGGCCAGGCGCGCCCGCCGCTCGGCATCGAGGCGCGCCTCGGCGTCGCGCACGCTGGCGACGAAACGCCGGTTTCCGGCGCGCAGACGGTCGAGGGCTTCGGAGGGTCGGATCATGCGTCGGCGCGAGAGCCTATCGTCCGCCGGCGCCCGGGCGCCAGCGAAACGCGGCGAGCGCGATCGCCCCGTTGCTGCCGAAGCGCACGCCCTCGCGGACGAGGATGGCCCGCTGGAGCATCTCCGAGTCCGACCCGCCGGCGCGCGGGCTCACGCGGCCCTGCGCGTTGACGACCCGCTGCCACGCCACGCGGGAGCCGGCCGGCAGCGCCGCGAGGGCGTAGCCGACCAGCCGAGCCCGCCCCGGCAGGCCCGCCAGCAGCGCGACCTGTCCGTACGTCGCGACGCGGCCGCGCGGGATCCGCCGCACGACCGCGTAGATCCGCTCGTAGCGATTCACCGCGCGTCGAGCGCCGCGCGCAGCCGCGGCGGCGCGGCTTCGAGGTAGGCGTCGCGCACGAGGCCGGCGACGACGCCCCAGTCGAGCCCGCGGTCGAGCTCGATGCCGAGCCACCCCGCCGGCCCGACGTAAGGCGGCACGAAGAAGCGCTCCGGGTCGGCCTCGACGAGCGCTTCCTGCGCGCCGGGCGGCGCCTTGCACCAGAGAGAAAGCCGCCCGTCGCCGTGATGGTTGTCGAGATACATCGCGAACTGGCGGTCCTTGACGCGGAAGGTTGGCGCGCCCCAGGCGATCTTCTCGTAGGCCTCGGGCAAGCCGAGGCACAGCTTCCGCACGCGCGCGAGCACGGCCGCCCGCGGCGTCTTCCGCGTCTTCGATTTCTTCGCGCGGGCCGGCTTGCGCGTCGGCGACGGGCGCGAGCTCTTCGCCATGGCGCCCCCGATCCTACTGCCGCGCCGGGGTCACGCGACCGGCCGCGGAGGCCCGGAGGACCGGCCGTCCGCCGCGTCGTCCGCCCCGGGGCTCGTCAGGACGTAAAAGCGGACGATCAGCACGGCGAGGACCGTGAGCACCGCGATCGTGTACGCGAGGTTCTTGCCGTACCAGAGTCCCGTGAACCAGTCGCGGAACTCCGCGGCGAGCACGTTGGCCGTTCCGCCGTAGAGCTGGAGGTCGTGAACGTACTGCTTCGTGTCGAGCGGGTCGTAGCCGAGCGGGTTCGCCGGGCGCGCCCGGGCGATGACGTAGACGACGAGCGCGGCCCCGAAGCCGACGGCGAGGATCGTCCGCGTCAGGACCCTGAGCCGTCTCTCGACCGCGTCCCCTGTCGTCTCTCCCGCGGCCGCGCGGCGGTGCCTTCGGCGCCGAAACTCCACGACGCGCTCGCCCCCCTCATCTTCCGCTCCCGGTTCGCGCGTCACGGGCGCCCCTCGTCAGAGGATCTCATACTCGCTCGACACGAGGCCGCTTTCGTACTGCCGCGTCCCGAGGTGCCTGAGCCGCACGTCGCGTCCGATCTCGCCGAAGAGCGGCGTCCCTTCGCCGATGAGCACGGGCACGCGCGTGACGGTGATTCTCTGGATGAGCCCGGCGCGCAGGAAGCCCTGGATCGTGACGCCGCCGTCCACGTACGCGTGCCGGACCCCGCGCGCCTCGAGCGCGCGCACGATCTCGCGGGGATCGCCGTCCATCCGTTCGACGACCGCGCCCGCCGGAGCCGGAGAAAGCGGCGACGTGCTCAGCACGAACACCGGCTTGCCCCCGTACGGCCAGGCCTCGAAGGCGAGGACCGTCTCGTAGGTCTTCCGCCCGATGACGAGTGCGTCGACCGTCGCCATGAAGGCCTCGTAGCCGTGCTCTTCGCCGCCGCCCGGCGGAAGAAAGTCGAGCGCGCCGTCCTTCCGCGCGATGAACCCGTCGAGGCTCGTGCCGACGAAGACCGAGGCTCTCATGGCGACAGGCGGCCCGCGCGGATCAGCTCTTCCCGGCCCAGGCGCCCGGCCGGTTCCAGTGCTGGAACGCGATGAAGACGTGCATCGCCGCAAAGAGGGCGAAGAGCACGCCGGTGAACCCCAAAGACTCCTTCATCCGCAGCCGCGATCGTACAGCGGCGGGGCCGGCTCAAGACGCCCGGCGGCCGAGGAAGACGTAGCCCACGACCAGGTCGACCATCGCGAGCGCCATCATCACCGCGACGCCGATCAGGAGCCACGCGATGAGGAGGTCCGGCCGAAAACGAAGCGGGACGACCCGCGAGGCGCCGCACGCCCCGCACCGCCATCTCGAACGCCACAGCCACAGCGGAAAGCCGAAGGCCGTCATCACGGTGAGCGTCCGGCGGGGGCCGCTGTCGTAGCGAACGGACGCGGCGCCGCAGGCAAGACAGCGCTCGTCCTCCGACGGCGGCGGGAGATCTGCCGGCCATTCCGCTTCGGCCACCGACGCGAGGATCTCGCGCGCCTCCTCGAGGTCCGCCGCGCGCACGCCCAGCCGGATGCCGCCGAGCGCGGTCGAGTAGGCCCAATCCACGCCGATCGTCCACGCGTCGGTCAGGAAGTTGAAAATCCCGGCGGCTTCCAGCGTCGCGCTCGCGACCTCCGCCTCCGAGAGATCCCGATACCACGCGGCCGTCGGCACGTCAGGCTTCGGCCGACGCCGCGGGACGGTAGCGGGCGATGACGACTCCCGTGGGCGTGGCCTTGGCCTCGTCGAGCGCCCAATGGGACGCCGGCTCGCCGCCGGCGAAGAGGCGCTGCCCCGTCCCGAGAACCAGCGGATGGATCAGCAGCACGAGATCGTCGACGAGCCCCGCGGCGAGCAGCGCGCGGACGAGCAGGCCGCTGCCGAGAACGACGAGGTCGGACTCGTCCCGCTTCTTGAGCGCCGCGACGGCGGGGACCGCGTCGCCCGCGAGCAGCCGGGAGTTCTTCCACGGCAGCGGCTCCGCGAGCGTGCGCGACGCGACGTACTTCACGGAATTGTCGAGGACCGCCGTGAACGGGTTGTCCTTCCGCTTGGGCCAGACCGCGAAGAAATCCTCGTAGGTGCGCCGCCCGAAGAGGAGCGCCGGGCTTCCCGACGCCGATGCCGCCGCGTTGGCGCTGAACATCATCGGGTGGAAGTACGGCACGCCCCAGCCGCCGTGCGCGAACCCGCCGCGCGGGTCTTCGTCGGCGCGGCCCGGCGCCTGCAGCACTCCGTCGAGGGTGACGCTCAGGTTCACGAGGATCCGGCTCACCGCGCCTCCTTTGCCGCCGCGCGCTCGGCGATCCGCGTGACCCCGCGCTTGCGGACGAGCACGGCTGGCCGCGGCGTCTCCGCCGGAAACCGGATCGACCCCTGGCGCGCGTCCTTCCGAAGCCTGGCGAGCGCGGCACGCTTCTCCCCGTCGAGCGCGGCGAGGTACGCGTCGATCGAGGCCGGCGGACGCGGTTTCACTCGGCGCCGATGCTACCGCGGAAGGCCTCGCCGTGGCGCTCGGGCGCGTACCGCGAGGCGAGGAGGCCCGTGGCGAGCGCGGTGTCGAGCGGCTCGACGAGCACGCCTTCCTCCCCGTACGGGAGGTGCGCCTGCAGGCGCCCCGGCGGCGCGATCAGGCTCGTGGCGGACTCCTGGAAGCGCAGCGCGTAGTTGACGCTCGCGAAGTAGATCGTGTTCTCGAGGCTCCGCATCAGCATCGCCTTCTCGTAGTACGGCGCCTCGGGCGAGCCCCACGCCGTCAGGCGCACGCCCGCGCGCTCGCTGCCGGTGTGCTGGGGGTGGAACACGATCGAGGCGCCGCGCGCCGCCGCGAACCGCACGGTCTCCGGATAGCGCCAGCCCTCGTGGCAGATCGCGATCCCGAACCGGACGCCGCCGGCTTCGAACACGCGCCGCCCGGTTCCCGGCACGTAATGAGGGTCCTCGCTCGGGTCGAGCTGGTTCTTGGTCTGGCAGCCGAGGAGCTCGCCGCGCGCGTCGAAGACACAAGCCGCGACCTGGCGTCCGGCGCCCGTGATCCGCTCCACACCCATGATCGTCGCGATCGCGGACGCGCGGGCGAATCCGGCGACGGCTTCGAGCGCGCGCGCCTCTTCGCGCCGCCCGTACGGCGGGACCTCGAAGTCCTGCCCCCGCAGGCCGGGCAGGTATGCCTCGGGGAAGCAGACGATTCCGGCCCCGCGGCGCGCCGCCTCCGCGATGAGCCGCTCGGCGCGGGCGAGCCCGTCGTCCAGGGACGACGCCGGGCGCGGCGACGCGAGGCCGACGATCACGCGCGCATCATCGCACGCGCGCCTTCGTCCGTCAGCGCTGAAGCGCGGCGCGGATCTTCGCCAGGTGATGCCAGCTGTGCCGCAGCGCGTGGTCCTCGACGACGAACTGCGCCGTCACCGGCGCGCCGAAAGACAGCGAGAACGGCGCCGCCCGGTCGAGGTCGGCGTCCGTCATGGCGCGGACGGCCGCCGCGGCCTCGCGGCTGTTCCGGCGGAGCAGCTCGAGCGTCTCCTTCTTCGAGACGCCGGCCTTGTCGGCCGCGTGCCGTGCGTTGAGTGTCGCGACGACGTCCCAGGTCACGTCGGCGACGGCCTGGCCCGAGGCGATCGCCTGCGCGAGGCTGATCTCGATCGGGTAGACGGTGGCGACGTGGTGGACGATCACGCCGATCGGACGGTGATCGGTGCCGTCGCCGTTGCTGAGCGGGCGCGCCCACTCCTTCTCCGAAAGCTTCTCGGCGAAGGCGGCCAGGCCGTCGGCGCCCTCCTCGATGCGAGCCGCCAGAATGTCCGCGCGTTTGGTGCTCATCGAAGCCCTCCTGTCCTCGGGGTCGGACGATCCTAATTAGGTTCGAGGCGCCGCCGAAGATTCAGGACCGGAGCCACCGGCTCAGTCGGCTCAATGAGTTAGCGCGAATCGAAGGTCGACTTCTTGAGACATTCTTTAGGATCGCCGGCCGCGCGGCCGGTCACGGCCGGCGGTACACGTCCGTGTTGACGTACTTCAGCCCCGAGTCGACCATCAGCGTGACCACCGACGCTTCGGGAGCGAGATTCGCGGCGATCCGAAGCGCCGCGACGACGTTGGCGCCCGAGGACGTCCCCGCGAAAAGCCCTTCCTCGCGCGCGAGCCGCCGCGCCATCGCCTTCGCGTCTTCCGTGGGAACCGGCGCGATCGCGTCGACGAGCGACCCGTCCCA
>DATJXB010000045.1:0-62845 GCA_035500755.1 Thermoanaerobaculia bacterium | reverse complement strand
GCCGTCGGTCGGCTTCATGGCGACACACCGAGCCACGCTCTCGCCGAGCTGCTGGGCGACCTCGGCGATGACGTCGATCTTCTCGCCCGTTTCCTTGCCGTCGTCCACGATGTGGATCGCGTTGTAGATGGCCGGTAGCTTCCCCTGCGGGAACTCGATGTCGAGGACCGGCCCGATGATCGCGACGACTTTGCCGACGTTCTGTTCCGCCATGGTTTCTCCCGCCTTACTCCAGCGCCGCGGCGCCGGAAACGATCTCGATCAGTTCCTTGGTGATCCGCGCCTGGCGGGCGCGGTTGTAGGTCAGCGTGAGCTTGTCGATGATCTCGCCCGCGTTCTTCTGGGCCGAGTCCATGGCCGTCATGCGCGCGCCCATCTCGGCGGCCGCCGATTCGGCCAGCGCCCGGTAGACCGCGAACTCGAGCGAACGGGGCAGCAGCCACGCGAGGATCGTCTTCGCGTCGGGCTCGTAGATGTACTCGACGCCCGCGTCGGCCGGGGCTTCCCTGGCCGCGGCGGCGGCGGGCGCCTCGGCCGTCTCGCCGGCGGTCAGCGGCAGGAGCCGGCTCGTCTGGACGACCTGGGACAGGATCGACCGGAACTCGTTGACGACGACGTAGACCGCGTCGACCTTCTCGGCGAGGAACTCCTCGGAGAGATCGGTCGCGATCTCCCGCGCGTCCGCGTAGCGGAGGTTCGCGAAGACGGCCGGGTAGGTCTTCTCCGTGAGCGGGAACTTGCGCCGTTTCCAGAATTCCACGGCCTTCTTTCCGGCCGGGAGCACGCGCACCTCGGTCCACTCCGGGTGCGCCGCGATCAGGTGCTGCGCGGCGCGGTGCACGTTGGTGTTGAACGCGCCGCACAGACCGCGGTCGCCCGCGATGACGACGACGATCACGCGCCTCTCCTCGCGGACGGCGAGGAGCGGGTGCTTCACCTCGCCGGCCTTGGCGGTCACCGACGCGAGGACGTTGGACAGCAGCTTCGCGTAGGGTCGGGCGCCGACGACGCGCTCCTGCGCCCGGCGCAGCTTCGCCGCCGCGACCATTTTCATGGCCTTGGTGATCTGCTGCGTGCTCTTGACCGAGCGCAGCCGGCGGCGAATGTCGATCAGCGAGGCCATCGTTCTAGTGAGAGGCCGCCGCGGCCTTCGGCGCTTCCTTCGCCGCCGGCGCCGCCGCCTTCGCCGCGGCCGGCGCGTGCTCCTTGACGAAGCGATCCTTGAAGGCCTGGATCGCCTTGCCGAGGGCCTCCTCGGTCGACTTCTCGAGCTTGCCCGTGGCCACGATCGCCGAGAGGACGTCCTTGGCCTGCGACTTCAGGTGATCGTGCAGTCCCATTTCGAATTCGCGGATCTGCTCGACCGGGAGCGAGTCCATGTAGCCCTTGCCGCCGGCGTAGATCGAGGCGATCTGCAGCTCGACGTCCATGGGCGCGAACTGTCCCTGCTTCAGCAGCTCGACCATGCGGGCGCCGCGCGCGAGCTGCGCCTGCGAGGCCTTGTCGAGATCCGACCCGAACTGGGCGAAGGCCGCGAGGTTTCGGTACTGGGCGAGGTCGAGACGCAGCGTGCCGGCGACCTGCTTCATGGCCTTGATCTGGGCGTTGCCGCCGACGCGCGAGACCGAGATGCCGACGTTGACCGCCGGGCGCACGCCCGAATAGAAGAGGTCGCTCTCGAGGTAGATCTGGCCGTCGGTGATCGAGATGACGTTGGTCGGGATGTAGGCCGACACGTCGCCCGCCTGGGTCTCGATGATCGGCAGCGCGGTCAGCGAGCCGCCGCCCTTTTCGTTCGAAAGCTTGGCCGCCCGCTCGAGCAGGCGCGAGTGCAGGTAAAACACGTCGCCCGGGTAGGCCTCGCGTCCCGGCGGCCGGCGCAGCAGCAGCGAGATCTCGCGGTACGCCGCCGCGTGCTTCGAGAGGTCGTCGTAGATCACCAGGGCATGCTGCTTGTTGTAGAGGAACCACTCCCCCATCGCGCAGCCGGAGTAGGGCGCGATGTAGAGCAGCGGCGCCGGGTCCGACGCCGTGGCCGAGACGATGATCGTGTGGCCGAGCGCGCCATTCTCCTCGAGCGTCTTGGCGACCTGCGCGACCGTCGACTTCTTCTGGCCGATGACGACGTAGATGCAGACGACGCCTTTGCCCTTCTGGTTGATGATCGCGTCGAGGCCGATGGCGGTCTTGCCGGTCTGGCGGTCGCCGATGATCAGCTCGCGCTGGCCGCGGCCGATCGGGATCATCGCGTCGATGGCCTTCAGGCCCGTCTGCACGGGCTCCTTCACGCCCTGGCGGTCGATGACGCCCGGCGCGATGCGCTCGATCGGGTAGGACTCGGCCGACTTGATCGGCCCCTTGTCGTCGATCGGCCGCCCGAGGGCGTCGACGACGCGGCCCACGAGGCCCGGGCCGACCGGCACCTGGATGATGCGGCGGGTTCGCCGGACCTCCTGGCCTTCCTTGACCTTCTGCGACTCGCCGAGCAGCACGACGCCGACCTGGTCCTGCTCGAGATTCAAGGCGAGGCCGAAGATGTCGTGGCCGAAATCCACGAGCTCGCCGGCCATGACCTTGTCGAGGCCGTAGACGCGGGCGATGCCGTCGCCGACCGAGAGGACGGTGCCGACCTCGGCGACGTCGATGGCCTTCTCGTAGCCCGCCAGCTGCTGCTTGAGAATCGCGGTGATCTCGTCTGCCTTGATTTCCATGTTCAGGCTCCCGTCCTCTCCTTCACCTGGCTCTGAAACCGCCGGAGCGCGGCGGCCACCGTCGCGTCGAACACGCGGGACCCTGCCCGGGCGATGAAGCCCCCGAGCAGCGTGGGATCGATTTCGACCTGGGATCGCACGGTCATGCCCGTGCGCGCGGCGATCGCGGCCTCGACGGATTGACGCTCCGCGTCCGAGAGCGAGGCCGCGACGGTCAGCTGCACGCGCAGGACGTTCTGCCGGGCGTCGTAGAGGTCGCGCAGCGTCTTGAAAACCTCGGCCGCCTCGAGGAGGCGATGGTTCTTCAGCATCACCTGCAGGAAACGCGCGCCGTATTCGTCGAGCCCGGCTTTCGCCGCGAGCGCCGCGATCGTCTTGCTCTTGACCTCGCGCGGCACGTTCGGCGCGAGCAGGAACGCGCGCAGCTGCGGGTTCGCCGCGAACGTGTCCGACATCGTCTGGCCGGCCTTCAGGAACGCGCCCACGTCGTAGCCCGACGGGGCGGCCTCGAGAAAGGCCCGGGCGTACGGATGCGCGAAGGAGGCGCTCATGGAGCGTCCTTCAGGCGGGAGACACCGTCGGCGAGCAGCCGCTCACGGTCGGCCGGCGTGATCTCACGGGACAGAATCTTGCCCGCGGCGTCGGTCGTCAGCTCGGCGGCCTGCTGGCGCAGCTGCGCGCGCGCGGCGGCAAACCGCCGCTCGACTTCCTCGACGGCCTGCTCGCGGATGCGCTCGGCTTCGGCAATCGCGCGCTCGCCGAGCGAGCGCCGCGCCTCTTCGCCGTCGGCCTTGCCCTGCCGGCGGATCTCCTCGATCTCGCGCTCGATCCTGGACGCCCGCTCGCGGATGTCCGCGGCGAGCCGGTCGACGGACTCGCGCCGCTTTTCGGCCTCGAGGCGCCGCCGTTCGATCTCTTCCTGGCGCTGGCGAAAGGCCGTCGCGAGCGGCTTGGCGATGAAATAGAGAAGGACGCCGAGAAAGAGCGCGAGGTTCAGGAACTGCCAGACCCAGATCGGCAGGCCCCAGAGCTTCGCGGCCTCCTCCGCTTCCTCGGAAAGCCGGAGCAACGCCGGCGAGGCGGCCAGCAGCGTCACGCGGCGAGCTTTCGACCGAGGATTCGCTCGGCGAGGCTGCGCGCCAGGTCGCGAGCCCGTTCGGGAAGCTCGCGCGCCGACGTCTCCGCCTGCCGCTCGATGTCGCGGGCGCCGCTGTCGACGGACGCCTGCGCGGCCGTCTGCGCCTCGGCGATCTTCTTCTCGAGAAGCGCGGTGCCCTCGGCGCGCAGCCCTTCGCGCGTCTTCAACGCCTCTCGCCGCGCATCGGCCAGCTGCTCTTCGCCGGCGGCGACGGCACGGTCGAGCTCGGCGAGGCTCGCGGTGTAGGCCTGCTCCGCTTCCCTCTCGCCGCGTTCGCGCGCGTCGAGAATCGCCGACAGCGGCGCAAAGAGGTACTTCTTCAGGATCCAGTAGCAGATCCCGAAGGCAAGAAACACATAGAGACTCGAGACGTTGGGTAACTCGATCATTGAAGACTTTCTTCGGGCGACGAAACCGCGGATCAATAGCACAGACGGGAGCGCCGAGTCGAGGATTGCTGAAGGGCGCCTGAAGCCCGACCAGCCCCTTCCGTTAACTAGTTGGAGTTCAGTTCTTTACGCGACTCCGCCGCCGCGACGTCGACGAGCTTCGGCGCGCCCTCGCCCGTCATCGCGCAGGAGCCCTGGAAGAAGGCGCCTTCTTCGATCGAGAGCACCGGCGTGTGAATCTCCGCCGTGACCCGCGCCCGCGGGTGGATTTCGACGCGCTCGCTCGCGTGGATCGTGCCCTTGAAGGCGCCGTTGATCGACACGCGTTCCACCCGGATTTCCGCGTCCACCTCGGCGGAGTCCCCGAGAATCAGCTCGCTGCCCGACGGGATCTTCCCCTCGAACCGGCCGTCGATGCGGAAGGTCTCCTCGAACTCGAGCTCGCCCTTCAGGTGGCTTCCCTTGTCGAGGAAGCCGTTCAACGTCGCGCCTTCGCCACGCGTCTTCATGCGAAAACCTCCGGAATTGAGTTTGGCCGCCTAGTTCTTTTCCGCCAGCTTCTCGTAGAGCCCGATCAGCTCGTCTTCCGATCCGAAGGCGATCTCGATTCTGCCGCCCCGCCGCTTGCGGACGATTCGGACTTTCGTCTGGAGCTTTCGCGAGAGCTTCTCCTCGGCGTCGCGCGTGAATGGATCCCGCCGCTTCTCGACGACGACGCGATCTCCCTGGGCCAGACGCGCCACTCGCTTCTCGGTCTGGCGCACCGAGAGCGCGCGACGAACGATCTCCTCGGCCAGTTGCTCCTGGTCGTCGGTCGAGGCGAGAGCGACGAGGGCCCTGGCGTGCCCGGCCGAGAGCTCGCCGGACCGAATCCGCTCGCGCACCTGCGACGATAACTTCAATATTCTCAATATGTTAGCTACTGTCGCGCGGTCCTTGCCGACGCGCTCGGCAATCCTCTCCTGCGTGAGCTGGAACTCCTCACGCAGCCTCGAATAGGCCTCGGCGGCCTCGAGGACGTTCAGGTCCTCGCGCTGCAGGTTCTCGACGAGTGCGGCCTCGAGGAGGTCGCGGTCGGAGCCCTTCTCGCGCACCGTGATCGGCACCCGCTCGAGCCCCGCGATGGACGCCGCGCGCCAGCGACGCTCCCCGGCGACAATCTCGAATTTCTCGCCCCGGGCCACGACGACGATCGGCTGGATGATCCCCTGCTCCCGGATCGAGCGGGCGAGGTCCGCCAGGGCCGTCTCGGAGAAGTCCCGCCGTGGTTGGAACCTCGAGGGGACGAGCCTTCCGATCTCGGCCTCGCGGGGCTGTGTTCCACGTGGAACATCGTCCTTCCCGGGGAGCAAGGCAGACAATCCCCGGCCGAGTACGGGTTTGGTCATTTCGCCCTCCGTCGCTTCAGAAACTCCCGAGCGAGCGCCAGGTACGCCTCGGCGCCCCTCGACTTTATGTCGTAGGCAAGGACCGGCTTGCCGAATGACGGGGCCTCTCCCAGGCGGACGTTTCTCGGGATGACCGTCTGGAAAACCTTGTCCCCGAAGTGCTGGCGTATGTCGTCCACGACCTGCCGGGCGAGGTTGGTTCGTTCGTCGAACATCGTCAGGACGATGCCCTCCATCGAGAGGAGCGGGTTGAACGTGTCCCTGACACGCTCGATCGTCTCGAGCAGCTCCGTCAGGCCCTCCAGCGCGAAGTACTCGGTCTGGATCGGAACCAGGACCGAATCGGCCGCGGTGAGCGCGTTGACGGTCAGGAGCGAAAGGGAAGGCGGGCAGTCGATCAGCACGAAGTGGTAGCTGCCTCGGACGGCACCCAGGGCGAACCGGAGCCGCGTCTCCCGATCGGGGTTGTTGACGAGTTCGACCTCGGCGCCGACGAGGTCGCGGCCCGAGGGCGCGATGTGCAGGTTCGGAAAGGCGGTTTCCCGAATGACGGGCGAGACTTCCCCCGACAGGAGCCCCGCGTAGATCGTCCCCGTCTCCTCGCGCTTGGAAAACCCCAGGCCCGAAGTAGCGTTGGCCTGCGGATCGAGGTCGATCAGGAGCACCTTCTGATCGTATGCAGCCATCCCCGCTGCGAGATTGATCGCGGTGGTGGTCTTGCCAACCCCGCCTTTCTGGTTGGCGATGGCGATGATTCGGGCCATGAGGGTGGACCCGATTATGGTCGGGTTCGAACGCGGGGCAAGGGAAATCGACCCGGCGAGTGTTCCACGTGGAACATCGTCAGGACCGCAGCCTGAAGGCCGCCACGCAGCGCCTCTCGGAGCCGGGAAGCGGCGTCACGCCGGCAGCCTCGAAACGCGATCCGATGCCGGAAGCAACGGATTCCGGGTCCGTGGTCCAGGCTAGTAAGAGCCCCCGGGGCTCGAGAAAGGACGCCGCTCCGATCCAGGAGTCAAAGCCGCCAACCGCTCGCGTCGTCGCGACACCGAAAGTCTGCCCGCCGACTTCCTCTATGCGCCGCTGGACAACCTCAACGTTTGCAAGCCCTAGCGCCCGGCCGGCATGTCTCAGAAACGCCGCCCGACGCCCCCGTGGCTCGACGAGGGTGGCCGAGATATCAGGTCGAGCGATCGCCAGCGGCAGGCCTGGCAACCCGGCGCCAGACCCGATGTCAACCAGCTTCGAGCCGGCAGCAATCAAGCTGAGCGGAGCCAGCGATTCGAGAACGTGTGCGGTCAGCTCTTCCGCGGTCAGATTTCCGGTCAGGTTGACCCGCCGACGCCAGCGATCGAGCTCCGAGAGGTAGCGGGCGAGCCCCTTTGCGACGGCCGCCTCGAGGCGGATTTCCGATTTGGGCCCGGCGCCCTCGAGAATCGCTTCGAACCGCTCAGGCGGAAGGGGATCCGCCTTTTCGCGCGACATGAGCCGAGATTATCGCGATGGCGGCCGGGGTCACTCCCGGGATCCGGGCGGCCTCGCCGATGGTTCGAGGGCGGCGCTTCGTGCATTGTTCGACGACTTCGATCGAAAGGCCCGGAACGCCCGAGTACCGGAAGCCAGAAGGGATCGGCCGCGTCTCGAAGGGCTTCAACCGTTCCAGCCGCTCGCGCTCTCGCATGATGTATCCCTCGTAACGGACCCGAGTCTCGAGAATGCTTCGCTCCTCGGGATCCAGGCCCTCGAGCATGGAGGCGTCGAGCGAGTCGAGTGAATACGTAGATAAGTCATTTCTTTGCAATAGTTTAAATGCTGTCACGGGGGCTTCGAAGTCGAATCCGAGCTTGCGCCGGAACTCCTCGCGGGTCGCCGCGCTCGGCGTAAACGAGCGCTGCCTCAGGACCCTCTCCGCTTCTCTCAGCCGCTCCTCGCTCCGCAGGGCCTCGTCGCGCTCCCGCTGGCTGATCAGGCCGAGCCTGTGGCCGTGCGGGATCAGGCGCGGAAGAACCGTGTCGACGCCGAGCAGCAGACGGTACTCCGCACGCGCGGTGAAGAGGCGATAGGGCTCCTCGAGGCCCTTCTTCGTGAGGTCGTCGACGAGAACCGCGGCGTACGCCTCGGAGCGCTCGAGCACGAACCCCGCCTCGCCCCGCGTCGAAAGCGCCGCATTGACGCCGGCGAGCAGCCCCTGCGCGGCGGCCTCCTCGTACCCCGAAGTGCCGTTGATCTGACCGGCGAGAAAGAGACCCGGCGCCTCCAGCGCCTCGAGCGTCAGCGCGAGCTGATCGGGGAAGACGAAGTCGTACTCGACGGCGTACCCCGGCCGGATCATCCGCGCGTTCTCGAGCGCCGGAATCGCCGCGAGAATCGCGCGCTGCACGTCTTCCGGCAGCGAGGTCGAGAGTCCGTTGACGTAGATCTCCTCGGAGTCGCGTCCGTCGGGCTCGAGAAAGAGCGTGTGGCGGTTCTTGTCGGCGAAGCGCACGACCTTGTCTTCCACCGACGGGCAGTAGCGCGGGCCGATGCCGTGGATCTGCCCGGAGTACATCGGGCTTCGATGGAGGTTCTCGCGGATGAGGGCGTGGACGCGCTCGTTCGTCGCGGTCAACCAGCAGCGGATCTGCGCCGAGGGCAGGCCGCGCGTCCGGAACGAGAAGGGCACCGGCGGATCGTCGCCCTCCTGCGGGGCGCAGGCCGCGTAGTCGATCGAGTCCCGGTGGAGGCGCGGCGGCGTTCCGGTCTTGAAGCGCCCGAGCCGCAGGCCCGCCCCCGAGAGCGCGGCGGAAAGCCCTCGCGCCGGCGCTTCCCCGACGCGGCCGCCCTCGGTGCGCCTCTCTCCCGTGTGCATCAGGCCGTTGAGGAACGTGCCCGCCGTGACGACGACGGCGCGGGCCTCGAGGCGCTCTCCCGCGGCCGTCACGACGCCGGCGACGCGGCCTCTGTCCTCGAGGAGTCCTTCCGCCATGCCCACGAGCAGCGTCAGGTTCTCGGCGCGCTCCAGGCGTTGGCGCGCCAGCCGCGCGTAGAGCGCGCGGTCGCACTGCGCACGAGGTCCCCACACCGCCGGTCCGCGCGAGCGATTGAGGATTCGAAACTGAATGCCCGCGCCGTCGGCGAGCTCGCCCATGACGCCGCCGAGCGCGTCGATCTCGCGCACGAGCTGGCCCTTGGCGAGCCCGCCGATCGCCGGGTTGCAGGACATTCGCCCGATCGAGGCGCGATCCGCGGTCAGGAGCGCCGTCCGCCGACCCATTTTCGCCGCGGCGTGCGCGGCTTCGATGCCGGCATGGCCGCCGCCGATGACGAGAACGTCGTAGGTCATCGTGCGGCGCTCATTTTCCGACGCAGAAGGTCGAAAACAGCCGCTCGAGCACGTCCTCGGAGGTCGTCTCGCCGACGAGATCCGCGAGCGCGTCGAGGGCTTCGTGGCAGTGGGTGACGGCGTACTCGAGCGGCGTGCCGGCGTCGAGCGCCGCCAGCGCCTCGGCCGACGCCGTGCGCGCCCGCAGGACGAGATCCGCCTGTCGCAGGTTTCCGAGAACCTCCGCCGTGGCCTCGGTGTCGACACCGCCGGAGATCGTCTCGGAGAGGCGCCGCGCCAGAAGCGGCCCGGCCCCGGGGGAAAGGCCGCAGACGAGCAGGGCGCCTTCGGGCAGCCGGCCGGCGCCGTCCGCCATCCGATCGGCCTTGTTCGCGACCACGAGAACCGGCCGGTCTGCGGCGAGCGCGAGCGCTTCGGCGTCCTCGGCTCGAAACCCCTCCGCCGCGTCGAAGACGTAGAGGACGGCGTCGGACCGCGACGCCTCGGCGCGCGCGCGAGCGACCCCGATCGCCTCGACCCGCTCCTCGGTCGCCCGCAGGCCCGCCGTGTCGACGAGAGTGACCGGGATGCCGCCGAGGTCGATCTCCGCCTCGAGCGCGTCCCGGGTGGTTCCCGGTATCTCCGTCACGATCGCTCTTTCTTCGCCGACGAGCGCGTTGTAGAGCGTGGATTTTCCGGCGTTCGGGAGGCCCAGGATCGCGACGCGGCACCCGCTCGAGAGAAGTCTCCCGGCCTTCGCGGTCGCCGCGAGGCGCTCGAGCTCGGCCATGGCCTCGCGCAGGAACCGCACGGCGGAGGGGTCGACCCGGTCGCCGACGTCGTCGGAAAAATCGATCGCCGCGCCCAGACGCGCCGAGACGTCGAGAAGCTTCTGCCGGATCGCCTCGAGCCTCCCGCTCAGCTCTCCCGTCAGGCGGCGGGCCGATGCCTTCGCCGCCGCGCCGGTCCGCGCCTCGATCAGGTCGCGCACGGCTTCGGCCCGCACGAGGTCGATCTTTCCGGCGCGGAACGCGCGCTCCGTGAACTCCCCCGGCCGCGCGGGGCGCGCGCCGGATTCCCGGGCCGCCTCGAGCAGCCGCGCGACCGCCAGGGGACTGCCGTGCAAGGAGAGCTCGACGACGTCCTCGCCCGTCGGCGAGGAAGAGGCCGGGAAGAACGTCACGACGGCGTCGTCGATCGGCGACCCGCCAGGGTCGACGAGCGCGGCGCGCTGCGGGCGCCTCTCCGGCGGCGGCGCCGGCAGCGCCGGCGCGAGCCGGGCGAGGATCTGCGCGGACTCCGGCCCGGAGAGGCGCACGATCGCCAGGGCCGAGCGCCCGGCGGGCGTGGCCGGGGCCGCGATGGTGTCGAGGAAAGCGTCGGTCGGGCGCATCGGGCGAGCCGAAAGCCTTCGCGAAAACCGCCAGCGCGGCGGTGGAGGCTGCCGGCGGACGGCTCGCGGCGACGGCTAGCGTCTAAACCGCACTTCCACGCGTTTGAGGAACCCGTCGCCTTCGCTCTCGGTCTCGAGCTCCGGGTCTTCGGACAACGCCAGGTGGACGAGCCTCCGCTCCCAGGGGGCGAGCGGCGGCAGCAGCTGCGGGCGTTTCGTGCGGCGAACCTCCTCGGCGGAGGTGCGCGCGAGCTCCTGGAGGGCTTCCTGGCGATTCGCGCGGAACCCCTCGGCGTCGAGGCGCGCGTGCACCGGGCGCCCGACGCGCTTGGAGGCGATGCGGCCGACGAGCACCTCGAGGCCGGTCAGGCCCTCGCCCTTGTTGGCGAGCAGCGGCTCGACGTCGTCGCCGAAGAGCTCGAAGAGGAGCTCGTCGCCGGTCGACGCCCGGCGCTTGGTCTCGACCAGCAGCCCGGCCGCCGAGAGCAGCTCCGTCAGCGTCGCCTCGACGATGGCGTCGACCTCGGCATCGGAGACGGGCGCGGCCGGCGCGGGCGCCGCGCTCGGGACCGCACTCGCCGCCACGGCCGGCGCGAGCGGCGGTTCCGGATCGGCCTCCCGACTCCCCGCTCCCGCCCCCGGCTCCTCCACTTCGATCTCCACGACGCGGCCTCCCCAGAACGCCTTCTCGTCGCGAATGACCGTGTACTTCAGCTGCGCCGCGGGTTTGCCGAGCGCTTTCGCGGCGCCCTCGACGGCTTCCTGCTCGGTCTTGGCCTCGTATCTCATCGGCGATTTCTCGACCCTACGCGCGCGCCTGCTTCAGGGCCTTGGCGCCCTTGCGGGGCGGCGCGGGGTCGTCCTCCTTCACGATTCGGTTCATCACGAGCTGCTGCACGATGGTCAGCAGGTTGGAAAACAGCCAGTACAGGACGAGTCCCGACGGCATGTCCTTCAGAAAGAAACCCCACAGCACCGGCATGAACAGGAACACCTTTTTCTGCGCCGGGTCCATCGTCGAGGGCGTCATCGCCTGCTGCACGTACATCGAGACGATCATCAGGATGACGAGCACGTAGGTCGAGTCGATCGCCGAGAGGTCCTTGATCCAGAACAGGAACGGCGCGTGGCGCAGCTCGATCGAGCGCGACAGCACGTTGTAGAAGGCGACGAGGATCGGCAGCTGCAGCAGGATCGGCAGGCACCCGCTCATCGGGTTGTAGCCCTCCGCCTGGTAGAGGGCCATCAGCTCCGTGTTCATCTTCTGGCGCTGCTGCGAGTCCGTCTTCGACTTCTTGTACTTGTCGCGAATCGCGTTCATCTTCGGCGCGAGCTTCTGCATCTTCTTCATCGAGACGTAGCTCTTGGCCGTCAGCGGGAAGAGCAGCAGGCGGATCAGGAACGTCACGAGAAGAATCGCCAGACCCCAGTTGCCGACGACCGCGTAGCTCTTCTTCAGGAGCCACAGCAGCGGCCGCGCGAGGATGCCGTACCACCCGAAGTCGACGGTGCGCTCGAGGCCGAGGTTGTAGCTCTCGAGAATCGAGACGTCCTTGGGACCGAAGTACGCGGAGGCCTCGAAGATTCCCTGCGGCGGCGCCGAGACGTCGGTCGCGATCTCCTGGGTGGGCTTGCCGTCGGGCTTCGGAAGGGCGAAGGTCACGACACGCGCCGTCGCCGGCGTATGGGGCAGCAGCACCTCGAGGAAATAGTTGTCCTCGATGCCCGCGAACGAGCGGGCGGGCACGGTCCAGGCGTCCTTGTCGGTCGCCTTCTCGGCGCGCACGAGCTTCAAGCCGTCGGTCGCGGCGACGACGGCCGAGGCCGGCATCACGTACCGCGAGCCGCGCTCGGCCTCCGTCGGGTTGCGCAGGCCCGGCCCAACGACGACGCCGTATGCCGGTCCCGACACCTGCACCCGGACGTCGAAGACGTACCCCTTCGCGATCCGGAATTCCTTGACGACCGAAATCTTGTCGTCGGCGTATCGGAAGCGGACCGCGTCGTCGGACTCGCGTTCGACGGCGAAGAGCGCCGTCGCCACCTTCTTCGTCGATGCCGCGTCGGCGCCGAAGTCGAGGCCGAGCGGTTTCGGAAAGTCGGCGGGCAGCGTGCGGACGAGCTCGAGCGGGCGCTTCTGCTCGTCGAAGTGTCCCGTCAACACGAAGGACGTGAGTACGGCTCCCCTGTTCGAAAACGTCGCCTTGAAGACGCCGTTGGAAAGCGTCGTCGACTCCTCGCGCTCGGCGCTGACCGCAGCCGCCGGCGCCGGAGGCGCGACCGAAGCCGTTTCCGCCCTGGTTGGGGCCGCGGCCGCGGGGTTCTCGGCCGCCGCCGCCGCCGGGGTCGGAACGGGAACGGGCTTCGGGCGGACGGGCTTGGGCCCGATCCATTCCCAGAGGAGCAGCACGCCGAGGGACAGGCCGGCCGCGAGGAGAAGGCGTTTTTCCATTCAGGGCACCGGATCCAGGCCGCCGCGGTGGAACGGGTGGCAGCGGGCGAGGCGCTTGATGGCGAGCACCGCGCCGCGGCCGAACCCATGCCGCACGATCGCCTCGCGCGCGTAGACCGAACAGGTCGGCTCGAAGCGGCAGGCTCGAGGCAAGAGCGGCGAGAGGAAACGCTTGTAAGCGTCCAGCAGCGCGATCGCCACGCGCGTGCCGGCCGTCACGGACGCTTCAGACGCGGCAGCGCCCGAGCGACCGCCGACGCGTAGTCCTCCGTCAGCTCTCGAAAGGGAGCCTGCGCCGCCGAAGGCCGCGCGTTGACGACGACCGAAACCCTCGCCGCCCCGAAGAGCGGCCGGTTGCGGCGAAAAATCTCTCGGAGACGGCGCCGGACCCGGTTGCGCGCGACGGCGTGCCCCACGCGGCGCGGCACCGAAACGCCGAGGCGCGTTCGCGCCGCGGGACCCGTCGCCGCGAGCAGGAAGACCTGCAGGTGTCGTCCGGAAACGCGCACCCCGGAGGCGTAGCACTCTTCGAATTCCCTGCGTTTACGGAGGCGGTCGTCCCGGGAGAAGCCCTCGGAAACGGCCGGGCCCGAGTTCACACCGTGAGTTTCTTGCGCCCCTTGCGGCGGCGAGCCGACAGGACCGCCCGGCCCGACCGCGTCCGCATGCGAACGAGGAAGCCGTGCGTGCGCTTGCGGCGCCGGTTGTTGGGCTGATAGGTGCGCTTCATAAAGAGGGCGAAGCCTAAGCGCGGGGGGGCCGGAAGTCAAGAAGAGCGGTCGGGCGCTCAGGTAAAAACTGAGAGGCGCGAGCCGAGAGCTATATACTCCCGCTCCCCGGTAAGCCGCAGGCCTTCCACACCTGTGGAAATCTTGTGGAAATCCGGACTTCGCGATGACCGAGATCTGGAGCTCCATCCTCAAGCAGCTGGAAGGCAAGCTCGACGCCAAAGAGCTGAAGACCTGGTTCGGCCCCACGCGCCAGGTCGGCTTCGACACGGCATCGGGTGCCGGCATGCTCACCGTCTCGGTTCCCTCGCGCGTCTTCGCCGAATGGATCGAGTCGCGGCACGGCGGCCTGCTCGCCCGCGAAGCGGCGGATGCCGGTTTTCCGGGAATCGCGATTCGGTTCGAGTCTTCCGGCGCCGATGCGGCCGACTCGGGCCCGGGCGCCGCGGCCGTCGTCCCGGTTTCCGAGCGCACCACCACGAGCAACCCGCGCTTCACGTTCGAGAACTTCGTCGTCGGATCCTCCAACCAGTTCGCGCACGCCGCCGCGCGCGCGGTGGCCGAATCGCCGTCGCGCTCGTACAACCCGCTGTTCCTCTACGGCGGCGTCGGCCTCGGGAAGACGCACCTGATGCACGCGATCGCGCAGGAAGTCCTCCAGCGCAATCCCGACGCGCGCGTGCTGTACCTCTCGGCAGAACGCTTCTTGAACGACCTGATCAACGCGCTGCGCTTCGAGCGCATGCACGAGTTCAAGCGCCGCTACCGTGAGCTCGACGTGCTCCTGATGGACGACGTGCAGTTCATCGCCGGCAAAGATTCCACGCAGGAAGAGTTTTTCCACACCTTCAACGCCCTCCACGACGCCCAGAAGCAGATCGTCGTCACCTCCGACGCGCTGCCCAAGGAGATCCCGACACTCGAGGAGAGACTCCGCTCCCGATTCGAGTGGGGCCTGATTGCGGACATCCAGCCCCCCGATCTCGAGATGAAAGTCGCGATCATCCGCAAGAAGGCGGCGGCCGAAAAAGTCGACGTCCCCAACGACGTGGCCCTGTTCATCGCCGGAACGGTCAAATCGAACGTCCGGGAGCTCGAGGGGAGGCTGAACCGGGTCATCGCCTTCTCTTCCCTGACCGGAAAGCCCCTGTCTGTCGAGCTTGCCCGCGAGACCCTCCGGGACATCGTCGGCACCGAGGAGCACAAGGCCGTCCCCTCCGAGATCCTGAAGGCTGTCGCGTCCCATTACGGCCTCCGGGTTTCCGACATGAAGGCCAGGTCCAACGCCAAACCGGTCGCTTTTCCGCGCCAGGTGGCCATGTACCTCTGCCGGAAGCTGACCAGTCTGTCCTACCCGGAGATTGGCCGCCTCTTCAACGACAAGCACCACTCGACGGTCATGCACTCGGTCGAAAAGATCGAGCGCATGATCGAAGACGACCAGGATTTCCGCAGGGTCGTCGACGGGTTTCTGCAGGCCCACCGGTAGCGAGAAAGGCCTCGCCGTTTTTTTCCACTGCGGCGGTTTTCCGCACGCGCGCGAGGCCAACGCGCCGCCGCGCTTCTGTGGAAGTTGACGCCGCCGATCCACAGAGACGATGTGCATTTTAGGCCCGGTTTTATTGGCTTTTATCGAGGTCCTGGATTTTTGATCGCGCCTACAAACACGGTTAAATGTGATAGACTTTTTTCTCTGTCCGGAGGTAGAAAACTCGCATGGAATTGACCGTCAAACGGGGAGACTTTTTGAATGAGCTCACGCTCATGCAAGGGGTCGTCGAGAGGAAGAACACGATTCCGATCCTCTCCAACATCCTCCTGCGAGCGGCCGATGGACACCTGAGTCTGACCTCGACGGATCTCGACCTGACCCTCCTCTCCCAGGCCGAGGCGAAGGTCTCCAGGCCCGGAAGCGTGACGGTCCCAGCCCGGAAGCTGTTCGATCTGATCCGGAATCTTCCCGAGGCGGACGTCGCCTTGAAGCTCATGGAAAACCACTACCTGGGCGTGACGTGCCAGAGGTCCAGTTTCCGGCTCGTCGCCCAGCCGTCCGAGGACTTTCCGACCGTGCCCAAGGTCGAGGCCAAGAAGGGGGTTTCATTCCCTCTCGATCTATGGAAAAGACTGACCCGTAAGGTTTTATACGCCGTTTCAGCCGAGGAGACACGTTTCCAGCTCATGGGGGCCCTGCTCAAGGACAAGGGGAAGGAGTTCGAGCTCGTAGCGACGGACGGCCATCGGCTGGCCCTGATCGACTTCCCGAAAGAGGACGCCAAAGCGACGCTGCCCAACGTCCTGATCCCCAAGAAGGCCCTGGCCGAGATCCTGAAGATCGACGGGGGCGCTGACACCCGGCTCGAGATCCGGCACTCCGAAAACCACCTGCTCTTCACGGTCGGCAACCGCCAGCTGATCGCGCGGCTGCTCGACGTGAACTTCCCCGACTACGAGAAGATCCTGTCGAAGTCGAACGACCGCGTCGCGACCGTGGACACGGCGGCCTGCCAGGCCGCGATCCGCCGCGTGTCTCTCTTTTCCTCCGAGCGTTCACGCGGCGTGAAGCTCTCGCTCGAGGAGGGCGTTTTGACCGTCGCGTCGGCGAGCCAGGAGCTCGGCGAGGGCACCGAGACGCTCGACGTCGCCTTCGAGGGCGATCCGCTGTCGATCGGGTTGAACGCGCAATATCTCCTCGAGTTTCTCGAGGAGGCCGAGTCGGCGAAGGTTCGCCTGGAGCTGAAGGACGAGAACACGCAGTGCCTGTGTCAGCCGGAGGGCGGCATCGAGGGCGCGTCCCGCTACACCTACGTCGTCATGCCGATGCGCCTCTGAGGCAAAGGAACCGATTGCACCTCTTCGAGCTCTCCAGCCAGGGCTTCCGCAATCTCTCCCCCGACCCGGTCTCCTTCGGCGCCGGCGTCACGCTCGTCGCGGGGGAGAACGCGCAGGGCAAGTCCAACCTGCTCGAGGCCGTGGCGCTCGTGTGTGGACAGCGCTCGTTTCGCGGTGCGGCGCCGGCGGCGATGGCCGCTGACGGGCAGCGCTTCGAGATCGCGGCCACGGTCGCCTCGCGCCGCGGCGAGGAGCGGATCGGCGTGAGCTGGTCGAAGGACGGCGGGCGGACTTTCGAGAGGTCGGGCAAGGCCGCGGGATTTCGCGAGATCTCGGCGCTCGCCCCGGCGGTGTTCCTCGCCCCGGAGCACCGCGACCTCGTGACCGGATCCCCGGCCGACCGGCGGCGTTTTCTCGACCGCCTGGTCGTGGGCATGCGCCCGGCCGCGGGGGACGACCTGGCGCGCTACGCGACGGCGCTCCGCGAGCGCAACGCGCTGCTCGCGCGCTGGAAGACGGCCGGTGCGGCGGGCTCCGACGACGAGCTCGAGGCCTGGACGGGCGAGCTCGCGCTTGCCGGCGCCGCGGTCCGCCGGCACCGCCGGGCGGCTCTGGCCGTGTGGGAGACGGAGTTCCGGCCGCTCGCCGAGCGCGCCGGCGGCGATTTCACCGAGATCCGCGCGGCCTACACCGCGGCGTCGGACTCGCCCGAAGACATCCGCGCGGCCTGCCGGCGCGTCACGGCGCTCGAGCGGCGCCGCGGCTATTCGCTCGCCGGGCCCCACCGCGACGACCTCGCGTGGACGCGGCGCGGCCGGACCCTCGCTTCGGAGGCGTCCTCCGGCGAAATCGCGCGGACCGTGGCGCTCGCGCGGATGGCGGAGTGGCGCGCGGTCGCGTCGTCGGCGGGCGAGCCGCCCCTCTTCGGCGTGGACGACTTCGACGCGGGCCTGTCGGAGGCCTCGGCGGCGGAATTCTTCGACGCGCTGCCCCCGGAGGCCGCGGTCGTTCTCACGACGGCGTCGTCGCCCGCGCGCTGGGCGAATCGGGCGGCGCGCGTCGTCGAAATGCGCCGGGGAGCCGCGTCGGGCGCTCGGGCCCTGCGGGCCGTTCAGGGATGACGGGAGTTCGATGAGCACCGCGTACACCACCGATTCGATCAAGCTGCTCAAGGGCCTCGAGGCCGTCCGCAAGCGGCCGGGCATGTACATCGGGGACACCGACGACCTGTCGGGCCTCCACCACATGGTCTTCGAGCTCGTCGACAACTCGATCGACGAGGCGCAGGTCGGCTACGCCGACCACATCGCGATCACGATCCACGCCGACAACTCGGTCACGGTCGAGGACAACGGCCGCGGCATCCCGGTCGGCATGCACAAGGAGCACAAGCGCGAGACGCTCGAGATCATCATGACGGACCTGCACTCGGGCGGGAAGTTCGACGACAACTCGTACAAGGTGTCGGGCGGACTGCACGGCGTCGGTGTGTCGGTCGTCAACGCGCTCTCCAGGCGCCTCGAGGTCGAGGTGCTCCGCGACGGGAAAGTCTGGCAGCAGGCCTACGAAAAAGGCCGGCCGGCCGCGCCGATCAAGGCCGTCGGCACCTCGAAGAAGACGGGCACGAAGGTCACCTTCTGGCCGGACCCCGAGATCTTCTCGATCACCGAGTTCCACTTCGACAGCCTGTCGCAGCGCTTGCGCGAGCTCTCGTTCTTGAACCCCGGCGTCAAGATCTCGATCCACGACGAGCGCACCGACAAGAAGCACGACTTCGCCTACGAGGGCGGCATCCGGTCGTTCGTCGAGCACCTGAACAAGAACAAGCAGCCGATCCACGACAAGGTCATCTTCTTCCAGGAAGTGAAGGGCGGCACGGGCGACCCCAAGCGCGACGCCGACAAAGAGCGTGTCGAAGTGGCGCTGCAGTGGAACGAGGGCTACGCCGAGACGACCTTCGCCTTCACCAACACGATCAACAACCGCGACGGCGGCACGCACGTCGAGGGCTTCAAGACCGCGCTCACCCGCGCGATCCAGAAGTACGCCGAGGCCAACGGCCTGACCAAGGCCCTGAAGGAGACGACCCTCTCCGGCGACGACTGCCGGGAAGGTCTGACGGCGGTCGTCTCGGTCAAGGTCCGCGACCCGAAGTTCTCGTCGCAGACAAAGGACAAGCTCGTCTCCTCCGAGGTCAAGACGTGGGTCCAGCAGGTCGTCTACGACAAGCTCGGCTCCTACCTCGAGGAGACGCCACGGGTCGGCAAGCGCATCGTCGAGAAGATCGTCGAGTCCGCGCGCGCCCGCGAGGCCGCGCGCAAGGCCCGCGAGCTCGTGCGCCGCAAGGGCGCGCTCGACTCGGGCGCGCTGCCGGGCAAGCTCGCGGACTGCCAGGAAAAGGACCCGGCGTTCTCCGAGCTCTTCATCGTCGAGGGCGATTCGGCCGGTGGCTCGGCCAAGATGGGCCGCGACCGGCGCTCGCAGGCGATCCTGCCGCTGCGTGGCAAGATCCTGAACGTCGAGAAGGCGCGCCTGGACAAGATGCTCGCCTCGGCCGAGATCCGCACGCTCATCACGGCGCTCGGCGCCGGCATCGGCAGCGACTTCGACCCGATGAAGATCCGCTACCACAAGTGCGTGATCATGACGGACGCCGACGTCGACGGCTCGCACATCCGCACGCTGCTGCTGACGTTCTTCTTCCGCCACATGGCGGCGATCATCGAGAAGGGCTTCCTCTACATCGCGCAGCCCCCGCTCTACAAAGTCGCCGAAGGCAAGAAGGAGACGTACCTCAAGGACGAGAAGGAGATGTCGAAGTTCCTCCTCGGCCGCCTGGGCGAGGACCGCTCGCTCTCGACGGAGATGTCGGGAGCGTCGGTCTCCGGAACCAAGCTCGCCGCGCTCCTCGAGAAGATGGAGGAGTACCGCAACCACGTCACCAAGCTCGGCCACAAGGGCATTCCCGAGGGCCTCCTGCGCGCCCTGATCGACCGCGGCATGACCAACAAGTCGGAGTTCGCCGAGAAGAAGAAGGTCGAGGAGATCGCCCGGGCCGTGCGGGCCTTCGGCGTCGAAAAAGCCGAGGTCGTGGCCGACGAGGAGCACTCGGGGTGGGCGCTCGAGATCACGCGGCGCGT
Source organism: Thermoanaerobaculia bacterium (assembly GCA_035500755.1). Lineage (GTDB taxonomy): Bacteria > Acidobacteriota > Thermoanaerobaculia > UBA5066 > Gp7-AA6 > DAHUXD01. The sequence goes on along the minus strand of DATJXB010000045.1, from coordinate 43,376 downwards.
CAACGGCGTGCCGCGATCGGCGCGCATCGACGCGGAGTTCGTGGCGTCCTTCGAGTTCCGGCGCATCAAGGAGACGGCCAAGTCGATCGGCGCTTTCCTCGACGGCCCCTACGAGGTCGCCCGCGAGGGAGTGGCCGAAAAGTACGAGACGCTGCCGGCCGTCGTCGACGCGATCTACGAGTCGGCCAAGAAGGGACTGACCATCAACCGGTACAAGGGCCTCGGCGAGATGAACCCCGAGCAGCTCTGGGACACCACGATGAACCCCGAGACGCGGCGTCTCCTGCAGGTCGCCGTCGAGGACGCGGTCGATGCGAACGACGTCTTCTCGATCCTCATGGGCGACGCGGTCGAGCCGCGCCGCGAGTTCATCGAGACGAACGCGCTCAACGTGCGCAACCTCGACATCTAGGCCGGCGGCGATGGCAAACCTGCTGACTCCCGAAGAGAAGATCCCGGTCACGATCGAGGACGAGGTCCGGCGGTCGTACCTCGACTACGCCATGTCCGTCATCATCGGACGGGCGCTCCCGGACGTCCGCGACGGGCTGAAGCCCGTCCACCGCCGCTGCCTCTACGGCATGTGGGAGCAGGGCAACCTCCACAACAAGCCGTACCGCAAGTCCGCGCGCATCGTCGGCGACGTCCTCGGCAAATACCACCCACATGGCGAGAGCGCCGTGTACGACTCCGTCGTGCGCATGGCGCAGGACTTCTCGCTGCGCTACCCGCTCGTCGACGGCCAGGGCAACTTCGGCTCGATCGACGGCGACAACGCCGCGGCGATGCGCTACACCGAGGTCCGCCTGACGCGCCTGTCGGCCGAGCTCCTCGGCGACGACATCGACAAGGAGACGGTGGACTGGACGCCCAACTACGACGGCTCGCTCGTCGAGCCGATGGTCCTGCCCGCCAGGTTCCCGAACCTTCTCGTCAACGGGTCGACCGGCATCGCGGTCGGCATGGCCACGAACATCCCGCCGCACAACCTGAGCGAGGTCGTCGACGCGACGATCGAGCTCATCAAGCATCCGGAGGCGACCCTCGGCCAGCTCATGAAGAAGCTGCCGGGACCCGACTTCCCGACCGCCGGCTTCATCCACGGCGCCCAGGGGATCAAGGACGCCTACAAGACGGGCCGTGGAACGGTCCAGGTGCGCGCCCGCGCGCTCGTCGAGAAGGCCGCGCGGGGAGACAAGGAATCGATTGTCGTCACGGAGATCCCGTACCAGGTCAACAAGGCCAAGCTCATCGAGCGCATCGCCGAGCTCGTCAACGACAAGAAGCTCGACGGGATCGCCGACCTGCGCGACGAGTCCAACCGCGAGGGCATGCGCATCGTCGTCGAGTTGAAGCGCGGCGAGAACGCTCAGGTCGTCCTGAACAAGCTCTACGCCTTGACCCCCATGCAGAGCTCGTTCGGCATCATCTTCCTGGCGATCGTCGAGAACCAGCCGCGGGTGCTGCCGCTCCACGACCTGCTGCGGCACTTCGTCGACCACCGCAAGACCGTCGTCATCCGCCGGACCCAGTTCGACCTGAAGAAGGCGGAGGAGCGCGCGCACCTGCTGCGCGGCCTCGCGCTGGCCCTGGCCAACCTGGACCTCGTCATCAAGATCATCCGGGCCTCCAAGGACCCCCAGGAGGCCAAGAAACGCCTCATGGCCGAGGTCTCGATGACCCGGGCTGCCCTCGAGAAGTTCATCGGGTCCGACCTCTCGGACGAGGGCGGCAAGGGCAGCCAGGCCCTGAAGCTCGACGACGTCCAGGCGCAGGCGATCCTCGACATGCGCCTGCACCGCCTCACGGGACTCGAGCGCGAGAAGATCGTCGCCGAGTTCAAGGAGGTCCTCGCGCTGATCGCGAAGCTGCGCGAGATCCTCGGCTCCGAGAAGCTCGTGCTCGACATCATCGTCGAGGAGCTGACCGGCATCAAGAAAGCCTTCGGCGACGAGCGGCGCACCGAGATCGTGGCCGAGGCCTCGGAGATCGACATCGAGGACCTGATCGTCGAAGAGGACATGGTGATCACCGTGTCCCGCGGCGGCTACATCAAGCGCTCTCCCCTGTCGCTCTATCGCGCCCAGCGCCGCGGCGGCAAAGGCCGCATCGGCGCGACGATGAGGGAAGAGGACCTCGTCGAGCACCTGTTCGTCGCGTCGACGCACGCGTACATCCTCGCGTTCACGTCGCGTGGCCGCATGCACTGGATCAAGGTCTACGACCTGCCGCAGCTCGGACCCGCGACCCGCGGCAAGGCGATCGTCAACCTGCTCTCGCTCGGGCCGAACGAGCGGATGGTGGCGATGGCGGCAACCAAGGACTTCCCCGAGGACCGCTACCTCATTTTCGCGACGAAGAACGGCGTCGTGAAGAAGACGTCGCTGTCGATGTACTCGAACGTGCGCTCGGGCGGCATCATCGCGATCAACCTCGAAGAGGGGGACTCGCTGCTCTCGGTGCGGATCACCGGGGGCGACGACCAGATCTTCATCGGCACGCGCCAGGGCATGGGGATCCGCTTCTCCGAAAAAGACGTCCGCCCGATGGGCCGCGACACGACCGGCGTCATCGGCGTCACGCTCAAGAAGGGCAACGACGAGGTCGTCGAGATGGACGTCGTCGACGAAAAGGCGCAGCTGCTCTCCGTCACGGAATACGGCTACGGCAAGCGCTCGGGTGTGGAGGAATACCGCTTCCAGGGCCGCGGCGGCTCGGGCGTCATCAACGTCAAGGTCACCGAGAAGAACGGCCCCGTCGCCGGCATCAAGTCGGTCACCGACGCCGACCAGCTCCTGCTCATCACGCAGCGCGGACAGCTCATCCGCATCAAGGTCAAGGACATCCGCGAGACGGGCCGGGCGGCGCAGGGCGTGCGCGTCATTCAGCTCGAGGAAGGCGACCGGGTCGTCGGCGTGGCGAAGCTCGCCGAGCCCGACGAGACCGAAGAGGAGCCGCAGGCTTCTCTCCCCGCGGCGCCGCCGGCCGAGGAAAAAGGCAAGGGCAAGAAGGGCAAGACGACGAGCGAGGACTTCCTCGACGACGACGACGACGACGAGGACGACTAGGTCTTTGCCGCCGCTTCAGCGCGGATCCAGGGCGCGCGGCTTGCGGATGTCCAGGCGATAGATCCCGGTCGGGGCGGCGGCGTACAGGCGGCGCCCGGAGGCCGACAGCGCGAGCTCCACGGCGTCGAACTCGCCGGAGGCGCTCAGAGCATCCCAGCTGTTCCCGGCGTCGACGGTTCGCCGGACTTGCGCATACCCGGGTCCGAACGCAATCGCGTAGGCCCGCGTCGGATCGGCCGGATCGAAGGCGAGCGATCGGGCGGCAAACGGCGCCACGACCTCCCATCCGCTCTGGACGTTCCAACGCAGGACGGCCGCGCAATCGACGAAGGTCATTCGTGTCTGGCCGGACCCGACGTAGAGGCGCCCTTCGGAATCGAGCGCCAGGGTCTGAACCGTCGGGAAATAGATCGTCCGGCACGGCAGCGGCGGGAGCGGGCTCCAGTTGTTCCCCGAGTCGCCGCTTCGAAGAACGGTCACGCCATCCGGCCCGCCTGCATAGAGCCAGCCGCCCGGGCCCGCGGCGACCGGGTATCGGTGGTCCGACGTTCGCAGCTGCCAGGTCACGCCGGTGTCCTCACTCGCGTAGAGCGGCCCGGCGCCGCTCGCGAAGTAGACGCGGAAGGCCGCGGCGGTATCGAAGGCGAAGCTGCCCCCTCGGCCTTCGAGATCGGCGGCCGCGGTCCAGGTCGCGCCCCCATCCACGGAGCGGTAGATCCGGGTCGAGAACGACGACTCCCCCGTCGGCCGGACCGTCGTCGCGAAGACACGCGCGGGGACCCTTGGATCGACGCGCACGACATCCGCGGTTTCCCCCGGAAAGGCGCCGGCGAGAAGCCTCCAGGAGCCTCCCCCGTTGGTGCTCTTGAAGAGGCCGCTGGCGGTCGTCGGCGGATTCGTCGCGGCCGCGTAGAGGGTCTCGGGCGCGTCCGGAGCGAGCGAAATCGAGCGGACGTCTTCGTAAGCGGGGCCGACGTTCTGCCAGCCCTCGGGCTCGATGACCTGGCCAACCGCCGGAAGAGCCAGCGCGAGCATCCCGAGCGCCGCCAGGGGGCGGCCACGACGAGCGGGCATTCGCAGAAGTCTACGTCCGCGACCGCGTCGCCATCGCCGGCGTGCCCTGCGGCGGCCCGGATATAGAATCCCCGCCCCATGCGATTCTTTCTGGACAGCGCGAGCTCAGACGACGCCCGCCGGGTCAAGGACCTGGGCCTTCTCGACGGCGCCTGGGTGTCTCTGGCCGGCGCGGAAGCCGCCGGAATCGAGTACCGAAAGGCCGTCCGTGAGCTCGCCTCGCTGACGGACGGCCCGGTGCTCGTCGAGACCCAATCCGAAGATCCGAAGGGGATGTACAAAGAGGGCCGTGAGCTCGCCAAGCTCGGCAAGGACATCGTGATCCGTCTCCCGCTCAAGCCCGAGGGCATGCGGGTCGCGCGCCTGTTTGCCCAGGACCAGATCGCCACGTGCGCGGCGGGCTGCTATTCGATGGCTCAGGGGCTGATCGCGGCCAAGGCCAACGTCAGCTACGTCGCGCCGTCGGTGGGGGCGCTCGACGACGTCGGCACGATCGGCATGGATCTCGTCGAGCAGATCATCCGCGTCTACGACAACTACGGCTTCCAGACCCAGATCCTGGTTTCCGAAGCTCGCAACCCGATCCACGTCCTCGACGCGGCCCTGATGGGCGCCGACGTCGCGGCGCTTCCGGCTCCGGTCATCGAGCAGCTCTTCCGACACCCGTTCTCGGAGGAGTTGCGAGGGGGGAGGCCGTCATGAAGGTCTCGGCGGATCGGATCCTGTACCTCTCGAGGGTGATCCTGAAGAGCCTCAAGGAGAATCGGAACCTCGAGCAGAAAAGCGACGACGAGACGGCCCGCAGGGCAGTGGTCCGCGAGCTGACCGACAGCTACAACGAGCTCGACACACTCGAGGAAAAGGTTCGCGCGGCGCTGGCCAAGAGGAAGAATCTGTCGGAGACGGAGCGCGAATTTCAGTTCACGCGGCAGCTCGATGACGAGCTCCGGAAGCACGGCGCCTGAATTTCAACTGTAGTTTTACTTGTAATTAATTGAATCTGCTTCATTTAATCTCTTAAGACTACTGCCGTCAGGAGCCGGGTAGCCTTCGAGACCGCTCCTGATACAATTGGCTCGATGGCGGGCCAATTGGATCTGAGCCAGATCAGTCTCGATCGCAGCGGGGCACTTCCGCTCGCCGACCAGGTTTCCTCGGCGATCGAGCGAGGCATCGAAGCCGGCGCCATCGACCAGAATTCGCGGCTCCCGACGACGCGAGAGCTCGCGGCGGCCCTCGGCATCAACCGCGGAACCGTGCAGGCGGCCTACCGCCGCCTTCAGGAGCGAGGCCTCGTGTCGGGCCGGGTCGGCAGCGGCACCGTCGTCCGAGGCCGTCCGGCCCGGCATCGCCGCGCCCTTCACGTCGAGGACCTGCTCTCGCGCCGCGCCTGGGCCCTTCCGGAGGAGGCTCCCCTGCCGGTCCACTCCCCGGTCGTCGCCGATTTCTCGCGGCTGGCGCCCGACGAGCGCTTTTTCCCGCTCGAGGAGTTCACGCGAACGGTGGCGTACGCGTGGAGCCGCCGCCGCGATCTCTGGCTGTACGCTCCCCCGCTCGGCCTCGAGGAATTGCGCACCGAGATCTCCCGGCGGCTGGCCGACAGCGGCATTCTCCGAAGCGCCGACGAGATCCTCGTCGTCAGCGGCGCGCAGCAGGGGCTCGATCTCCTCTTTCGGACATTCACCGATCCCGACGACGTCGTCGCCGTCGAGTCGCCGACGTATTCGGGAGCGCTTGCGCTCGCGCGCGTCTCGGGCGTGGCGCTGCTGCCGCTCCCGGTCGACGAGCACGGTCCCGATCCGCGGCCGCTCCTGCAACGCTCCGCGCGGCTCGTGTACGTGATGCCCGAGCGCCAGAATCCGACCGGCGTGACCTCGAGCGAGGAGCGCCGCGCGGCGCTGCTCGAGGCCGCAGCCTCGGCCGGCGCGCTCGTGATCGAGGACGGCTTCGAAGAGCCCGAGCCCGGGCGCCTCCCGCTCGCGGCGCGGGACCCCGAGCGGACGGTGTGGCTCGGGACGCTGTCGAAGGATCTCGTGCCCGGCTTCCGTATCGGCTGGATCGCCGCGTCACGTCCCGTCATCGAGCGCCTGGCCCGCCTGAAGAAGGCGACCGACTTCCAGACGCCCGTGCCGCTGCAGGCCGCGGTGGCGGCCTTCCTCAAGGCCGGCGCCGACCGGAAGGCTCGCGCCAGCCGGGCGGAAGAAGTTCTCCAGCGCGCCGCGACGGCCGCGGCGGCGCTTTCCGAGCACCTGCCCGAAACGCGCTGGTGGGGCGGCGAGGGCTCGAACCCGCTCTTCTGGCTCCACCTGCCGGATGGGCTCTCCGGCCGGCACGTCGCCGAAGCGGCGGCTGCCCGCGGTGTGGTCGTGTCGCCGGGGCAGGACTTCGACCCGAAGGGACAGGATCGGCCGAACGTGCGTTTGTCGGTTTCCAGGGTCGAGCGCCGGGACATCGAGCCCGGCATCGCCCGGCTCGGTCAGGCGGTCAACGAAGTCCGGTCGGCGGCGCGCGGCGCGCACGCCGCGCCGGTGGTGTGAGGCAGAGTGCGGGAGGCAGGAGGCAGGAAGCCATGCTGATGAATGAACAGTTTCGTCTGAAAGTGGGTCTCGCCGAGATGCTGAAGGGCGGCGTCATCATGGACGTCGTCAACGCGGAGCAGGCGAAGATCGCGGAAGCCGCGGGCGCCGCGGCGGTGATGGCGCTCGAGCGCGTGCCGGCCGACATCCGGCGCGACGGAGGAGTGGCGCGCATGTCGCCGGTCTCCAAGATCCGCGAGATCCAGGAGGCGGTGTCGATTCCCGTCATGGCCAAGTGTCGGATCGGGCACCTCGCAGAGGCGCGCGTGCTCGAGGCGCTCAAGGTCGACTTCATCGACGAGTCTGAGGTCCTGACGCCGGCCGACGAGGAGAACCACGTCTCCAAGCACGAGTTCACGGTGCCGTTCGTCTGCGGCTGCCGCAACCTCGGCGAGGCCCTGCGCCGCATCGGCGAGGGCGCCGCGCTGATCCGGACCAAGGGCGAGGCCGGCACCGGCGACATCGTGCATGCGGTCAAGCACCTCCGCGAAGTGCACCGCGAGATGCGGATGCTCACGCAGCTCTCGAAGGACGAGCTGATGGCGGCGGCCAAGCGGCTCCAGGCGCCGTACGAGCTCGTCGTCGAGGTGGCGGAGAAGGGCAGGCTCCCGGTTCCGAACTTCGCGGCCGGGGGCGTGGCGACGCCCGCCGACGCGGCCCTGTGCATGCAGCTCGGTGCCGAGGCGATCTTCGTCGGCTCGGGCATCTTCAAGTCCGGCGACCCGGAGAACCGCGCCCGCGCGATCGTCAAGGCGACGACGCACTGGAAGGACGCGCAGGCCCTTCTCGAGGCCGAGGAATCGCTCGGCTCGGGCATGAAGGGGATCGAGGCCGCGAGCCTGCCGGAAGAGGCTCAGCTTCAGACCCGCGGATGGTGAGGATGTCGGGAAGCGGGAAGCAGGAGGCGGGAAGCGGGGGAGTCGCCGTTCTCGCGCTCCAGGGCGACTTCGAGGCGCATCGGCGGGCGCTCGAGGAGATCGGCGCGGAAAGCTTCGAGGCCAGGCGTCCGCACGACCTCGCCGGCGCTGACGGCCTCGTGATCCCGGGAGGGGAGTCGACGACGCTGTGGAAGTTCTTCGAGGCGGAGCCCTGGGAAGCGGCTTTTCGCGCGTTCGCCGAAAGCGGGAAGCCGATCCTCGGCACCTGCGCCGGCGCGATCGTCCTGTCGCGCGACGTGACGCGCCCCGCCCAGAGGGGGCTCGGGTTGATCGACCTGTCGATCGAGCGCAACGCCTATGGCCGCCAGGTCGACTCGTTCATCGCCGAGGTCGACTGTCCGGGCCTCGGCGCGCCGATGCCCGCCGTCTTCATCCGGGCGCCGCGGATCCGCGCGTGCGGACCGGGCGTCGAGATCCTCGGAAGCCACGGCGGCGAGCCCGTCCTCGTCCGCCAGGGCAACGTCGTCGCCGCGACCTTCCACCCGGAGCTGACGCGGGACCGGCGCCTCCACCGGTTGCTGTTCTCGGCGGCCTCCCGAAAGCGCAGGAGCGCGTGAGCCTCGTTCGGACCGACGTCCGCGACGGCATCGCGGTCCTCTCCCTCGACCGTCCCCGGGCCAACGCGTTCTCGCCCGAGCTCGTCGCGGAGCTCTCGAGCGCCCTCGCGGCGCAGACGAGCGCCCGCGCGGTGGTGCTGACGTCCGCGGTCCCGGGCATGTTTTCGGCGGGATGGGACCTCCGGCTCCTGGTCGACGCGGAACGGCCCGCGATGGAGGAGTTCGTCGCGGCCTACTGCGAACTTGTGCGCCAGGTCTTCGTCTTCGGCCCTCCGGTCGTCGCGGCGCTGCCCGGCCACGCCGTGGCCGGCGGCCTGATCGCGGTCATGGGCGCCGACGAACGCCTCGCGGCCGAGGGCAAGGGCAAGCTCGGCCTGTCCGAGGTCGTCCTCGGGGTGTCGGTGCCGCAGTGCCTCATGGAGCCTTTCCGGCACGTCGTCGGCGCGCGGCAGATGGAACGCCTGGCGGCGACCGGCGAGAACCTCGGGGTCGACCAGGCGCGCGCGATCGGCCTCGTGGATGCGGTCGTGCCGGCGGAGGAGCTCCTCGACCGCGCCGTCGAGCGCGCCCGCGTGCTCGCCGGTCTCTCCGGCGCGGCGTACGCCGCGATCAAGCGGCGCTCCCGCGCGGCGGCGATCGCCCGGTTCGACCAGGCGCGCGATCACGATCCGTTCCTCGACTTCTGGTTCAGCGAGGACGCGCGGTTTCGCCTGAAGGACATGGTCGCGCGTCTCTCGAGCCGCTGATCCCTTGATCCCGGCCGACGAGATCCTCGAGGCGCTCGATCTCTCGCGCGCCCAGCCGGGCGCGGGGTTTCTCGAGGCGCTCTTTGCCCGCTTCAACGCGAAGGTCCCCTTCGAGAACGTCTCGAAGATCGTGCGCCACGCCGACGTTCCCGCCCCCGAGGAGAAGCCGCGGCGGCCGGAGGTCTTCTGGCGGGACCACCTCGCCCTCGGGACCGGCGGCACCTGCTTCGCGCGCGTCGCGGCCTTCGACGCGCTCTTGACCGACCTCGGTTTCCGGACGCGGCGCGTTCTGGGTCGCGTGCGGAAGATGAATGACCACGCGGCGCTCTTCGTCGAGACGCCCGGCGGCGAGACGATCGCCGACGTCGGCTATCCGCTCCCGGCGCTCGTTCCGGCGAAGGCGGGCCTCGTCGAGACGCCGACCGTGGATCTCCGCGTCGAGGCGGGGGAGTCGGGCTTCGAAGTCCACTTCGAGGGAGGCATCCCCGAAGGAAACCGCTCCGTCGGGATCGGCGCGTCGACGGCGCCGCCCGAGGAGTTTGAGGCCACGTGGCGCGACACGTTCCGCGAAGGGGCGATCTTCCTGCAGGAGGTGTCGCTGCGCCGCGACCTCGGCAACCGCGTCCTGTCCTTTGCGCGCGGGCAGGCCCGGGTCGACGACCGCTGCTCGCGCCTGACGGTGCCGCTGCCGGCCCCGCGGGCGGCGGCGCTCGCGACGCTCTTCGGGGTGGAGGAGCCGGTCCTCTCCCGGGCGCTCGCGCTCGCCGGAGATCCCGGGCCGGCGCAGCCCGATGCGCTCCTGACCGCGTATCTCGAGACGGACGCTCCGGTCGACCGGGCCTTCGCGGCCATCGGCTCCCGCGAGGGATACGGGCGGCTTCTCTCCGGGGTCGCCGAGGTCCGCGACCTCGGCCCGACCGCCGACGGCTTCCGGCTCGCGCTCGCCGCCTCGGCCGAGGCGCGCGGCGAATCCGTTCTCGAGGAGGACGTCTCGCCCGACGCCGCGGGCCGGCAGGTCCGCGTCCGCCGCCGCGCCGGAGGCCTCGAGCACCGCTCGGCCTTTCGCGCGCTCGAGCGCGACGGCCGCCGCTTTCTCGTGCGCGAGGCGACGCTTTCGGGCGCGCGCGAGGACCTGCTCCGCAACGATTCGCTCCGCGGCCGCTTCGCCGCGAACCTCGCGGTCGACCTGCTCGCCTGGGCGCGGATGCTCTGACGCGCCGCGCTGCGCGTCAGCTTCGCTGAAGGCGCCGACGAACCGCGGCGATGGCCTGTCGGCCGAGCGGGGTGACCAATCGCCAGGGAGCTTTCAGGCTTCCATACGCGACGAGGTAGTGCGTCAATTCCGGATTCTCGGAGAGCTCGCGATCTTCGGCATCCAGCATCGCCGCGACGAAGGTGGACCCTTCCTGTGAATGGACCCAGTCCGGCCGCAGGAAGGGGAAGACGAGGTCCACGATCTGGCCGCCGTAGGGCCGCCACGCAACGATGTCGCAGAACGTTCGGAGGAACGAAGGAATCTCGTCGGAACGATAGGCCTCGGACGGGTCAGTCTGCTCGATTGGCGGGGGTATCAGCGTGGCGGTCTTCCCGTTATCCGGGACGCGATCGAGCATCGCTTGCGCTGTGGTCAGCTTCTCCGCGGTCCAGTGAAAGCGCGAAGGTCCGACGTATTCGTCGACGTAGATGGCCGATGGGTGATCGAGATGGATCGCAAGTCGACGAAACATCCGTTCGAGTGCCGCGACATGATGGAGCGAGGCGTGAAAGAAGGCTACGTCGTAGCCTTCGCGGGCAATCTGAGGGTCATTGAAGTCCCCGGTCCCGTAGACGATGCCGGTCAATCCGTCGTCTTCCGCCCGTTGCCGCGCATCCCGGATCGATGCCTGGGAGATGTCGAAGGCGTCGATTCGTTCGACGAGGTCTAGCTTGCGCGCCGAGCGCTCGAACGCGCCGAGTCCGCAGCCCCAGGATACGGCGCGCCGAAACGAAGTGCGGACGTGAACGCGCCGGAGCCAGTCGAGAGGCCATTCGCTCGGGTTGCCCGAGACTCGGCGGTTGATGGCGGCCCGGCAAAGCGAGTTGGCCATCCAATACTCGGGGTCGAGGGAGCGCTTGCGGTTGTCGTCCCAGAATCGCGCCGCGGATTCGGTGTCTCCCCCCCCCCTGGAAAACCGTTCGTGCCGATCCAGCCGGGCATCAGAACCGGAACGACTTCTCGGAGTCGAGCAGGCGCAGGCGCGGCTCCCGGAGCGCGAGCACCTCGCGCCGGATGCGGGAAAGCGACGGCGGCTTCATGTGGTACAGGTAGACGGGCACACCGGCCGGCGCTTTGGCGAGCTCGGCCGGCAGCAGGCGCGGTGTGAGGTGGCACGAGGCGCGCGCGACCGCGGCCTGCGCGTCCGAGAACGAGACCTCGAGGAAGATCGCCTTCAGATCGCGCGCCCGCCGCACCCAGCTCCAGATCCCCCGGGTCGGCATCGTGTCGCCGGAGAAGAGGACCGAGCGGCCCGGCTTTCCGACGAAGTAGCCGTAGGCCGGCACGAGGTGGTCGACGGGCAGCGGCACGAGCGTCATGCCGCCGGCGCGAAACGGCCGTCCTGGCGCGACCGCTCGGTACGCCAGCGTCGGTCTCGCGCGGGAAGGCAGTTTCGTAAAGTCCGGCCACGCGACGTCGTTGAAGAGGTGGCGCTTCAGCGCGGCGAGGACCTGCGGCGGCGCGACGACCTCGAGCGGCGCCGACCGGCCGTACAGGTTCTCGATCAGAAACGGCAGCGACGCGACGTGATCGAGGTGCGCGTGCGTCAGGACCACGCGGCGAATGCGCCGCTGCGCGGCGATCGGGAGGGCCTCGGTCAGCGACCCGGCGTCGAGGGCGGTCTCGCCGTCGAGCAGAAAGCAGGTCATCCGGTACCCGGGCGCGGAGCCCCCGTACGGGCCGAGCGCTCGGACGGAAAGAGATTTTCGAGACGGCAGAGGGAACCTGCTAGAAGTCGGGCCCGATGTAGAAGATGAACTTGAAGTTGCCGCAGTTGGTTTCGAGGCCGAGCGCGAGGCACTGACTCGCCGGCAGCGCCTGCTTGAAGTTCCACTGGCGCGCGAAGTCGAAGTGGAGCGGCAGCCCGAGGAAGTTCAGCGACAGGCCAAAGCCGTAGTCCGAGAGGCCGCCGCTCGAGCCGTTGCAGCCGGGGACGCCGCCGCCGCCGCAGAGCGTGTAGTCCGACCAGAAGCGCCAGGGTTGGTCCTTCAGGGCCGCGCCGCCGATGTCGATGAATCCCTTGCCGCGGATCTCCGAGATGCCGAGGATCGGTGTGGCGAGGAAGTCGATCAGCGGAATGCGCAGCTCCAGGTTCAGGAATGCCGCCGAGTTGCCGACGAGCCCGTAGTAGGGGAACGCCCGCAGCGTGTCGAGGCCGCCGAAGGCGAGCACGTCGGGGAGCTTGCCGGTCGCGCGGAAGCCGTAGAGCCGGGCGGCCAGCAGCGACCGCTCCGTGAGCTTGAAGTAGTGGCGCAGGTCCGCCGTCATGTCGAAGGAGAGGGTGGGGCCGGTGGTGCCGGGGAGCTCCGTGCCGCCGGTGAACGGCGCGTAGGCGAGGCCGAGCGACAGGGCGCGTCCCGAAATCGGACCGAAGCTCTGGTACTGGACCGTGTCGCCGATCAGCTTCGCGCCGAAGAGCGGAAAGTTGTTCTCGCTGTTGAGCGACACGATGCCTCCGGCGCCGTCGGGCCCGTTGACCCAGACCGGGTACGCGTCGTACTTGCGCGACACGAAGCCGACGCTGCCCTCGACCCGGTAGTAGCGGTTCAAGGGATAGGCGCCGAAGGCGCTGCCGCCGATGAACCGGAACGGGTTGTTGACGCGCTGGATCTCGCCGTTGGTCTCGTTGAAGACCGTGTAGTAGTAGCTCTGGTAGTACGCCTGCACGCCCTTCTGGAGCCGCTGCGACAGGTCGATGTACGCCGCCTGGTAGTCGATGAACGACGACACGGACTGCAGCGAGAAGATCAGGCGGCGGTCGCCGAGGTTGTCGCCGAACGTCAGGATCGTGTTCGACAGGAACACCTGGTCGGCCGAAAGCCCCACGTTGATCGAGGCGTCCTCGAGCATCAGCTTGCGGCTCGCCTTCTTGTCGATCTTCTCCGGGTCGATCGAGACCTCGATCGGCGGCTGATACGGCGGAATCGTCGTCGGCCCGGCCGGGGAGGGCGCCGGGTTCAGCTCGGCGAGCTGGTGGTACGGCTTCTTCGCGTCGGTCACGTAGAGCATGAACCGGCGCTTGTAGTACGCCGAGAACACGAGGCGCTCGGTGCCGTCGCGGCCCGTCAGGACGATCGGCGAGAAGCATCCGCCGACGACGTTGGTGTACAGGCTCGTCTGCCCGTTGTCGAGGTTGATGGCGTAGACGTTGTAGATCCCGTTGATGCGGTCCGACGAGTAGTAGAGCGTCTTGCCGTCCGGCGAGAGCGAGGCGTCTTCGTCGTTCCAGTCGCCGTAGGTGATCTGCTCGCGCGAGCCCGAAACGCCCGGCTTGATGCGGAAGATCTTGGCCTTCGTGCCCTGGACCGACGAGTAATAGAGCCACTGTCCGTCGGGTCCGTAGGCCGGGGCGAAGTCGTAGGCGTCGTCGTTGGTCAGGTTCGCCGTCTGCTTGGAGTCGAGGTTGTAGGCGAAGATGTCCGACTTGCCGTTCTGGATCGCGCGGAAGGCGACCGTCCGTCCGTCGGGGGAGAAGGCCGGGTTCAACTGCTGGTCGAGCCCGGGCATCGGGATCAACTGCTGGATGCGGCCGTCGAGGGCATTCAAGAGCATCAGCTCGCGGCCGCGCTCGCGGCGGACGAAGACGGCGATCGAGTTGCCGTCGGGCGAGACGGCGAGGTCGACGCCGCCGACGGGTCCCGTCGTCAACCACTGGGCGACGATGTACTCGTAGTCGGTCTTGTAGCCCTTGGTCAGGTTCTTGAAGAGCTTGCGATCACGGGCGGAGACGACGACGATGTTGGCGTCGTTGCCGAGCGTCGAGATCGCGGCGCCGAGGTCGCCCGACGGGAACGCGCGGACCGAGAGCTCGACCGAGCCGCCTTCCTCGGTCAGCCGGACGCGGTCGCCGAAGTCGATCGGCTCTCCCGTGTCCGTCAGGATCTTGATGTAGCGCTTGCGGAGAAACCGCCGGAAGCGCACGTCGAACTCTTCCGACGAAATGCCGAAGGTGCGCTGCAGGACGCGATTCAGGTTCGGGCCGAGCTGCCCGCGGTAGTCGAAGACGAAGTCGCGCACGCCGTCGGGCCCCCATTCGGACGCGATGAAGTCGAAGACGGCGTGGCCGAAGCGATACGCGAAGAACCCGTAGATCTGCCGCTCGGCGATCTCCGGGATCTGGTCGTTCAAGACCGCGTCGCGCAGGACCATCTGGTCCTTGTTGTCCTCGTCGTTGCCGAAGTAGGAGGCCATGCCCTCGGTCAACCACTGCGGCGTGTTCGACGAGTACGCGCGGAGGAAATTGCCGCCGAAGAAGATCTCGAACTGGAAGACGTGCGTCAGCTCGTGGGCGATGAGCTTCTCGAGCTTCTCGTCGGGCAGGTCGACCGGAAGCACCATGCGGTTGCGCGTCGGCAGCGCGAAGGCGCCGATGCCTTCGGGGATGAAGCTGTCGAGCGTGTTCGTCTGCTCGAACTCCGAGTGCGTCGAGTAATAGATGATGTTGATCGGCTTCGGGATCTGGAAGTTGAGCGAGCGCGAGATCTCGTCGTACGCGCTCTCGGCGTAGGAGGCGACCTTCTGCAGCGAGACCTCGTCGCGGTCGTAGAAATAGATCGCGAAGTGGGTCGAGTGGTAGATCTTCCAGTTGAACTTGTCGTAGACGATCTTGTTCTTGCCGAAATAGTCGTAGTACGGGCTGATGACGGGCGTCTGCGCCGAGGCGGCGGCGGCGCCGAGAGCGACGAGGAGGGCGAGGAAGAGCTTCTTCATGCGGTCCTTCGAGGGTGTCAGTCGGTGAAGATGTACCGCTCGGCCTCGCGATCGCGAGGGACGAAGGTGTTCAGGATCTGGTTCTCGAGCGAGAACAGATTCTCGAAGAGGCCCTGGAGCTCGTCGCGCTGCTTGCTGCCCGTCTGGCGGAAGTCCTTGAACTCGTCCTGGAGGAGCTTCTCGCCGGTCCGGCCGTCGAGAACGAGGAACACGATGTCGAAGACGAAGCCGGTCTGCTCGACGTAGACCTGGCGCGTGTACTGGCGGCCGTCGATCGGCGACGTGTATTCCTCGGACTTGTAGCCGGAGCGGTCCTCGACCCGGAATTCGAGGCTGCCCGAGACGATCAGCTCGGCGTTGGTCTGCGTCCCGACGGCGGCCCAGAATTCCTGGGCGCGCGCGAGGTCCCCGAGATTCTGCGTCGGCAGCTTGACGTCGGGCGGCGTCTCGATGACGTCGAACTTGGTCTTCTTCTCGAGCTGCTTCTTCAGGAAGCGGTGGAACTCGGCCTGCACGTCGACGTTGGCGAGGCGCTTGTCCTTGGCCTTTTCCGGGTCGGTCACGAGGATGAACGGCGCCAGCGCGATCCGCTCGTTGCCGCGCAGCGGCAGCTTGGGCTTCAACGGCAGGCGGAGCTTGACCTGGTCGACGCCGGCGAGCGCCGGCGAAGCCGCGAGCCAGAAGGCGGCGAGGAGCGCGGCGCCGCGCGCGAGCTTACGGAGCACCGGCGGCCTTTCCCGTCGTCTTCGTGTAGGCGGTGTAAAACTCGGCGAAACGCGCGTAGTTCCGGCGGATGTAGTTGTTGTTGGGATCGATCTCGAGGGCCTTCTTGTATTCCGTCAGCGCGCGCGCGAAGTCGCCGCTCGCCTCGAGCGCCACGGCGAGGTTGTTGTGGGCGCGCGCGTTGTCGGGCGATTTCTGGACGGCCTGCTCGTAGCGGAACGCCGCCTCGCGCCAGAGTCCTTTCTTCGCGACGGCGGTTCCAAAGGCGATTTGCGTGGACGCCTTCTCCGGGTGGGAGTAGGACGTGCAGGCTCCCGCGACAACTAGAAAGGAGATGACGACGGTGCGGTGTAGCTTCAAGCGGCTCCTTCGCGTCGCGGCCCGCGGCCGGGTCGGTATTATAGGTTTCCTCCCGGCCGGGAACCCCCGATTTGTCGCGGCCTCTTTTCCATGAGGAGTACGTTAAAGCGGTGAGCTCGGGTCTGGACTCGCGGCGCGCCCTCCTCTCCTGGGCGCGGGGTCGCGCGGTGACCCCCCAGCGCCTCTGGCCGGTGCTGCGCGAGCGCGGCAGTTTGGAGGCACTCCTGGCCTCCGACGAGGACGAGCTCGCGGCGGAATTCAAATCTCAGGATCTGGCCCGGGCGGTCCTGCGCGCCGCTGCCGACGATGAGGGGCTGCGATGGGCTGCCGGCGTTGAGCGCGCTGGTGTTCGGCTCCTGACGGCCTTCGAGGACGAGTACCCCGCGGCGCTGCGCGAGATCTCCGATCCGCCGTTCGTCCTCCATGCGCTTGGACGCGTCGAGCGCCTGCGCCTGCCCGCCGTCGCGATCGTCGGTTCCCGGGACGCGACCCGGTACGGCCGCGACGTCGCCTGGAGGCTGTCGCGGGAGCTGTCGGCGGCGGGCGTCGCGGTCGTCTCCGGGTTCGCCCGCGGCGTTGACGCCGCGGCTCACGAGGCGGCCCTCGAGGGACCCGGCGGCACGATCGCCGTCCTCGGCTGCGGCGTGGACGTCGACTACCCGCGCGAGCACGGGCGGCTCAAGGAGCGGCTGGCCGCAGAGCACCTGCTCCTGTCGGAATACCCGCTCGGCTCCGAGCCGCGCCCTCAGAACTTCCCGATCCGCAACCGCATCATCGCGGGGCTGTCGTCCGGTGTGGTGGTCGTCGAAGCGTCGCGGCGCTCGGGCTCGCTCATCACGGCGCGCCTGGCCAACGACTTCGGGCGCGACGTCTTCGCGGTGCCGGGCTCCGTGTTCTCGCCGACCTCGATCGGCGCGCACGAGCTCCTGCGCGACGGCGCGATCCTCTGCCGCGGGGCCGAGGACGTGCTCGCCGAGCTCTTCCCGGCGATCGGGACGCCGCGCCTTTCGGCGTCGGTCTCTCCGGCGGCGGCCGCGGAGATTTCGGCCGAGGCGCGCCGGATCCTCGACGCGCTCTCGCGCGAGGAGGGACTCTCGGCCGAGGACCTCGCGCGCACGCTCGACCTGCCTGCCGCGACGGTGCTCGCGAGCCTCTTCGAGCTCGAAGGCGCCGGCATCGCGGTCGCGGTCGAGGGCGGGCGATACGGGGTGATGCGACGGTGACGGGATGCGAGACGCAGGATGCGGCGATGCGGGATAAGACCAATGCGAGTCAATGAGTTCCTGCCTCCCGCCTCTTGCCTCCGGCGTCCCCGGGAATACGCTCCTGTTGACCACTTTCGCCGGGCAACGGTTTGCTCTTTCACGCCTGATGTGAGACCGTCCGTCGCCCTGTAAGACAGGTCCACCAAAAAATGCCCAAATCCCTCGTCATCGTCGAGTCGCCGGCCAAGGCGAAAACCCTCGAGAAGTTCCTCGGCCGCGACTTCAAGGTGCTCGCCTCGTACGGCCACGTGCGCGACTTGCCGCGCAAGGGCCTCGGGGTGGACCGCGCCCATGCCTACAAACCGTCCTACGAGCTGCTCGTCGGCAAGGAAAAGACGATCAACGAGCTCAAGAAGGCGGCGAAGAAGGCCGAGAACGTCTACCTCGCGGCCGACCCCGACCGCGAGGGCGAGGCGATCTCCTGGCATCTCCAGGAGGCCCTGAAGCCCGGTGCGGGGAAGACGAACTTCCGGCGCGTTCGCTTCAACGAGATCACCAAGAAGGCCGTGCTCGCCGCGATGGAGCAGGCCGGCGAGATCGACGGCCGGCTCGTCGACGCGCAGCAGGCGCGCCGCATCATCGACCGTCTCGTCGGCTACGAAGTCTCGGATCTGCTCTGGAAGAAGATCTGGCGTGGCCTCTCGGCCGGCCGCGTGCAGACGGTCGCGCTCCGGATCATCTGCGAGCGCGAGAACGAGATCGAGGCTTTCGTCCCGGTCGAGTACTGGACGGTGGACGCCCAGCTCGAACCGGCGCCGACGCCGGCTTCGAAGGCGTTGACTCCGCCGTTCCCCTTCACGGCGCGCCTTTCGACGTTCGACGGCGAGAAGCTCAAGTTCGACGGCGCGGACCCCCGCCTCGGGAACGAAGCCGCGGCGCTTCGCGTCCGGGACGAGGTCTCGGGAGCGACCTGGACGGTCACCGCGGTCGAGTCTTCCGAGCGCCGCAAGAACCCGGCGCCGCCGTTCATCACCTCGCAGCTCCAGCAGGCGGCGGCGCGCCGGCTCTCCTTCGCCGTACGCCGCACGATGCAGATCGCGCAGCGCCTCTACGAGGGGCGCGAGATTCCGGGCCGCGGCACGGTGGGTCTCATCACTTACATGCGCACGGACTCGACGCGCGTCTCCCAGGAAGCGCTCACCGTGGTGCGCGAGCACATCGGGGCGGTCTACGGCGCGCCCTCGCTTCCCGAATCGCCGCGCTACTTCAAGAGCCGGCGCGACACGCAGGACGCGCACGAGGCGATCCGCCCGACATACCTCGACCTGCCGCCCGAGGAAGTCGAGAAGCACGTGGCGCCCGACGAGGCGAAGCTCTACCGGCTGATCTGGCAGCGTTTCGTGGCGTCGCAGATGTCGCCGGCGGTCTACGACACGACCGCGGCCGAGATCACGGCGGGCCGGGCCGTCTACCGCGCCTCGGGCTCGACGCTGAAGTTCGCGGGCTACCTCGCCGCCTACGGGATCTCCGACGAGGACGAGGACGACGCCGACAAGGACTCGCCGAAGCTGCCGCCGCTTTCCGAAGGCGAGGTGCTCAAGCTCGTCGAGGTCAAGCCCGAGAAGAAGGAGACGCAGCCGCCGCCGCGCTTCAACGAGGCTTCGCTCGTGAAGTTCCTCGAGGAAAACGGCATCGGGCGCCCGTCGACCTACGCCGAGATCCTCCGCAAGATCGAAGAACGGCGCTACGTCCACCGCAAGGACCGCCGCTTCATCCCGACGGCGCTCGGGCGCACGGTCATCGAGCTGCTGATCCCGTACTTCGACGACTTCTTCGAGACCTCCTACACGGCCCGCATGGAGCAGGCGCTCGACGAAGTCGAAGAAGGCAAGCTCCCGTGGACCAAGGCGCTCGCGGAGTTCGACAAGACCTTCACGCGCGACCGCAACCGCGCGCTCGACGACATGGTTTCGGGCAAGGCCGGGATTCCGCTCGCGCAGGCGAAGAAGCTCAAGCTTTCGGTCGTCCCCGCGATCGACGAGAAGTGTCCCCAGTGCGGCAAGAAGTTGAAGCTCCGCATGGGCAAGAACGGCCTCTTCATCGCGTGCAGCGGCTATCCCGACTGCACGTTCACCCAGGACATCCCCGACCCCGAAGAAGACGCCGTCGACATGTCGGAGATCGAGAAGATCACGTGCGACGAGTGCGGCGAGCCGATGAAGGTGCGTCAGAGCCGCACGGGCTCGACGTTTCTCGGATGCACCGCGTACCCGAAGTGCCGCAATGTGGTCAACATCGCGGTCGCCGGCGGCAAGGCCGAGGCCAAGCCGGACGAGCCGACGGGCCAGATGTGCCCGCGCTGCGGCCACGAGCTCGTGCGCCGGCACGGCCGCTACGGCGCCTACGTTTCCTGCTCGAACTACCCGGCCTGCAAGTACAAGCCGCCCAAGCCCATCAAGGACACGGGCGTGCGCTGTCCGAAAGACGGCGGGATCATCGCCGAGCGCCGCGGCCGCTTCCGGCCGTTCTATGGCTGCGTGAACTACCCGAACTGCGACTACTCGCTGTCGGTGCGGCCGGTCCCGGAGAAGTGCCCGCAATGCGGCAACCCGTACCTGCTCTTCCGCGAGCGCAAGTCCGGCAACGTCTTCGCGTGCGATAAACCCGGCTGCGGTTTCGAGAAGCCGCCGGGCGAGCTGCCGCCGATCGTCGAGGTCGTTCCCGAGGCGCCGCCCGAGCCGCCGGCGCCCGTCGTTGCCGCGAAAGTGCCGAAGACGGCTAAGGCGCCGAAGACGCCGAAGACGGCGAAGGCGACGGCGGCGAAAGCCGTCAAGAAGCCTCGGGCGGCCAGGAGCGCCAAGGCGTAGGCGCGCCCCTCATCCCGACCCCTCTTCCCGGAGGGGTAGAGGGAGAATTCAGAGATGAAGGCGCCCTGGGAAAAATTCTCGCTGCCGGGAAGCGCCGTGGCCCGCGCACTCGGCCGTTCGCCCGAGTTCGTCCGGACGCTGCGCCAGATCTTCGGTCCGCTCGTCGAGCGCGTCGACGCGCTGCCGCCGGAGCCGCAGGCCTGGGTGATGGCGGAGGTGCCGGGGGAGGGCTCGCTGTCGGCGTTCTTTCGCGAGCTCGGCAAGGCCCTCGAGCCGGCGGGCTCGCTCTGGGTCGTGCTGCCGAAGCAGCCCTTCGCCGCGGAGCTCGGTTTCCCGTATCGCTGGGTCGACGTCCAGAAAGCGGGACTCTCGGCCGGCCTCGTTGACAACAAGGTGGCGGCGTTCTCGGCGCGGCTGACGTCGATCCGCTTCGTCGTCCCGTTGTCCCGGCGGCGCAAGGCCTGACCCTCCCTTCCGATTAGAATCGGCGGTCCCATGGGCACGCCTGCTCCCGTCACCATCGTCGGCGCCGGTCTCGCCGGCTCCGAGTGCGCCTGGCAGCTCGCCCGCCGCGGACACCGCGTGCGCCTGCTCGAAATGCGGCCGCGCGTGACGACCTCGGCGCACCAGACGGACCGCTGCGCCGAGCTCGTCTGCTCCAACTCCTTCCGGTCCGACAACCCGCGCAATGCCGTCGGTCTCTTGAAACGCGAGATGGAGGCGCTCGACTCGCTCGTCATCCGTTGCGCCCGCGCCGCCGCCGTGCCGGCCGGCGACGCGCTCGCGATGGACCGGAACGTTTTCGCGGGGCTCGTCACCGAAGCCCTCTCCGCGCGGCCCGAGATCGATCTCGTGCGGGAAGAAGCCCGGGCGATCCCGCCTCCTTCCGACGGGTTCGTCGTCCTGGCGACGGGCCCGCTGACGTCCCCGGCGCTCGACCGCGCGATCGGGGAGCTCCTCGGCACCGAGGACCTCTACTTCTACGACTCGATGGCGCCGATCGTCGAAGCCTCCTCGCTCGACTTCTCGAAGATGTACGCGCTCTCGCGCTACGGCAAGGGCGCGGGCGAGGACTACTGGAACTGTCCGATGACGCGCGACGAGTACGAGGCCTTCGTCGCGGCCCTGCTGTCGGGCGAGACCGTTCCGGTCAAGGACTTCGAGAAGGGCGTGTACTTCGAAGGATGTCTCCCGATCGAGGTCATGGCCGAGCGGGGCGTCGAGACGCTGCGCCACGGGCCGATGAAACCGATGGGGCTGCCCGACCCGCGCACCGGAAAGAACCCGTGGGCCGTGGTGCAGCTGCGCCAGGACGACCTCGCGAAGGAGCACTACAACCTCGTCGGCTTTCAGACGAAGCTGAAAATTCCCGAGCAGCAGCGGGTCTTTCGCAGGATTCCGGGCCTCGAGAACGCCGTCTTCGCGCGCTACGGGATGCTCCACCGCAACACGTACATCCACGCGCCGGCGCACCTGGACCGTTTCTTCCGGATGCGAAAAGAGCCGCGGATCTTCTTCGCGGGGCAGATCACGGGCGTCGAGGGCTACGTCGAGAGCGCGGCGACGGGGCTGGCGGTGGGCCTCGCGATCGCGCAGCTGCTCGAGGGGCGCGAGCCCGTGCCGGCGCCGTACACGTCGGCGATCGGGTCGCTCGCGCGGCACTGCTCGGAGCGGCCGCCGTCCGAGAAGTTCGAGCCGATGAACGTGACGTTCGGCTTGATCGAAGACACGTCGCACTCGCCGGTGCGCGACAAGCAGGTGCGGCGCCAGCAGATGGTGGACCGCGCGCTCGCGGCGATCGCGGCATGGAAAGCGGGGATCGCGCCGGCGGCGGCTGCGGCGGTCTAGGGAGGACACGACCCAACATGCCGACGTGGGAGGACATCCAGCAGGCCCGGAAGCGTCTCGAGGGCGTCGCGCACCGCACGCCGGTGCTGACCTCGCGCCAGTTCGACGAAGCCGCGGGCGCGAAGGTTTTCTTCAAGGCCGAGAACCTTCAGCGCGGCGGCGCCTTCAAGTTTCGCGGCGCGTACAACAAGATCAAGGCGGAGGCCGAGCGGCGCCCCGTGCCCGCCGTCGTGGCCTTCTCGTCGGGCAACCACGCGCAGGCCGTGGCGCTGGTCTCCAAGCTCCTCGGCATCCGCGCGACCGTCGTCATGCCGACCGACGCGCCGCAGGCGAAGATCGACGCGACGCGGGGCTACGGCGCCGAGGTGGTTCTCTACGACCGCGCCACGCAGAGCCGCGACGACCTCGCCGAAGAGATCTGCCGCGAGCGGGGCGCCGTGCTCGTCCCGCCGTTCGACGACGAGCTCATCATGGCGGGCCAGGCGACGGGCGCGGTGGAGCTGCTCGAGGAGGTTCCCGACCTCGACGCGGTCGTCGTCCCCGTCTCGGGCGGCGGCCTTCTCGGCGGCTGGGCGACGGCGGCCGAGCGGCTGCGGCCCGGCATCGCGATCTACGGCGCCGAGCCCGAGTCCGCGGCCGACACCAAGCAGTCGCTCCAGGCGGGAAAGCGCGTCGAGGTCGCCGAGAATCCGACGATCGCCGACGGCCTGCGCGTGACCTCGCCCGGCAAGCTGACGTTTCCGATCGTGCAGCGCGCGGTCAAAGACGTCCTCCTCGTCTCGGACGCCGAGATGATCGAGACGCTCTCCTGGATGCTCGAGCGCATGAAGGTCCTCGTCGAGCCCTCGGGCGCGGCCGGGGCGGCGGCGGTGCGCCACCGCAAGGCCGACTTTTCGGACAAGCGGGTCGGCGTCGTCCTGTCGGGCGGCAACGTCGACCTCCTCCGGCTCGCCGAATACGTCGCCGCGAGGCCCCGCCTTTGAGGTTCCTAAACTTCGGGGTTTCGGGCGGCGCGTCGCATATCTCTACGCGCGTGGCGATCGCGCTGGCGGTGTCGAGCCTCGGCCTCGGCGGGCTTTCCTGCCGCCGCGGGAGCTCTGCCGGAAAGCCCCTGCCGGCGCCGGCGGGCGAAGCCGCCGCGGCCGAGAAAGCCGGCGACCGACCGCGGCCCAACAAGGGCATCGCCGTCGGCGAGCTCGCCCCCGACTTCACGCTGACCGACCAGGCCGGTCGGCCCGTCCGCCTGTCGGCGCTGCGCGGCGAACCGGTGGCGATCACGTTTCTCTACACGCGCTGTCCGGACGCGACGGCCTGTCCCATGACCGCGGCCAAGTTCGCGAAACTGGCCGCGGCGCTGAAGCAGGAAAAGGTCGGGCGCCTCCTCGCGGTGACCGTCGACCCCGAGAACGACACGCCCGCGGTGCTCGCCGACTACGCCGCGCGCATCGGCGCCGACCCGGAGCGCTGGAAGTTCCTGACGGGCGATGCCAGGGCGCTCGCCCGCGTGGCCGAGAGCTTCGGCGTGCTCTACTATCCCGACCACGGAAAGATCGTGCATTCCCAGGCGGTCGCGATTCTCGACGGCGAGGGCCGCCTGACGAGCCTCTACTACGGGTCCGACTGGGAACCGGAGCAGATCCTGAAGGATCTCGAGAAAGCGAGGAACGGATGACTCGGACGCGCATCCTCGGAGCTCTGGCTTTCGCCGCCGTCGCGGCCTGGGGCGTGGCGGCCTTCGCCGACGAACCGCCGCAGCACCCGTCGGCGCTGTACAAGGAGTACTGCGCCAAGTGCCACGGGGAGGACGGCAGGGCGAAGACGATGAAAGGAAAATTTTTGAAGGCGCGCAACTTCACCGACGCCGAGTGGCAGGCGGGCGTGTCGAACGCCGACCTCGTCAAGAGCGTCACGGAGGGCAAGGACGACATGCCGCCCTTCGGCAAGAAGCTGACGCCGGAGCAGATCGAGAGCCTCGTGAAGAACGACGTGCGCGGGTTCGCCCCGGCGAAGCCGTAAGCGGCGGCGCGCGGGCAGGCGCGGATATACTGCCCGCGCGCGTGGATTCCAACCCGATCACCGATCCGAAGCGCTACCCGCTTCGCGCGTGCGGCGAGGACGTTCAGATCTACCCGAGGGCGCACCTCGTGTCGCCGGAGGTCGTCTCGATCGGCGATTCCGTGGTGATCGACGACTTCGTCTTCCTCGTCGGCGGCGTCGAGACGCGGATCGGCAGCTTCGTGCACCTGGCGTCGTTTTCCTCGTATCTCGGCCGGGGCCGGCTCGTCATCGAGGATTTCGTCAGCGTGTCGAGCGGCGCCCGGATCTACACGGGCATCGACGATTTTCTGGGCGGGTCGCTCGTCGGGCCCGGCGTGCCGGCGCCTTACCGCCAGCCGGAGCGTTCCTCGCTGCACATCGGCCGTCACGCCCTCGTGGGCGCGAACGCCGTCGTGTTCCCGGGCGTGACGCTGGGCGAGGGCTGTGCCGTCGGGGCGCTCTCGCTGGTCAACCGGGACTGCGAGCCCTGGACGATCTACGGCGGCGTGCCGGCGAAGCCGCTGAAGGCGCGCCCGCGAGAGCGGATCCTCGAGCTCGAGCGCCAGCTCCGCCACGACCTCTACGACGGCGGGGGACACTACATTCCGGCCGCCCGGCGGTGACGTCGATGCTTCCCGTCACGCGCCCCTCGCTGCCGGAGCTCGCCGAGTTCGAGCGGCTCCTCGAAGACATCTGGCAGAGCCGGATGCTCTCGAACTTCGGCAAGTACGCGCGCCAGTTCGAGGAGAAGGCGCAGCGCTACTTCTCGAATCCGTGGACGCGGTCGCTCGTCAACTGCGACCTCGGCCTCGTCCTGTCGCTCGCGGCCCTCGAGCTTCCGGAGGGCGCCGAGTGCCTCGTGCCCTCGTTCACTTTCAACTCGACGGCCAACGCCGTTCTCTGGAACCGCCTGCGGCCCGTCTTCGTCGACGTCGACCGGCGCACGTTCAACGTCGACGTCGCGGATCTCGAGCGGCGCCTGTCGCCCGCGACGCGGGCGATCGTCGTCACGCACATCTTCGGCAGCGCGTGCGACGTCGGGCGGGTCCTCGCGCTCGCGCGCGCGAGCAACGTCCCGGTCGTCGTGGACGCCGCGCACGCCTACGGCGCGACGTACCGCGGGGTCCGGATCGGCGACGCCGGTCTCGGCGCGTACCAGGTGTTCAGCTTCAGCGGCACCAAGCAGGTCACCTCGGCCGAGGGCGGGCTCGTGGCCTGTGCGAACGAGGACCTGGCGACGCGCATCGAATTCCGCCGCGCTTACGGTTTTCAGAACGACTACGTCTCGCGGGTCCTCGGCTTGAACGGCAAGATCTCGGAGATCCACGCCGCGCTCGCGTGCCTGAGCGTCGATCCCATCGAGGAGGTCGTCGCGGCGCGCGGGCGGAAGGCACAGCGGTATCGGGAGGCCCTCGGCGGCGTTCCCGGCGTGCGGTTCCAGGAGCACCTCCCGGACTGCCGGGCGACCTACAAGGATTTCGCGATCCTGTGCCCGCGCGATCGCGACCTCCTCGCCGAGCGCCTGAAGGCCGAGGGCATCCAGACCAAGACCTACTTCCGTCCGCTCCACCGGATGCCGCTCTTTGCGCCGTACCGGACTTCCGCGGACGACCTCGGCGACACCGAGGCGGTCGCCGACGCCGTCCTCTGTCTTCCGATGTTCAACGACCTCGGCGACGCCGACATCGAGCGCGTCGGCCAGTCGATCGCGAGGTTCTACGGCTGCGTCTGAGCGGGAGCAACGCCGGCGTTTGACCCTCGGGCGCCTTCGGTGGGCGCTGACGCCCGAGACCACGCGGCCGCTCGTGAGCGTCGTGACGCCCACCTACAACCGCGCCGACCTCCTGACGACGCGGACGTTGCCGTCCCTGATCCGTCAGACGTACACGCGCTGGGAGGCGGTGGTCGTCGGCGACGCCTGCACCGACGACACGGCCGCGCGCATCGCGGCGCTCCAGGATCCGAGGATCCGCTTCGAGAACCTGCCGCAGCGCGGCGTCTACCCGGAGGATCCCCTACGCCGCTGGATGGTCGCGGGCTCGACGCCGGCCAACCGCGCGCTCGAGCTCGCCCGTGGCCGGTGGCTCGGCTACCTCGACGACGACGACGTGCTCCTCGAGGATCACCTGGAGCGGCTGCTCGCCTTTGCGCGGGAGAGCCGCGCGGAGTTCGTCTTCGGCGCGGGCGACTTCCAGCGCTCGCCGGCCGAGTGGCTCCGGATCGGCGCCCTGCCGCCCACGCCCGGCCACGTCATGCACTCGTCGGTCCTCTACCGTTCCTATCTGCGATTCCTGCGCTACGACCTCGAGGCGTGGAAGGAATCGGTCGGCGCCGACGCGCACCTCTGGGGCCGGATGGACCGGCTGGGCGTGCGGTTCGCGTTCCTCGACCGTGTCGT
The DNA here is from genome assembly GCA_035500755.1 of Thermoanaerobaculia bacterium. GTDB lineage: Bacteria > Acidobacteriota > Thermoanaerobaculia > UBA5066 > Gp7-AA6 > DAHUXD01. Next base: position 17,014 of record DATJXB010000045.1, on the reverse strand, counting down.
CTGCCGGGCGCCGCTGCGGCCGGGGGAGACGCTCGCGGGGCAGCGCGCGGCCGAGCGGCGCGCCGACGCTCACCGGACCGAGGCCCGGCAGACCTCGACGTAGACGTCGTTGCCGCGGAACACGAGCTTGCGAACCGTCTCGCCATTCGCCCGCGCGCCGGCCGCGAGGTCGCTCGCGACGCGCCCGGCATCGAGGTCCGGAAGCCGCCGTTCGGGCGGTTTGTACAGGTTGGTGTGGACGCAGAAGACGGCGAAGCAGTCCGGGTCGCCAGGTCGGAGCGCCGAGTTCAGAGCGGCCAGCGTGGCCGGGTCGTCGAAATCGAAGTTCCAGCGGTCGCGGTGCGCGACGAGCGTCAGCGAACGGTCTCCCGACGTGAGCGCATAGCGCTCGACGGCCGGGCGGGCCGGGTCGCGGCCGGCGAAACGCCAGTCCCAGTCGTGGTGCGCCATGAAGAAGCCGATCAGGTTCAACTGGTCGACCTGCACGAGACGCGCATCCGGGAACTCGCGATGAAACGTCCGGCTCTGGATCCCGAACGCGTCGGATCCCGGCGGCCGGAGGTCTTCGAGGTGGGCGGCGAAGGAAGCCGCGATCGCCAGAAGCGCCGCGCCGGCGATCGAGCGGCGGAGGGGAGCGCTCTTCGTGCCGCGGAGGATCCGGTCGAGGGCGAGAAAGACCGAGAGCAGGGCGAAGACGAAGAACAGGAACTGCTGCCGCAGGACCCCGCCGAACGGGTACTTGCCGGAGAGGCCCAGGACCATGCCGCCCGCGAGCAGGATCGCCAGAATCGCCGCGGGCATGACGCGATCCGCCCGGCCGTCGCGCGGCTTTTCGGTCGCCGTCGCGACGAGCGCGGCGGCGACGAACGCGAGAACGATGGCCGCGGCGCGCCTCGGGCTCCAGAGCTCGAACGGCGAGAACAGGTTGAACAGGTTCCAGAGGTTGCGCGTCAGGAACCGGGCCGCGGTTTCGGCACCTGGCGCGAAGTAGAACTCGGGCAGGTGGTTCAGCGGGCGGATCCACGGCCGCGCGACCCACACGTAGAGACCGGCGCTGACGGCGGCCGGCGGTGCGAGCGTCAACAGATCGGCGATCGCGCGCTTCGGCAAGGAACGAAGCAGCCGGCGTCCGTACGCGGGGCGGAGGCACGCGACGAGCCAGGGCGCCAGGACGGCCGCCGCGAGATAGAGACCGGCGAAGTACTCGGTCGCGAGCGCGAGGCAGACGAGTGTCGAAAAGGCGATGCGGCTGCGGCGCGGAATGCGCTCCGGGTCCGCGTCCACCAGGTCGCCGTAGTCGAGGAAGGACCCGAGGATGAAGAACACGGCGAGGGAGTACGACTGGACTTCGGCCGACAGCAGGATCGGAGAGACCGAGACGGCCATCGCGAGGCTTCCCAGGGTCGCGGCGCTTTCCGCGGCGCCGAGGCGCCGCAGGATCCGATGAACGAGCGCGACCGCGCCGATTCCCGCGAGGACCGGGATCGCCCGGTACGCCAGGCGAGAGTGACCGAACGCGTCCGCGAGCCGGAGCAGCAGGAGAAAGAGGGGAGGGTGGGCCAGGCTGCCGTATTCGCGCGCGAGATTCCGCGCGATGAAAACGTGCCAGTAGCCGTTGTAGTCGATCGGGTGCCGCACGGCCACGAACAGGCGCAGGAGCGCGCCGACCGCGACCGAGAAGACGAGCCCCGTGTCCGGCGCGCGCCGCGTCGGGGGAGTCGTGCCGTTTGGGGCCGTGTTCGCCATGCGCGAGGCGCTCGCGGCGCCCCTAGTAGACGGCGTCCTCGAGCGAGACGCCGAAGATTCCGGAATACATCTTCGGGAAGAAGTGCGTCGACTTCTGCGGCAGGCGATCGCCCGATCCGACCACGGCCTCGACGTCGGAGACGGTCGTCGCGCGCATGAGGATCGCGGCCTGCGCTTCCTGGCGGTCGACGGCGGCGACGGCCGCGGCGGCGTCGGACGTGAACGACACGTTCTCGCCGCGGGCGATCAGATCCGTGCCGATCGAGAGGAGCCGGTCGAAGAACGCGACCTCGAGCGCCGAGACGTCGAGCCCTTTCCAGGCGTCCGAGCGGCCTTCGGGCCAGGGCAGGGGCGGCGGCGATTCCTTGAGCGTCAGGAGAACGGGCAGCGCCGGCGGCGCGTAGAGCACGAACGCCGGCCGGATCCGGGAATGGCTCTTCAACGCCTCGAGCGCGGCGACGGCGCTCGAGTGCTCGACGACGTCGAAGACGGCGCGCGCGTTCTCGAGCAGGCGCGTCGGGTTCCACGCGGGGATCCCGGAGAGGAGCCGGTGGATCGGCCGCACGACGAGGCCGGGCGACGCGATGTCGACGATCGCGCAGAGCTTGTACCGCGCGCCGGGGAGCTTCGCCGCGGCCGGGTCTTTCGAAAAGGCGAGCGCGGTCTCGTAGCGGTGGTGGCCGTCGGCGATGATCGCCTCGGCGTTCTTGACGAGACCCTGGAGCTCGACGTGCGCCGCGTAGTCCGAGATGCGGAACGCGTCGTGCCGCACGCCGTCGGGGTCGGTCGCCGAGAGCTCCGGCGTCCGCCGCGTCGCGAGCGCCGCGGTCAGCGGCGCCCGGCTCATCAGGAAGACGAGTTCGAGGTCCGCCTTCAGCGCGCCGAGGAGCGCGAGCCGGTCCGCCTTGGGCCTGGCGAGCGTGCGCTCGTGGGGCCGCACGGTCCCGAGTTCGTACTCCACGAGGCGCACGAGGCCGACGAGCGCGTTGCGAACGACCGTCTCGCCGCCGTCGGTGAAGGTCTGGCGGTAGATCCACAGCGCCGGCCGGCGCTCCTTCTCGAGCGTGCCGTCGGCGAGCCAACCGGAGAGCTGCGCCGCGGCGCCTTCGTAGATGTCGCCGTCGTCGCGCCGCCGATAGGTCACGCGCACGATGTTCTCGGGCGCCGCGGCGTAGAGACGCTCCTGGCCGAGCGGGGAGATCTGGTCGTAGGGCGGCGCGAAGACCGCCGAGAGGCCCCGGGCCTTCAGGACGCGGGGCGCGAAGCGAATCGAACGAAACGGTCGCAGTTCCATGCGTCGATCTTAACGGGGACCGGCCCTTCGGAGGGAGCTACACTGTTTGGGCGTGATCTCGCTCTCCCGAGCCATCGACGGCTTCGAGCGCTACGTGGCCGACGAGCGGCGCTTTTCCCCGCGGACCGTGCTCGCCTACCGCTCGGACCTCGACCGCTTCGCGGACTTCTGGGAAAGGGAGTTCGCCCACGAGAGCGCCGGCAAGACGCCGCTCTCGAAGCTCGACACGCTGGCGGTGCGCTCGTACCTCGCTGCGCTCCACCGCGCGAAGCTCTCGAACCGGTCCCTGGCGCGCCACCTGTCGACGCTGCGTTCGTTCTTCCGCTGGGCCTGCCGCGAAGGACATCTCGCGACGAGCCCCGCGCGGGGTCTGCCCGCGCCGCGCGTGCCGAAGACGCTGCCGCGCGCGATGACGCTGCCCGACACCGAGCGGCTGCTCGCGGCGGAGCCCGCGGAGAGCTTCGTGCCGGAGCGCGAGCGCGCCCTGTTCGAGCTCCTCTACGCCACGGGCCTGCGCGTCTCGGAGGCGGCCGGGCTCGACCTCGAGGACGTGGATTTCGAAGCGCGCCTCGTTCGCGTGACGGGCAAAGGCAGCCGCGAGCGAATCGTGCCGTTCGGCGAGGCGGCCGGCGACGCCCTCTCGGCGTACCTCCCGTCGCGCGCCGCGCTCCGTCACCGCGCGGCCGAAGCCGGGGAGGCCGACGGCGCGGGCGAACCCGTCTTCGTCAACGCCCGCGGCGGACGGCTCACCCCGCGCTCGATGGCGCGCCTCTTGAAGACGCGCCTGCGCGCCGCGGGCCTTCCGGCGGAGATCTCGCCGCACGCCCTGCGGCACACCTTCGCCACGCATCTGCTTCAGGCCGGCGCCGATCTGCGCGCGATCCAGGAGCTCCTCGGCCACGCGTCGCTGTCGACGACCCAGAAGTACACGCACCTCGACGCGGCCCGCCTGCGCGAGGTCTACCGCAGCGCGCATCCGAAGGCCTGACATGGTTTCGGGTTTCTGGTTCCTGGTCTCCGGGTGGGTCGCGCTGGCGTCTCCCGCGCCGGCCCCGACGCCCGCGCCCGACGCCGTGCTCGTCCAGATCGACCGGATCGTCCGGGAAGGCTTCTACGACGCGAAGCTGAAGGGTGTCGACTGGAGCGCCGCGGTCGCGCGGGCTTCGGCCGAGCTCGCGTCGGCCTCCAACGGGGCAGCGCGCGACGCCGTCTACGACCGTTTGCTCGCCACACTCTCGGACTCGCACACCTTTCGCGTTCCGCCGGGACGGCTGCCCGAGCGCGGCTGGGGCACGACCGGGCTTCGCCTCGGCCAGGACGGCGATGGCTACGCCGTCAAGGGCGTGCTGCCGGGCAGCTCCGCCGAGCGCGCCGGCATGAAGCTCGGCGACCGCGTCCTCGAGATCGACGGCGTGAAATACGGGCGCGATCGCGTCAACTTCCGCGACCTCGTGTTCGTCTCCGAGGGAGCGCCGGGAACCTTCTCGCAGGTGGTCTGGCAGCGCCCGGGACAGCCACCGCGGACCGACCGTCTCGCGCGGATCGCCGAGGATCCGGGCGACGCGCTCGTCGGGAAGAGCGCGCGCGTGATCCGGAAGGACGGCAAGTCCTATGGCTACGCGCACCTGTGGGGGATGAGCGCGGAGACGGCGCTCGCGGTGGTCGACCTCCTGCTCGACCGGCGTCTGACGGCGCGGGCGCGGCCGGGGCTCGAGGGTTGGGGCGAGATCGACGGGTTTCTCCTCGACGTCCGCGCCAACAGCGGCGGCTACGACCCGAACATTCTCTCGACGTTCCTGCAGGGGCAATGGAGCTCGGGCGACTTCTACACAGTCACGCGCGAGGGAAAGCGGCTCGAGCCGCCGGTGTACGCGAAGCTGCCGGTCGCGCTGCTGGTCGACTCGGGCACGACGTCGGCCGGCGAGGCGCTCGCGTTGAAGTTCCGCGCGCACAAGATCGGACCGATCGTCGGCGAGACGACGGCGGGGATGATGTCGGGCGGCGCCGCGGCCGAGCGGCTCTCCGACGGTTCGACGCTCTGGTACACCGCGCGGGCGATCGAGGGCCTCGACGGCAAGAGCTACGAGGGTGCGGGCGTGACGCCGGACGTCGCCGCGGCCGATCGCCCGCCCGAAGCGGCGGGAAGGGAAGACGCCGTGATCGAGGCCGCGATCCGGGCGCTCGCGAGCCCTGCGGTATCCTCACGCTGATGGAAAAGTGGCATGCCACGACCGTCCTGTGCGTCCGGCACCAGGGCAAGGTCGCGATGGCGTCGGACGGGCAGGTCACGCTCGGCACGACCGTCATGAAGCAGACGGCGGCGAAGATCCGCCGGTTGAAGGGGGGCGACGTGCTCGCGGGGTTCGCGGGCTCGTCGGCCGACGCGTTCGCCCTGTTCTCGCGCTTCGAGATGAAGCTCGAGGAGCACCGCGGCAACCTCGAGCGCTCCGCGATCGAGCTCGCCAAGGACTGGCGGACCGACAAGATGCTGCGGCAGCTCGAGGCGCTGCTCATCGTCGCGGACAAGTCGACCTCGCTCCTGATCTCGGGGACGGGCGACCTGATCTCGCCGGAGGAGGGCGTGCTCGCGATCGGCTCGGGCGGCGCCTACGCGCTCGCGGCCGCGCGCGCGCTGTTGAAGCACCGGTCCGACATGTCGGCCTCGCAGATCGCGAAGGAAGCCCTGCTGATCGCCGCCCAGATCGACATCTACACCAACGACCACGTCACGCTCGAAGAGGTGTGAGGTGGTGTTCATGATGCCCGGCGAGACGGAAGCGGAGGCGCCGACGGCGGCCGCGCGGACGCCGCGCGAGATCGTCTCCGAGCTCGACAAGTACGTCATCGGCCAGAAGCGCGCGAAGAAGGCCGTGGCGATCGCGCTGCGCAATCGCTGGCGCCGCCAGCGCCTGCCGCCCGAGATGGCGCGCGAGATCCTCCCGAAGAACATCCTCATGATCGGGCCGACGGGCGTCGGCAAGACCGAGATTGCGCGGCGCCTCGCGCGCCTGGCGGACGCGCCGTTTCTCAAGGTCGAGGCCTCGAAGTTCACCGAGGTCGGCTACGTCGGGCGCGACGTCGAGTCGATCGTGCGCGATCTGACCGAGGTCGCCGTCCAGATGGTCCGCGAAGAGAAGACGCTCGAGATCCGCGACCGCGCGACCGGCCGGACCGAGCAGCGCCTGCTCGACCTGCTCCTGCCGGCGCTCCCGGATACCGAGGCCGAGGAGACACGGAGCAAGCTCCGCCAGCTCCTGCGGGACGGCAAGCTGGAGGATCGGCTGGTCGAGGTCGAGGTGGCGGACAAGACGTTCCCGTCCTTCGAGATCGTCACCAACCAGGGCGTCGAGGAGATGGACATCAACGTCAAGGAGATGCTCCCGGGCCTCTTCGGCGGCAAGAAAAAGCGGCGCAAGACGACCGTCGGCGAGGCGCGGCAGATCCTGCAGGCCGAGGAAGAGGGCCGGCTCATCGACCCGGGCCAGGTCGCCCGCGAAGCGGTCGAGCGCGCGCAGTCCTCCGGCATCGTGTTCCTCGATGAAATCGACAAGGTCGCCGGCCGCGAGTCGGGCGGCCGCGGGCCCGACGTCTCGCGCGAAGGCGTGCAGCGCGACCTGCTGCCGATCGTCGAAGGAACGTCGGTCAACACCAAGTACGGCTTCGTCAAGACCGACCACGTCCTCTTCATCGCCGCCGGCGCGTTCCACGTCTCGAAGCCGTCGGACCTGATCCCGGAGCTGCAGGGACGCTTCCCGATCCGCGTCGAGCTCGACTCGCTCTCGGAAGCCGACTTCGTGCGCATCCTGACGGAGCCCGAGAACGCGCTCCTGAAGCAGTACCGGGCGCTCCTCGACTCGGAAGACGTGGACCTGTCGTTCTCGGACGAGGCGATCGGCGAGATCGCGCGCGACGCCGAGCGCGTCAATCGGGCGCTCGAGAACATCGGCGCGCGGCGCCTGCACACGATCCTCGAGCGCCTGCTCGAAGACATCTCGTTTGCGGGACCCGAGAACGCGGGCAAGAAGATCCGCATCGAGCTCGCCGACGTGCAGTCGGCGCTCGCCGATCTCGTCAAGGACGAGGACCTGTCTAGATACGTGCTGTGAGCCGGGAGGCGGGAGTCAGGAGGCGGGAGGCAGGGTTGCTTTTCGCCGCGCTCGCCGCCGCCGCGCTCCTCACCGTCGCCTGCGGCAAGAAGGGCGATCCGCAGCCGCCGCTGCCGCGCGGGCCGAACGCGATCAAGAACCTGACGGTGGAGCAGGAGGGCGACGACGCCGTCCTGACGTTCGCGTTCCCGGACCGGCTCATCAACGGCGCGCCGCTGACGGATCTCTTCGAGATCGAGGTCTTCCGGCTCTCGAATCCGCCGCCGGCGATCACCTCGCCCCGGCCCTCGACCGCGGGCGGAGCGGCGCCGTCGGGCGTCTCGGGGCAGTCGAGCACCTCCGTCGCGGCGCTTCCGGGCGCGGCCGAGCGCCGGGCGGCGACGAACGTGCGCGTGGCGGAGGAAGCCTTCTACGGCGCGGCGCGCAAGGTGGCGGTGCTGTCGCTGTCGGCGATTTCCGAGCTGACGCGCGGCGCCTCGGTCGTCTACCGGGATCCGCTGTCGCCCCTGATCGCGAAGGAGGGGAAGCCGACGCCGCTCGCCTACGCGGTCGTCTCGGTGCGCCGCGGCGGGGAGACGAGCCCGCTGTCGAACATCGTCACGCTCACGCCGGACGTCGCTCCCGACGCGCCGACGGATCTCGAGGCGTTTCCCTACGAAGGGCGCATCTGCCTCGACTGGAGCCCGCCGCAGACGGACGTGCTCGGACGCCTCGTCGACGTCGGCGGCTACGAGATCTACCGGCGCATCCTGCCGCAGGACGAGTACCAGGCGCCGCTGAATCCGCAGCCGGTCGCCGGCCTCTCTTACGTCGACTTCGGGGCGCCCTACGGCGCGCCGCTCGTCTACACGGTGCGCGCGGTGCTGGCGAAGAACCCGAAAGTCGAAGGACTCCCGTCCGAGGAGCTGCCGGTCCTCTACCGCGACGTCTATCCGCCGCCGGCGCCAACGCGGCTCGACGCCCTGTCGGAGGGAACGCGCGTGCGCGTGGTCTGGACGCCGGTCGATGCCGGCGACCTCGCCGGCTACCTCGTGTTTCGCGCCGAGGGCAACGGTCCCCTGGCGCGCCTGACGCCGGCGCCCGTGACCGACCCGTTCTACACGGACGACGCCGTGGCGCAAGGCCGGCGCTACCGGTACGTCGTCCGGGCGATCGACCATGCCGGCAACATGAGCGAGCCGTCCCCGGAGGCCGTCGCCGAACCGTACTGATTCCCCCCCTCACCCTGCCCTCTCCCCCCGATGGGGGGAGAGGGGTTGAAGAGGGGAGGCGCCGCTCGTGTCTTTCTCCCTCTCCTCCGGAGCAGGCCGAGAGGCGCCGCTCGGCACTTTCTCCCTCTCCCCCGTGAGGGGAGAGGGTTGGGGTGAGGGGGCGCTGCTCGTCCCCCGGAGGGGAAGGCTTGAGGTGAGGGGGCTCGGTTACACTCCCGCTTCCCATGTCCCTCCCTTCACGCTTCCTGAAGATGGCCGGCGGCGGCAACGACTTCCTCGTTTTCGAGGGCGACGGCCGCAGCCTGGGCGAAGAGGACCAGAAACGCCTCGCGCTCGTCTGCCGGCGCGGCCTCTCCGTCGGCGCCGACGGCGCGCTCTTTCTCTCGAAAGGGGAGAAGAACCGCGTCCGCGTCGACTACTACAACGCTGACGGCGGCCCGGCGACCTTCTGCGCGAACGGCACGCGCTGCGCCGCCCGCTACGCGGTCCGCCAGGGGCTTTCGGAATCCTCGCCCACGCTCGAAACCGGTTGGGGAGCGATCGAGACCCGGGTGGACGGCGAGAGCGTGACGCTGTCGCTTCCCGCGGTGCCGGCGCCGCAGGATCCGGTTCCCATCTCGGGGCGGGGCCTGCCGCCGACGGCGATTCCGATGAAAGTCGGCGTGCCGCACCTGGTCGTCTTCGTCCGCGGCGACCTGGGGCTTCTCGCGATCGACCGATTCGGACCGCCCTTGCGCCGCCACCCGGCGCTGCCGGAAGGGGCCAACGTCAACTTCGTGCGCGCCGCGGGCGAGAATCGCATTGCGGTGCGCTCCTGGGAGCGCGGCGTCGAAGGCGAGACGCTCTCCTGCGGCTCGGGCGTGGTCGCCGCGGCGATCGCGGCGAGCCGCCAGGGCATGGCGGCCTCGCCGGTGACCTGCGGGACCCGCAGCGGCGTGGACCTCGTCGTCGAGTTCCGCGACGAGGGCGAGGTCATCGTCGGCGTGCGCCTGACGGGCGACGCGCGCGAGATCTACCGCGGCGAGCTCCAGCCGGAAGCCTGGAAACCATGACGCGGCGGATCGCCTTCGGCTCGGCGGAGGCGCCGCCGCTCCCGTCGAAGATCGTCGCGATCGGCAAGAACTACCGCGAGCACGCCGCCGAGTTCGGCGGCACGGCGCCCGAGGACGAACCGCTCCTGTTTCTCAAGGCGCCGAGCGCGCTCGTCCTGCCGGGCGGCGAGATCGCGCTGCCGCCCGAGTCGCAGCGCGTGGACTACGAGGGCGAGCTCGCGCTCGTCGTGGGGAAGAAGATCAAGCGCTGGCCGCAGGAGCGGTGGCTCGAGGCCCTGGCGGGCGTCTGCTGCGCCAATGACGTCACCGCGCGCGACCTCCAGAAGAAGGACAAGCAGTTCGCGCGCTCGAAGTCCTTCGACACGTTCTGCCCGATCGGCCCCGAGATCGTCGCCGGCTACGACCCGTCGAACGCGGCGATCGCGACGCGCGTCAACGGCGCGGCGCGCCAGTCGGCGCGCGTCTCGGAGATGGTGTTCTCGCCGGCGTTTCTGCTGGCGTACGTCTCGCGGATGATGACGCTCCTGCCCGGCGACCTGATCCTGACGGGAACGCCCGCGGGTGTCGGCCCCCTGTCGCCCGGCGACGTCGTCGAGGTCGAGATCGAGGGGATCGGCGTCCTGAGGAACCGGGTCGCGGATGGACAAAGCTAGGCGCTTCGCCGCCGTCCTGTCGCTTCTCGTCCTCGCCGCCTCGATGGCGACGCCGTTGTCGTTCGAAGAAACGGGGCAGCGCCTGTCGCGCCTCGCGGCGGCGCTGACGGGCGCCGAGGGATACGACCCGGAGGCGGCGAGCTTCTGGTTCGACCCCGAGTACGCGTCGTTTCTCGAGGACGTCGCCCGCCGCACGCCGGAAGACGCCACGGTCGCCGTTCTCGCTCCGGAGTCGCCCGACCTCTACTTCTACCAGGCCGTTTACCGGCTCGCGCCGCGGCGTGTCGTCGGGCGCGACCGCCGAACCGAGGCCCGGTTCGTCGCGGCCTATGGCCCTGCGATCGGGCAGGTCCCGGACGGCCAGCCCGTCGCGCACGGAAGGCTCGAGACGCGATGAGCCTTCCGCCGGTCTGGGGCGCCCTCGGCGGTGTGCTGCTCGCGCTCGCCGTCGCGACGGTCTGCGGCTGGACCGTCGCGCGGATGTTCACGGCGGGCGTGACCGGACGCGAGAAGTTCGCCTGGAGCTTCGCGGCCGGACTGATGGTCCAGGCGATCGGTCTGCTCGTCGTCCTCGCCGTCGGGGCACGTCCGAGCACCCCCGGCGTTCTGGGTGTCGAGCTCGGTATCGGCGTCGCCGCGCTCGCCGCCGGGATCCTCCGGCGCCGCCCGGCGCCCGGCTGGTTTCCGGCCCGCCGCCAGATCGACGCGCTGACGGTCGCGCTCGCCATCGTGGCCGGAGCGGCGTGGGCGCTCTTCCTGTTGACCGCGGTCGCGGACTCGCCGTGGGCCACGGATTTTCTTGCGGTGTGGGGCTACAAGGCGAAGATCGTGTACGAGGCCGGGACGGTGCCGGCGCGTCTCTTCGCCGACCCGGCGCTCGACTTCGCGCACCCGGAGTATCCGCTGCTCGTGCCGCTGTCGCTTTCCGCGCTCGCCGCCGCGGCGGGTCAGTGGAACGAGCCGGCGCTTTCTCTGCTCTATCCCGCGTGCGCGCTGGCGACGCTCCTCGCGCTCTCGGGATTTCTCGCCCGGCGCGTTTCGCGCGTGGCCGGCGCACTCGCCGCAGCACTCTCGGCGCTCTGCTTCTTCCTCTACCGGCCGTCGAACGTCGGCACGGCGGAGATACCCTTCGCGCTCGCCGCCGTGCTCCTGACGGTGGCCGCGTCGGACTTCGCACTCGAGGCCTCCGCGGGCGAGACGGCGCGTCTGGCCGCCGCGGCGCTCTTTGCGGCGTCGGTCAAGCAGGAAGGGGCGCTGCTTTCGGTGCTGCTCGCGGCGGCGGTGTGGTGGAAGCTGCGGCCCACGGAGGCGCGGCGCGCCCGAAGCGGCGGGGTCGCGCTCGTCCTCCCGGTCGCGCTCCACGGCGTGCTCCAAGTCGTGCTCCGCGGGCACCGGCCCTCGCGGGATTTCGACCTCGCGCTGCTTTCCCCCGGACGCTGGGGTGAGTTGCCCGCGCGGTTCGGCGCGGCGCTCGCGCGATTGCTCGTGGCCGACGTGCTGCCGGCGTCCGTTCCCCTTCTCGCGATCGTGGTCCTGCTGATCGCGACCAGGCGCGGCGCGGCGGACTGGCTCCTCGGCGTGCTGGCCCTGCAGCTTCTCGGCTACGTCGCCGCGTTCACGCTGTCGGCCTACGGGCCCGCGTACGCGGTCGACGCCGCGTTCTCGCGCATCGCGACGACGCTCTTTCCGGCCCTGACGCTCGTGCTCGCGGCGCGGGCGGCACCGGGATCCAGCGCCGTCAGTCCGGTGTGACCCAGACGGGCCATCCGCCTCGCGTCTGTCCGAAGAAGGCGGAGGGAATGCGGTCGCTGCCGTCGACCTGGCAGGAAAGCCCGAGCGCGGGCGGCGAAGCGGGAAAGTAGACGAAGGAATCGCTGTTGGCGGCCGGCAGCGTCGTCAGCGTGAGCCTCAGGCCCGAGCGGCGCGCGCGCTGCGCCTCGTCCTCCGTCAGTGCGGCGGTGAAGAACGCGGGCACGGGCGACGGATCGCCGGTCTCGCGACGAAGGACGACCCGCCCGTCAACCGAGGCCACGAAGCCGGCCGCAAAGGGCGGTTCCTGGAGGAGCCGGAAGTGGAGCCGTCGCGGCGCTGCCGGCACCCGCCCGGGCGGTAGGAGCTCTTCGATGGTTTGGCCCGGACCTCGGACGAGGGCAAAGTCGTAGTCCGCGACGTCCGGAATACGGGCGAGCCGCCAGGTAAGCAGCGCCCCGACGGCGAGAGCGACCGCGAGAGAGCGCGTGCTCCGGCGGAAAGACGGGAGGGCCGCCGCGACGCCCGCGCCGGCGAGCGGCAGCGCGGGCAGGGCGAGCCTCGGGTCGGCGCCGAAAGCGAGCGACTGCGCGACGACGAAGGCGACGACGAGCAGGCCGGTCCAGCGATGGGCGTTGCGCCCGCCCACAGCCGCCCCTGCCGACAGGGCAACGACCAGGACGGCGCCGAGCCACCACCAGCGGCGCACCGCGGCGTCCCACGCGAGGTAGCGCGGCGCGCGCCAGCGCGGCGGAAGCTCGTCGGCGGAGAAGAGGCCGTGGAACGCGCGCCACTCGAGCGAGCGCGCCCGATTCTCCGTGAAGGGCCGGAAGGACGCGCGCCAGCGCGCCGTCGTCTTCGCCAGCTGCAGTCGGGTCGACGTCAGCGGGTCGGGGTCGTCCGGCCACGTCCCGACGTCGAAGCGCCAGTAGTAGTCGGCCGTTCCCCAGAGGGCCGTCCGCGACGTCTCCTCGAGCGTGTGGGTGCGATCTCCCGCGGCGCGCAGGAGCGCGAGGAGAGCGACGAGTGTGGCGCCGAAGGCGAGGCCCGCGGTCCGGGGCGAGATCTTCGGCCGGAGCTCGCCGCCGCCAAGCGCGAGCGCGAGGGCCACGAGCAGGAGCCCCACGTTCGGGCGGATCGTCGTCAGGAGCGCGCCGACCACGCCCGCGGCGGAGAGCCAGGCGCGACCTCCACTCCGGCCGAGAATCCAGAAGGCGGCGGCGAGCATCGCGAGCCCGCTCGCGATGGCCTCGCTTCCGACGTAGTCGGCGCCGTCGCGCAGCGGGAGAAGGAGGACGAGAAACGCCAGGAAGAAGAACCCGCTCGAAGGGCCGACGTGTCGGGCGAGCGCGGAGCCCAGAAATCCAGCGCCAGCCAGGAGGAACGCGGCGTTGACGAACAGGAAACGACGGTTCTCGGAGGCCGAGGCGCCGCGGCTCGGCAGGAGGAGGCGCAGGACGGCGATGTATCCGGGCTTGGTCAGATGCGACGAGTCCGTGGGATGCGACGTGAGACGCCCTTCGCTCTGCCATCTTTGGAGAATGGTCAGATCGTTGGCCGCGACATCGATGCCGGGACTGGCGCGCGTCGCTCCGACCGCGAGAATTGCGGCGTAGGACGCGACAAGCAGTGTCGACGCCCAACGGACCCAGGAACTCTTGACGATTGACACTTTCGGCGAGAGCGGCTCCCCTCCCGGGAATACTCGCATGCCCTATTTTAGGAGCCGCGATTGCGCGCCTTTCTGGGAGGTTCTGAAAAGCGCTCTTCTAGCCGGGAGGCATCCCCCGATCGCACGCGGTGCTGGCGACGGGAGCTAGGATTCTTCCAATGGCCAGCGACGATTCGACCGAAGCTCGTCGTTCAGAAGGACGAGCCCACCAACCTGAGGGTCCTGTGAGCGGCAGCCGCCGTCGCTTGCAGCTCCTGTTGATCGCCACACTGCTGGTGGCGGGCGGCCTCGTATACATCTGGGCTGCAGTGGTCTCTCCCGTAGTTTCGTGGACCGACAGCAACGTCGATCTCACGCTTGCCCACCGAGGCATCAACGTCTTGAGAGGTCCTTCGTCGGCCGACGTCGAGTTCGCGGGACCTCACGCCATAAAGACCGGCTTCATTACATTCCTGGCTCTGGCAGGCCGGCTGTCGCCCCGTCACGAGGAGCGCGCCATCGTCGTCACGCAATCCCTCCTTCTGTTCGCGGCGATCGCCTTGTCCTGGCTCTATGTGTGGTTTCGAGGCCGCTCGTCTGCCTCCGTGGCTCTGCTCGTCACGTTACTCGGAGTGCTTCGACTGCGCGACGTCGCAAGCGCGGTCATGTCCGAAGCCCTCGCGACGGCCCTCTTCATTGTCGTTGTGGTCCAGAGCGTGTGGCCGCCACGCGCCCGATATTCTTGGATACCCGTCGGGCTACTCGTTGCTGCGCTGATCCTGGTACGGCCCAACGTCGGTGCCGTTGCCGCCGTGGCCTTGACGGTGGGCTGGGCCACACTTCCAACACTCCGCCGTCGCCTGCTGGCGGCGTTGGCGGCTGCTGGCCTGCTCGTGGCGGTCAGCTGGGAGGCAACACGGCCACCGAGCGGCAATGACCCGTTGCGCGCCCTGGGCGGCGTCGTACTGCTCGGAAGCGCCGATTACGGGTGGCCGGAGTCATACGGCGGTTGGGCCAGAGCGGCATCGGGCCGGCCTCTGGCCGCAGCGGAACTTCGGCTTGCAGCGACTCGATGGCGCGGCTTCCTAGCCGGCCCCGAACCCGACCGTACGCGGCAGCTCGTGTGGCGGATGTTCCATGGCGTGTTCGGTACCGATTACTACGACGCACGTTGGTCGGGGTGGTACGCCTTCGCCACTCGTTGGTCGCGCATCGCGACGCCATTGGTGACGGCATTTTCAGTCGCGACCCTGCTCGTCGCGGGGGCCACGTCACGACGCCGAGAGGCCGCAATCGGGATGGCGATCTTGTTGGCTTGTGTCGCTCAAGACCTGATCTTGGGATCGCTGCCGCGCTTCGGTCTTCCGCTCTTGCCCGGCGTGTGGATTTCGGCTGCGGCGTGTCTTGCCGTGACGAGGCGCCATTGGATTGTCACGGTGTGTCTGCTTGCCGCAGCCGTCCTCTGCTTGCACGCGAACGCTCAGGTGCTCGACTGGGAGTGGGGTGTGATCCAGAGTAGCAGCGTTGTTCTTCGGCAGCCAATCGAGGGCTTTGTTGGGGGCGGCGATGCAGTTCTCAACATTCGACTGATGGCGCCGACCCTGCCAACGGCCGTGGCACCAGTGGTAAGAGGGCCGGACGGGCGCTCCCTTGAGCCCTGCCCGAATAATCGATTTGCTCGAGACCCGGTCGTAGCCTTCCTGATCCCGCGGAGCTATGGGCCGGGAGCGCTTCGCTACATCGATGTCAGTGGCGTCGGTGCGTTTGACCAGGTCCAGTTTCTACTCTTCCCGGTAGTTCCACCTCCGTGGACCTACGAGGCACGAAGACTCGGCCCGCCAGGAATTGGAGCGTTGGGGGGGGGGGAGCACTCGACTGGTGGATACGAACCGGTGGCTGCACTTGAGGATTGCGCCGGCGCGGCCGCTCACAAGGCGTCGAGCAGGAACTCGGGCAGTCCGCCGAAGGCGCCCGAGGACATCAGGAGCAGGACGTCGCCGGGGCGCGCTTCGCGGCGCAGGATCGCGGGGATCTCGGCGATCGTGTCGGGGGCGAACGCCGGACGCCCGCTACCGTCGGCGAAGCGGCGGACGAGCGCCGCGCGATCGATCTGGTTGTCGGGCGAAAGACGCCGCGCGTGAAACACCGGCGCGACCACGAGCGCGTCGGCGCCGGCGAACGCGTCGGTGTACTCCTCCTCGAACATCTTGCGTCCGGCCGTGTTCGAGCGCGGCTCGAAGAGCGCCCAGAGCCGGCGGCCGGGAAACCGAGAGCGCGCCGCCTGGAGCGTGCCGCGCACGGCGGTCGGGTGGTGCGCGAAGTCGTCGACGACGAGGATGCCGTTTTTCTCGCCGCGCACGTCGAGGCGCCGGCGGACGCCTTCGAAGCGTGGGAGGCTCCGCGCGACTTCGCTCGTCGAGAGCCCGAGGCCGCGGACGAGCGCGATGGCGCCGAGGGCGTTACGCACGTTGTGCGTGCCGGGCAGCGGCGAGGACAGCCGCGCCGTCGGCAGCCCCGCTTCGAGGAGCGTGAATGTGGTGCCTTCCGGACCGAAGACGATGTCCTGCGCGGAGAAGTCGGCGCCGGGAGCGTCGAGCGAGACGCGCACGACTGTCGCGGCCGCGTCGGCGGCGAGCGCCGCGACGCGCGGGTCGTCGGCGTTGACCACGACGACGCCGTCCTCCGGGACGAGTCGGACCACGGCGCGAAACGCCGCGATCACCGCGTCGAGATCCGGGTAGAGGTCGGCGTGGTCGAACTCGATGTTGCCGACGAAGAGGTGCTTCGGTTCGTAGTGCAGGAACTTCGGCCCGCGGTCGAAGAACGCCGCGTTGTACTCGTCGCCCTCGAGGACGAAGTGGGGACCGCGCCCGCGGCGATAGCCGCGGCCGAGGTTCTTCATCTCGCCGCCGACGAGGAATCCCGGATCGCGCCCCGAATCGAGCAGCAGCCACGCCGTCAGCGCCGAGGTCGTCGTCTTGCCGTGCGTTCCCGCAATGACAATCGAGAGCTTCCCGGGCAGCAGGTGTTTGCGCACGGCCTGCGGCAGCGAGAGCACGGGCAACCCGCGGCGCGCCGCTTCGGCCGCTTCGACGTTGTCCCTCAGAGCGGCATTGCCGACGATCACGGTGTCGCAGTCGGCCGGCACGTGCTCGGGCGCGAACCCTTCGGCGACCGGGATGCCGAGCTTCTCGAGGAGCGTCGACATCGGGGGATAGAGCGGCCCGTCGCTCCCCGTCACCCGGTGTCCCTCTTCGAGGAGCAGCGCCGCCAGCGGCACCATGGCGGTCCCCCCGACGGGGACGAGGTGAAAACGCCGGATTTCGCTCATCTTTCCCTCGGAGTCTGGTCTAATGGGGTCGTTTTCGGAAATAGGCCCGGATTACCGAGGGTTTACCGCGTTTGATTCGCTCTATTAGGAGGAAACCGAAGATGCGTCATGTCCTGAAAATTGGCCGGTTGTCGGCCGCCGCCCTCCTCGTCGCGGGCGCCGCTCTGGCCCAGAAGCCGGCGGAGACCAAGCCCGCCGCGTCGGCCGCGCCGGCGCAGGCC